>DATAHF010000174.1:0-17264 GCA_036263315.1 Burkholderiales bacterium
GGGCAGGCGATTTTTTCGTCGGCGTCGAGGATGATCTGGCGGGTCATGGAAGCTCCTTTCAGGAAACGAAGCCGATGCCTCGGCGGGGCTGGCTCTTGCGGGCGTCATCCTCGGCGATGAGGCGCTTGATCGCGTCGAAGACGACGCCGAACTGCTCGTCGTACTTCCTTTCCATCGCCTCGATCTTGCGCGCGAGCCGGCGGTTGGAGTCCATCAGCCGCCGCAGCTGGACGAAGGTGCGCATGATGGCGATGTTGACCTCGACCGCGCGCGCGGAGCGCAGGACGCTGGAGAGCATCGCGACGCCCTGCTCGGTGAAGGCGTACGGTGGTGCGCCGATGTTGCGCTTTGATGCGATCACAATTTGTGACCGCATGGCCGAGCGCTCCTGCGGGGTGAGGCGAAACATGAAATCTTCCGGAAAGCGCGTGCGGTTGCGTTTGACGGCCTGATTCAGGCCCCCGTGGAGACGCCATAGAGGCGCGCCAGATCCGAATCGAACAAGACGCGCTCCCCGCGCACCATGTGCACCAGCGATGCGATGTGTTCCGGCTTCACGATCAATCCCGAGGAATGCGCTTGAACCGGTGGCCGACGGTGACGACCGAGCCGTCGCCGGCGAGCACGGGGTACGCTCACTCGGAGAGGAGCGAAATCACGCCGAGCGCGATCCACGGCGTGAGGACGATGAGGATGTCGAGCGGAAGCGAGGCGCCGAAGATCATGGCTGCACCGTGTAGCCCGCCAGGTGCACCACCCGTCCGCCCGAGGTGAGCGCGGCGCCGGTGATGCCCTCGCCCGAGAGGCGCAGGTCCTCGCCCTCGCCCAGCGCCGGGAAGCGCTCGGCGGCGGCGCGGCGAATGTGCTCGAGGAACTTCTCCACTTCAGCCTCGGCCGGCGCAAGGTGCCTGCCGTTCGCGGTCTCGAGCGCATCGAGCGCATAGCCGCGCACGAGCTTGTCGAGGTACTTGGCGAACGTGGCCGCCGAGTCGAAAAGCTCGAGGCCGATCACCTTCCCGTCGATCGCGGCGACCGCGCCGCGCTGGCCGGGCTCCGCGCGGAAGGCGCCCGCGTAGGCGTCGAGCTGCTCCCGGCGCGAGACGTAGCTGTCTTCCATCGCGCCGGTGGCCGAGTCGACGCAGAAAAACGCAGCCTTCTCGGCGATGTCGGCCCAGACCTCGCCCTGGTTGGCGTGGCGCAGGCCGCGCGCGCGCATCGATTCGGAGACGCGGCCCATCTTCTTCGCGCGCGCCCTGGCGAAGAGCGAGCGCCCGGCCGAGGCGAACTCCTGCGAGCGGTAGGACCAGCGGCCCTGCTCGACGCAGGAGACCGGGATCGGGATCTTCTTGCCGCCGCCCACGAGGATGGTGAGGTTGAGGATGCGATTCTGCTTCGCGCCGACCAGCTCGTCGCCGTCGACGAGCAGGATTCTCTCGGCCGAGCCGTTCTCGAAGGCGAGCTCGGGGACGCTGCCCGCGGCGGAAACCTCGGTCACCCGCGCGAGCTTGCGGCTGAGCGCCTCGTCGAGCAGCAGGTAGTCGGCGCGCTCGGCGCCGCCGAGATCCTGGGCGATGAGCGGGAAGAGCGCGAGATTGCGGTGCGCCTGAGGGGCGCCGAGGCGCAGCGCGGACAGGGCATGCTGGACGGGCTCGAATTGGGTGGATTGCATACGGGCTCCTTGGTGAGGAAGGCCAGTATCGGGGCCGGGTGGCTCAGGGGATGAGCCTGGGGGCCGGCGGCTGGGGACGGGAGAGAAGGTGATCGGGGATGGTATAGGCCTCTTCAATGTCCGCGATCCAGGCGGGCTCGGGCGGCGGCGCCCCCTTCGCGCGCTCGCGATAGGCGCGCTCGAGACAGGCGGCGAACTCGTGCACGTCGGCGCCCGGCTCGCTGTTGGCCGGCCCGCGCACCTGCCCGAGCGCCCAGCCCTCCCGCTCGCCCCGCCAGCGCAGCTCGGCGACCGCGACGCGCTTGCCGCCCGCTGCCGAGCGCAGCACGAAGTAGCGCGAGGTGCCGTCCTGGCAGGACTCGTAGAGCGTCGCGAGGCAGTTGTGGAACGCGCCGCCCTCCTCCACCAGCTCTTCCAGCGAGCCGATGACGCGGGCGCGCAGCCCTTCGCCCTCGAGGGCCTCGAGCGGCGAAGCCCACGCGCGCGGACCTTCCGCCTCGAGAAGTATCTGGCGCCGCTCCCAGGCGCGAGCGGCGCGAAGGAGCCAGCGCCAGCCGGCGCGGCGCTGGCGCTTGTCGAGCGCGGGCCGCGCGGCGCTCGCCCAGCCGAGCACGAGCCGCGCGTCTTCCTCCCAGAAGAGCGCCTGGAGCGTGCCGCGAAGGCTCGCCGCCTCGGCAAGAAAGCCGGCGAGAACGGCGCCCGGCGTTTCGGCCCACCCGGGGCGTCCCCTCAGCCAGATCCTCGCCGCATCTTCGCGGGGCGGCGGCGGCAGGCCGGCGCCCTGCAGCGCGACCAGGTACTGGCGCGCCGCCTCGAGGCGCCGGCCGCGCGTATGCCGCCAGAGCGGCAGGAAAATCCTCGTCCCGCGACGCGCGAGGTAGCGCCAGCCGGCGCCGGAGACGCCGCCCGCGCGCAGGCGCTCGTGCAGCACTTGCACGAGATCCTCGCGCGGCGCGATTTCGCGGTCCTCGAGCGCGGCCACCGCGAGCGCGAGGAGCCGCGGGTTTTCGCGCAGGACGCGCTTGAGCGGCGCCTGCAGGCGCCAGAGGCGCGTGTAGCGCGCCGAGCAGACCAGCCCGCCGGCGCCCGCCGGACGCGTGCCGAGCGCGATGCGGCAGAGCTCCGGGTCGAGCGCGAGAGCCGCGGGCAGGCGCCGCTCGCGCAGGTCGCGAAAACGCGCGTCGCGCTCAAGGCGCGCGTAAGCGGCCTCCGCGATCCACTTCTCCTCGCGCTCGATCGCGCTCTCGCCGCGAAAAAGATGGCGCTGCAGGCCCCAGTCGGAAAGCCCAAGGTGCCTGAGCAGATAGGTGAGCCACACCGGCGTCGAGAGCGGGCGCCAGAGCTCCACCGTGCAAGGCAGCGGTATCGGGCGCCGGCCGATGAGGCGCACCGGCACGACCGCCCGGCGCCGCTCGTCGATCCAGTAGCCCACGCAGCCGAACACCCACACGATGCGACCGCCGCCGTGCGGCGGCGCGCCGATCGCGATCGGCTCGTCCAGCGCCTCGTCGAGCCGGCCGAGCAGCGCCTCCAGGCGCAAGCGCGGCAGCACGCCGTGCGGCTCCTCGCGCAGCTCCTTGGGCACGTCCGCGGGACGGGACTCGCCGATTCTCCGGTGCACGAGTCATTTTCTGCGGCGGGAGGCTCAGGGGATGAGCCTGCCGCGGGTCTAGCCGTAGCGCGAGGCTGCCTTGCGATGCAGGTCGGCGACGCGTCTCCTTAATACCGGCGGATCAAGCACTTCCACGTCCGGCCCGAACTTGAGGATGTCCATGACGAGCTCGCGATCGTCCGCGTACGGGACTTCGAGCACGTAGCTGCCGTCGGGCTCGAAGCGGGTTTTCTGCTCTTCGTGCCAGGCCTCGTTCGCGACCCAGCGCGCGCGCTCGGGCGTGAAGCGCAGCTTCGCCCAGGTGACGACCTTCCCGGCGAAGATGCCGTAGCCCGACTTGAGGATTTGGTCCAGCTCGGCCTTCGGGATCTCTTTCGCTTTGTCGTCGAGGAGCTCCGCGGCGCGGATCGCGTCGATGGCGAAGCTGCGCACGTCCCCCGCCTTGTGGCACCAGGCGTCGAGGTACCAGTTGTCCCGGTAGTGCACGAGCCGCTGCGGCGAGACTTGGCGCTCCGTCTCGTCGTTCCGCTGCCGGTTCCAGTGGCGGATCTTCAGGCGCCGGCGCTGCAGCACGCCCTGCGCGATCACCTCGAAGTACGCGAGCTTGGGCGCGCGCGCGGCGAGGTGAAGCACGCGCACGCGCTTTCGCACTTCGTCCGCGGAATGCTCGCCCTTGCCGACGATCGTGTTGAGGCGATCGAGGAGCGGCCGCGTGTGCGCCTCGAGCAGGCCCGGCTGCACGTTCTCGAGCAGGTTCTGCATCGTGAGGAGCGCGTAGATCTCGGAGGCCGAGAACCACAGGCCCGGCAGCGCATAGCGCGGCCCGGCGAGCGGCTTGCCGAAGCGGTAGCCGTTCGTGTCGCGATCGTATTCGATGGGCGCATTGAAGCGATCGCGCATGTACTGGATATCGCGCTTCAGCTGCGCAGGCGAAATGCTGTCAAGCGCCTCCCTGAGCTTGGCGAACGACACGCTCAGGCCGCCCTGCAGCAGCCGGTCGATCCTGTAGAAGCGCTCGCTGCGATCCATGGCACCCCCGGCCCGGAATTTTTGCGCTGCGACGAAGTCCCAATGACATGGTACTCAGGAAACTGCTTCTTTCGGCACTGCTCGTTTCTCTCCCCGTCCTCGCCCAGGACACCGTCCACGTCACCACCGTGCGCGACCCGGTCAGCAAGTCCTACCGCAAGATGGTCGAGGGAATGGACCTCTTCGAGGCGAAGCACGCGCTTGCGCCCCAGGCGGAGCTCAAGTTCAGGCTCCTGCCGCGCAAGCGCGACACGCGGATGGAGGACGTGCGGCTCGAGGTGGTGGGGGACGACTTCCAGAAGCCGCTCAAGGTAGCCGAGGACGGCACGTTCGAGCTCGGGCGCGACGCCAAGGCGATTGCGGAAGACGCCCAGGTGCGGCCCAACCGCAAGGCGAAGACGATGACG
Organism: Burkholderiales bacterium; assembly: GCA_036263315.1. Taxonomy (GTDB): domain Bacteria; phylum Pseudomonadota; class Gammaproteobacteria; order Burkholderiales; family SG8-39; genus SCGC-AG-212-J23. Next base: position 4,718 of record DATAHF010000174.1, read on the forward strand.
TGGCGCGCCGACATCCGCTCGCCGGGACTGCCGGCGAACACGCGGCGCCTCGGCGACCTGCGCCTCGAATGCCAGGTCGGGATGAAGGCGGAGCTGGTGTCCAACCGCAGCGCGTGGGAGCGCTTCCTCGACTCGTTCTCCAACCTCGACGACTACTGCGAGCGCGCCAACAACAACTATCTCTTCTTCGCCGACCGGCCGGTGTTCTCGGTCGCGCTCGTCGACGGCGAGCGGCGCGAGGTGCTGCCCGCCTGGCGGCTCTGGGGCGGGGCGAGCGAGGAGGAGGACGTGACGCCGATGCTGCCCTGGTGCGACTGCGAGGTGCTGCTCGATCGCACCTACACGCTGCCGCTCGGCGACCGAAGCTGGCCCGACAGCACCTGGGTCGAGATCGAGTCCATGGACGAGCCGGGCACCGTGCGCGCCGCGGCGCAGGGCATCGAGCCGGGCGAGTCGACCAAGTCCGATGTGCGCTCGCAGCTCGGCCCGCCGAAGGTGATCGACTTCGCGAACGGCTACGAGGTGTGGGTGTACCGGGCGTTCTCGCCGGAGACGAAGGCGATGACCGGCGAGCGTGTGGTGCTCTTCGCGCCCTCGGGCCTGGTGCAGAAGTCGCGCGCGATCCGGCTGCTGCCCGCCAAAGGAACGCGCGAAGCGGCGAGGCCCGCCACGCCGGCGCAAGACGCGCCGCCCGGCTAGGGCTTGACGGGGTTGCGGGCGAGCTGGCGCACGCGATCGCGCCAGGCGTGCTGCGTCGGCCAGGGCCGGCCGACCCGGCCCGGCACCATGGGCCGCTCGTAGCGGCAGAGCACGGGAAACTTCACGATTCTCAGCCTCACGGGTCCGGACCCGCGCACGAGATGCAGCTCGGGCGGCTTCTTCACCACGGGGCTCGCCCGGTGACGGGCGGCACCGCCGCGCGCTCGGCGCGGCGCAGGGCGGCGGCGGCCGCCGCCACGAGGGCGACGCTTGCCTGCGTCCAGCGCCACTGTTCATTGCTCATCGGTTTGTCTCCTCGCTTTCCAGCGCAAGGGAGCGCGGCTGTGCGCGCGCTCCCGCTGAGTCAGTTCTTCGGGGCCACCGCGTACACCATCTGCCTCGCCTGCCAGGCGGCCACCTGGCGCTCGGCCTCCTCGCGGCTGAGCGAATAGGCCTCCTGCACGCGGCTCGCGACGTACTCGCGCTTGCCCCTGGTTCCGGCGAGCTGCTCCTCGGAGAGCTTGTCCCACTGCCGCTTGGCGGAGGCCTTGTATTCGCTCCAGCGGATCTCGATGGCGTGCCAGTTCATGGTGCTTCCCTTTTCTCTGCGTTTGCCTGCAGGGCAGTGCGCCGGGCCGCGCGCGAACGGTCGCGCGGCGGACTCGGCTTGATTCGAGCGGCGGGAGGAGTTGCTGGAGGAATCGCCGGCGCACCGGCGGTGACTGCAGGCTACTTCCGAGACACTGGATACTTGTACAGGTCGCGCGCTCCGGGGTCAAGGCATTTCCGGCGCACGCCGCTTCGCCGCGCGCTTCACGCCTGCCATACGGCCCAGCCCTTCTCCTGGAGCTCGTCGGCGAGATCGCGCTCCATCTGCTGCGCGGCTTCGTAGGGCATGGGATTGAGGTGCGCGAAGAGCTCGGGCAAGAGGCCTTTGCCGAACTTCTTCACGAACCCGTTGGCCTTGATACCGGCCTTGTGGTTCTGGAAGCGCTCGCCGGGCGGCAGCCCGGTCATGCCGACGTAGACGCAGGGCGCGCCTTTCCTGTAGTTCGGGTTGCGCGCGCGGAAGCGGCCGTTCCTCAAAACCGCGAAGTCGAGCTCGACGACGTAGACGTTGTGCGAGAGGCGCGCTTCTTTCGCCGTCATTTCTTCTTGTGCAGGAGCTCGGCGAGGCCCGAGAGCGCCTTGTGCTTCGCCGGCGCCGGATCGGCTTGCTTCGCGCCGCCGCCCGCCCGGTGGTCCTCCACGCGCGCGTGCTCGTTCTCGTGGCAGTAGATGCAGAGCAGCTCCCAGTTCGAGCCGTCGGCCGGATTGTGGTGGTGATTGCCGTCGATGTGATGGACGGTGAGCTCCTTCAGGCGCGAGGCGGGAAACTCGCGCGCGCAGCGCGTGCAGATCCAGGGGAGGATCTTGAGCGCGCGCTCGCGATAGTCGTGCTCCATGGGGGAATTATGCGCGCCGCGCTCGGCTATGATCAGGCATGGCCCTGCCCGCACAGTACCTGCGCTACATATCGCGCGAGGAGGTCAATGCGCTCCCGCCCGGCCGCTACGAGGGCCCGGTCACCGTCGTCGACACGCCCGCCGCGCTCGAGCGCGCGGCCGCGGACCTGCGCGGCGAGCCGGCGGTCGGCTGGGACACCGAGACGCGGCCCTCGTTCAGGAAGGGCGAATCGCACCCGACCGCGCTCCTGCAGGCGGCCGGATCGCGCGCGGTGCATATTTTCCGGCTGCAGCAGCTCGATTGCTCGCCGGCGCTGCGCGAGCTCTTCGGCATGCCGGGGACCGTCAAGGCGGGGATCTCCGTCGCCGACGACCTGAAGCAGCTCGAGGGCACGGTGCCGGGCCTGCAGGCGCGCTCGGTGGTGGACCTCGGCACGGCCGCGCGGCGCGCCGGGCTCGAGCAGACGGGCCTGCGCAACCTTGCGGCGATCTTCCTCGGCTTTCGCCTGCCGAAGGGCACCAAGACCACCAACTGGGCCGCGTCGCGCCTTTCCGCGCAGCAGATCAGCTACGCGGCGACCGATGCCTGGGCCTGCCGCGAGCTGCACCTGCGCTTTATCGAGCTGGGGCTGCTTTAAGAGCTTTCATCCTTCAGGCCGATGCCGCTGAGCCCGCGCGCGAGCGCGGCGGCGGCGAGCCAGTCGATGCGCCGCGCGGCGGCCTCGTAGGAAAGGCCCTGCGGCCGGATGTTGGAGACGCAGTTGCGCTCGGCGTCCGTGCGCCCCACGCGCGGCGCGAAGGTGAGGTAGCAGCCGAGGCTGTCGGGCGAGGAAAGGCCCGGGCGCTCGCCGATGAGGACGCAGACGAGCTGCGCGCCGAGCCGCTCGCCGATCTCGTCGCCGAGCGCGACGCGCGCCTGCAGCGCGACGACCGCCGGCGCGCCGGCCCAGCGTTCAGGGGCGATTGCCGTCAGTTGCTTTATCAAGGGCACGGCGTGGCTTTGAACCGCGGTGGCCGACAGCCCGTCGGCGATCACGAGCGCAACGGGCTTGCCGCTTTTTTTCAAGGACGCTTCTTCTGAAAGACGGCGGCCGAGATCCGGACGGCGCAAGTAGGTTTCACGATCGAGCGCGCGGGAATGAACGACCGGCGCATCGAGACCCAACCGGTCCACGTCCAGCGCCGCGTGCACCGCGTCGCGTGCGCGCGCATGCGCGAGGCCGAAGGAAAGGAGCTCCTGCGTCGGCACGCCGCTGCCCGCGCGGCCGATGCCGATGCGCGCGGGCGTGAAGGCACGGAGCTCAGCGAGCGGGTTTTTCGAGTTCCCTGGCATACGAAAGCAAGGCGGGCCTGGAATCCATTTTTTCCAGCCATTCCTCGAATTCGGGCGCGCGCTTGAGGCCCATGACCTCGCGCAGGTAGAGCGCGTCGTGGAACGAGGTGCTCTGGTAGTTGAGCATCACGTCGTCCGCGCCGGGCACGCCCATGATGTAGGCGACGCCGGCCGCGCCAAGGAGCGTGAGGAGCGTGTCCATGTCGTCCTGGTCGGCCTCGGCGTGGTTGGTGTAGCAGACATCCACGCCAAGCGGCACGCCGAGGAGCTTGCCGCAGAAATGGTCCTCGAGCCCGGCGCGGATGATCTGCTTGCCGTCGTAGAGGTACTCGGGGCCGATGAAGCCCACGACCGTGTTGACGAGGAGCGGCTCGAACGCGCGCGCGACGCCGTAAGCCCGCGCCTCGAGCGTCTGCTGGTCGCAGCCGTGGTGCGCGCCCGCGGAGAGGCTGCTTCCCTGCCCCGTCTCGAAGTACATGACGTTCGAGCCGACCGTTCCTCGCTTCAACGATCTCGCCGCTTCATTCGCTTCTTTAAGGAGACCCAGCGTGACGCCGAAGGATTCGTTGGTCTTCTGCGTGCCGCCGATCGACTGGAACACCAGATCCACGGGCGCGCCCTTCTCGATCGCCTGGAGCTGGCTCGTCACGTGCGTGAGCACGCACGACTGCGCGGGGATGGCGAAGCGCCGGATCACCTCGTCCATCATCTTCCAGAGCGGCAGGAACGCGGCGAGGCCGTCGCCCGCCGGGTTGATGCCGATCACCGCGTCGCCGCAGCCGTAGAGGAGGCCCTCCAGCATCGAGGCGGCGATGCCGCGCGGATCGTCGGTCGGGTGATTGGGCTGCAGCCGCACCGAGAGCCGTCCCGGCAGCCCGATCGTGTTCCGGAAGCGCGTCGTCACCCGGCATTTGCGCGCGACCGAGACGAGGTCCTGGTTGCGCATGAGCTTCGAGACCGCCGCGGCCATCTCGGGGGTGAGGCCCCGGGCAAGCGAGGTTATTTCTTTTTCATTCTGTTCTAAAAGAAATTCCCTAAATGAACCGACGGTGAGGCCGGAAACCGGAGCAAAAGCACCCCGATCGTGCGAATCGAGAATGAGCCGCGTGACGTCGTCTTCCTCGTACAGCGGCTCATCGAGGAACGTCGAGAGCGGCAGGTCGGCGAGCGCCATGCGCGCCGCCATGCGCTCCTCGGCCGAGCTTGCCGCCACGCCCGCGAGCGCATCGCCCGAGCGGTGCGGCGAGGCCTTCGCGAGCAGCGTCTTGAGGCTCTCGAAGCGGTGGGTGACGCCGCCGACGGTGTGGGCGTAGGGCATTTGCAGATTATGCGCGCGCCCCCGGGCTAGGCCTCCTCGAGAATCGCTTCAAGCGCCTCAATTAGCTGCGGAACGCTTTGCCTTCCGGTCAGGTACAGGCGCTCCTGGTCGATAGCGCCATATTCATGCGCGAGCAAATTGCGCAATCCGATAATGGCGCGCCATTCGATTTCAGGATGCGCCCGCTGTCGGACAGCGCTCACGCGCCGGGCGGCCTCGCCCACAAGCTCGAGCGCCCGCTCGAGCGCCAGACGGCGCATGCGGTCGCCAAGGTATTCCGCCAGCGTCCTGCCCCGGAGCAGCGCCTTCGCGTCGCGGGCCGACTGAAGCATGTCCCACAAGTGCGCCGCGTCGCGCTCTTCAGGCTTCATAAAGAACCTGGAGGTCGCGCAGGATGCTCTTTCTGCGATAGGGATTTTCGAGCACCTGGGGCGGCACGAGATCGACGCGCCGTCCTCCGAAAAGCTCGCTCATGGCCGCGCGCATTTCAGGCTCGGCCCAGAACGAGGGAGCCTTCCCCGGCTCGAATTCGACCAGCAGGTCCACGTCGCTTCCGGGCGCCAGCTCGCTGCGCGACGCCGAGCCGAAGAGTCCGAGGCGCCGGATGTGGTACTTGCGGCACAGCGCCGCCAGCTTCGCGCGCGGGGGCGCGTCGAGCGCCGGTCGCTCGAGTTCATACGCCGCTTGCGGGGAGCGGACAGCCGGTTGGATCCCCGAGATCTTGTTGATCAATCCCTCGAGCTCGTGGAAGACCGGCGAGTCGCGATCGGCCTGATATAGCTTCTGCCTGCCGGCGGCGACGATTTTGACGAGGCCGGAGGCGGTGAGGCGGTCGAGCTCCCGATAAACCGCGCCGGTACCCTTTTTCGCCTCTCGGACGATTTCAGCCAGATAAAAGCGCCTGCCCGTCTGGGAGAAGAGCAGTCCAAGCACCCGTTGCTGAGTGCGGGTGAACAGGGCTTCCGCAATGCGTTGCCGTGATACTCCCATAATGGGAATTATGCCTCCCATTATGGGATTATTCAAATGCTAGACTTGGAACATGTCAGATGCCAACAATCCCTGCATCTTCTGCAAGGTGCCGCGCGAGATCATCGCCGAGAACCAGCATGCCTATGCCTCTTGGGACACCTACCCGGTATCTCAGGGCCATGCGCTCGTGACGCCCCGGCGCCATGTGCGCACCATTTGGGACATGGACGACGCCGAGTACGCGGAGTGCTTTCTCCTCGTGCGGGAAGTGAAGAAGCTCCTTGATGCGCGCTTCAAGCCCGACGGCTACAACGTCGGCGCGAACTGCGAGGCGGCGGGTGGCCAATCGGTCTGGCACGCGCACATCCACGTGATTCCGCGCTACGCGGGCGACGTGGAGAACCCGCGCGGCGGCGTGAGGAACGTCATCCCGCTGAAAGCGAAGTACGTCCGGAAGTAAGCCCTATTTCATCAGCAGGTAGCGGTCGCGCTGCGCCTGCGCGCACTCGCCCATCACCTGCAGTCCGCGCACGACCGCGGGCGTGCCGATGACGAAGGCGTCGGATTTCGGATCTTTTTTCAGCGCCTCCAGCTTCGCCATCGTGCCGTCATAGCCGGCGTGGTTCGAGAGCATCACGTCGATGCCCTGCTCCTGCGCGATCTTCGCCATGCGCTGGGTCGCCGCGATGTAGGTGTCCATGCGCGGGATGTTGTTGCCGAAGTTGAACGCAGTGCCGCCCCAGAGCAGCACGCGGTGCTTCTTCCCGTTCGAGAATACGTCGAAGGTCGGCGTGATCGTGCCGAGCGTGTGGCCGGGGGTGATGTTGATCGTCACCGACTGGCCGCCGAGCGTAACCGTGTCGCCGTCCTTGACGGAGAGATCGCGCTTGGGCACCGGGCCCCAGTTGGAGGGCGAGTCGAACTCGAGCTTCGTCTCGGTCTGAACCCAGTCGGGCTCGCTCATGACGATGCGCGGCTTGTACTTGGAGACGAGGTATTGCGCGCCGCCGTAATGATCGCCGTGCGCGTGCGTGACGATGACGTACTTGATCGTCGCCGGATCCATCCCGAGCCTCCTCAGGCCGCCGTCGATCAGCTCCTGCGCCTCTTTTGCGTTGTTGAGCGCGTCGATGAGGATGATGCCCTCGGAGGTCTTGATCGCCCACGCGCTCACCCACGCCGCTCCGATGAAGTAGAGGTTGTCGAACGCCTTCCCGGGCGCGGGCGCCGGGCGCGCGATGTTCTTCGCGATGCCGGCATCCACGGCAGCCTGCGGCGGGCGCGAGGCCGGCGCCGGCTTGCAGAGCACCATGAGGGCGCCCAGATCCGATCCGGCGAGACGCGTGGCTTCCGCGACGTGCGCGTCCACGGTCGCCTGCGACTGGGCAAAAGCCGTGGACGCGAAAGCGAACGGAATGACAGCAAGGATTTTTTTCATTTGAGGATTTCCTTCTTCAATTCGCCGCTGTTGATGAGCTTGATGAGATCGTCGGCACCGCCGATGAGCACGCCCTTCACGAATACCATCGGGAAGGTCGGCCAGCCGGTCCACATCTTGAGCGCGTTGCGATTGCGCCATTCGGACAGATAGCTGCCGTACTCGAGATAGCGGTAAGCGATGCCCGCTTCGTCGAGCGCCTTCCGCGCCTTCTTGGGCGCCGGGTTCTGCCGCATGCCCACGACGACCACCGGGTGCGCCGCGATCGCCGCCTGGACCTCCTTCACATAATCCATGCGATTCGTCGCCACCTTCTCGCGGATCGCGGGGTGGAGGTGGGCTTCGTCCAGGACGGGGCGCGGCATGCCCGATCTTCGCAGAAAGAAAGGCGCGAATTTCGCTCGTTTGCAGACCTACAGAATCTGCCGCAAGCCTTCTCGCAATCCGGGCGAAGCTGTCACGCCTGACAGACGAGTGACTGGTTCCGGATTTCCCAGGCCGGGCGCCAAACCCGGAGAGCTTCCCTCGAGCTCGCGGCTAGCGCTGACGGGCAATCCCCAGCCCATGGCCCAGCCGCCGTCTGAAGTGCTCAGATCGGTCTCCGAGAATCCCGGATTGCGCTCATGCCAGGCATGCATCGCAGTGTTCCAGGCCTCGATCGCGATGGGGCCCGGATCGACCGATGCCAACGCCCTCTCCTGCCCCGCCCGCTTGCTCTCGAATTCGCGAATCGCGTCGGCGTAGCGCTCGGCGAAATTGATGCGCCCCGCCTCGACCAGATCGTCAAAGCGCGGCTGGCCAGCGAGGGATTCCGCGCCCGAGGACACTGCAGACACGGACTCCCCGGCCGGCAAATCCCGGCGTTGCGCGGCAACGTCGCCCGCTTCGCGATTCGGCGGAACGGCCACCGGCGACGTCGAATCGCCGACCGCCATATCCATATCCTGCCGCGCGAGCGGCGGCGCCTTGGAAGATTCCCCGGATGATTGGGACGATTGCGCAGAACCTGCGCCGTAGACAGGAAGCGGAGCCTGCGGCTGCGGCACGCTCGCATGGCCCGCTGCGGCGCTTGCGCATTGCCCTTCGGGCTCTGGGTCGGGCAGCGGCGGATCGGAGGGATTGAGCAGATCAGCCACCGTCTTCGATGCGCCGCTCTCGAGGCGCACTTCCGCGATCGTCCCCGCAAGAAACGCCACGGCATCCGTGCCGCTTCCCACCTGGATGAATATTGCGTTCTCGACCTCCTGTGCGTGCAGGTCGGCGAAGCCGATCCCCGGTCCGAAGCGGATGAAGTTCGGCTCGGCCGACAAAGGATCTTCGACAAAAACATCGAAGCCGTCGCCCAGCGCGAAGAAGTAAGTGTCCGAGCCGGCGCCGCCGATAAGGATGTCGTTTCCCTTGCCGCCCGCGAGCAGATCCGCGGAAGGCGTCCCTGACAGAACGTCATTGCCGTCGGTCGGCACAGAGGATCCGCCAGGGCCGCCGCCTGATCCGCCTTCGCCGGTCCCGGAACCCCCTCCGCCGCCTCCGGTCCCGCCGCCTTCGGAGGGCGGTCCTTGAATCTCGCTGAGTGCGCTCGTCGAACCATCCGAGAACACAATCTGCCCGACTGCGCCGCTACCCTGGATCGTTATGCGGTCCTGCATCCCGGTGACGCTGAGCACATTGTCCACTCGAGTCAATTCGCCCGGCGCGATATCGGGCAGCAAAAGAACGTTGACGGCGCTGGAATCGTCGATGATCGTGTCCTGGCCGTCGCCGCGCCTGAAGACGTAGGTATCCGCCCCGGCGCCGCCTTCCAGGCGATCGTTGCCGGCGCCCCCGGTCAGCTGGTCGTCGCCGCCGAGACCCAGCAAGCGGTCCTCGCCTGCCAGGCCACTGATCACGTCAGCCGCGTCGTTGAAACCGAGGATCGCGTCGTCGCCGGCGGTAGCGGTAAAGAGCCGCGACCGGATATCCAATGCGTTCCAGACGGTCCCATCGTCGAACTCGACCCGGTCGAAGCTCGGTCCGTTTGCGCCCGAAGCCGTGTAAAGGCCGTTGAGCGGGTTGCCGGGGTCCAGCATCTCGGCGCTTCCATCACCGAGGAAGATCCGGATCGCGTTGCTCGGCGTGCGCTGGAGCAGCAGCTCCCCGGGCGCGATTCCGCCGGCGACGCGCAGTACGTCGAGATCCGCCGAACCGGGCGACCCGATCGAGTCGCGGCCTCCGCCACGGGTGAAAACATAGGTGTCGATTCCGGCGCCGCCATCGAGATTGTCGTTTCCCGCACCGCCGTCGAGGCGATCGTTGCCGCTGCCGCCGGTCAGGGTATCGTTTCCCATGCCGCCGAGCAGCTCGTCATTGCCGCCGAGGCCGATAAGCACGTCATTTCCGCCGTTGCCACGGATCAGATCGTCGCGGAACGTGTAGCCGACCAGCGGGCGATACGTGGTGCCGTTGTCGTCCTCCTCGCTGCCAATGAGCGCCTGCTCCTGCAGGATGTCGGCAGACCACACCGTGCCGTCGGCGAAGCGCACGTCCTCGATGGTGCGAAAAATCCCGCCGATGAAATCGCCCTCTCCTCCGAAGGTGGCGTGCAGGTCGGTGAGTACCGCCGTCGTTCCGCGGATACGGATTTCAAGCACTACGTCGGAATGGCGCACGATCAGGTCCGCGGGCGCAATCCCGGGCAAAAGCTGAATCGTGTCGCGGTCGAGGACCGACATCGGTGAGATCAGGAACTCCGGCTGAATGAAGTCTGTGCCAGAGTCGCGGCCAAAGAGGATGATGTCGTGGCCGGCGCCGCTGAGGTAAGTCGTCGGTTCCGGGCCGCCGAGAATGACATCCCGGCCGGGACCGTCGTGAATCTCGGTCGCGGATGCCTCGCCTCCGAAAATCAGGTCGTTGCCGAACCCCGCGTACGTTGACCTGACTCCGCCCGCGAAAGGAGGCATCCAGCTGTTGCCGAGGAGTACGTCGGCATTCGTCGTTCCGTTGAGGGTCAAGTCGTCGCGGAACCGGATGCCAAGCGAATCGAGCACTCCGCTCAGGGAGGGTTCGGCGCTCGCCTCGCGCAGCCAGCCCTGCAGCAGCACCGGCAGGTTGATCCAGCCGCGCTCCACGAGCTGCACGCCGAGCGCGCGCGAAAGGTCGAAGAGGTCCGATATGGCGCCGGCCGGATTAGCGGCATGCCTCTGGGCGAGCATCGACTCGACCTCGGAGAAATCGCGCGTTTCCTCGCCGTGCATGAAGGCTTCGAGATAGGTCGAAAGCCTCGTCTGTGCGGCTACCGCAAGATAGGTCGACTCTGTAAGCGCCTCATAGGCAGCCTTGAGGAACTGCCAGTTTTGAGTTTCGATCGGGATCGCGATCGTCCGAAGCTCGACGCCAAAGGCGGAATATTCGGTGAACGTCGGAAGATGCAGCACGTCGGCGAAAGTCTGGCCGCCGAAGCGCTCGAGGATCTCCAGCTCGCGCACGCGCTCCTGGTATTCCGCGCTTTGCCGCTGCAGGTACCAGTTCGCGGGCAGCGTCGCGGGGTCGACATGCCCGTCGGTGATTGCGAGATAAGCGACTTGCGCTGACTCGGAAGGAAGATCTGCGAATCGATAGTAGACGAACGGCCGTCCCTCGCGATCGAGCGCCGCTTGCGATCCCGTCGCCATGGGCGAATCCTCGGCCCACGAGGACACCAGCGACGCGCTTTGCGACAGCTGGGACTCCCGGGTGCTGGCGGAGGCGGCGAGCTGCAGATTCTCGGCCACCGCAAGGGATTCGGCGCTGGCCTCGTCGAGATTGCGCACTCGTCCCGTGCCGGCGATGTTCGGGAGCGCTTCATCCGTGTCGGCGCTGGCCGGCGGATCCGAAAACTCTCGCACGAACGTATTGCGCAGCAGGTCGATCGCGCCCACCTGCCCGGTCGTTCCATCGGAACGCAAGAACGAGCTTGTCATTGTCAGGATGCTTCCATCCCCCAGCCCTATGCCGGTCGGCGTTGCATTGAGCCTGATCTCTGCGATACCTGCGTCGCCGAGCGTCGAGAGCTCGAAGGACTCCGACACCCCGTTCACGTTCTGATCGCGCCAGACGAGAACCCGGGCGAAATCCGCGTCTCCGGCATCGATGAGGCCGTTGGCATTCGTATCGAGCGGCGCCAGAGCCGCGAACGCGTTCGGGGCATGCGTCCCATCGGGCAGGATCGTATCGATGCCGAACAACTCCGCGCCCGTCGTGATCATGCCGTCGCCGTCGCGATCGAAGGCAAGCCAGGCATCATCGCCGTTCAGCCACGCGGTGCCGTCGCGAACGCCGTCCCCGGAATGGTCGAAAAGAATCGTGGTGCTCGACGACGGCCCGCCGAGCGTCTCGAGCCCGTCTCCATCAAGATCGATCGCCAGCGGATCCGCGGGAAGGCGAAAGGTAATGCCGAGGTGGAAGAGCTCGCCGATCGAGCTTGAGAGCTGCGCGCGCGGGACTCCATCGTGCTGGGTGACGAGCCGGATGCCCAGGTCGGGTCGTCCGGAGACCTCGTGATCGCCGAAATCCTCGCGCCCGGGCACCACGTTGTTCGGCCGGTTGATCATCACCTGCGTGGAGGAGCCGGGGAGATACGCGACGATTCGACCGTCGCTTCCCTCCCAGTACCTCACGCCATTGGCCGCCTGGAAGAAGGAGCTTCCATCGCTCCGGAATCCGTCACCTAGCTGAAGCCGCTCGGCTCCCACATAAATAATCCCGCCGCGCGGGCCTTCAGGATCGTCGGAAATCGTATCGCCCCAATCGACGACGAAGGTGTCGTAGCCGGTGCCGCCGATCACATGATCGCCGCCTGCGCCGTCCAGGGAGATGAGTGTGTCGTTGCCGGCGCCGCCGATAAGCACATCTTGGCCAGTCTTTCCTTCCAGGTAATCGGCTCCAATACCTCCGTTAAACGTGTCGTTACCCGCACCGCCAAAAAGCGCGTCGTTCCACACGCTACCTAACGCGTTGCTACCGAGGTTTCCTGCGAAAAACACTTCGTTGCCGGTAATCGGGCCAATCTGGATGCCTTGGCGCTGGTCTATGTTGAACGGTTGCGCCGGGTCAAACGCCTCACTGCCATTGGCGGCGTTGTGCGCCATGAGATATGAAAGCATCTCGGCGCGCGCAGCTATCCAAGCGTCGGTCACTCCAATTCCGTTCGTCGAAACGTCGAGAGCGCCGCCCACGTTGAGGGCCGAGTAGTCAAAGCCGAGAGCGACAAACGAATTGAGTTCTTGAAGCGCGTATCGATACGACAGTTGTGCGCTCGCAAGGTCCGCTAGCGAGCTGCTCGAGATGCCGTCAAGCGGGACGAACGTGATCTCGCCGGCAAGCCCGCG
>DATAHF010000175.1:0-17997 GCA_036263315.1 Burkholderiales bacterium
CAGCGCGCAAATCGCGGCGTCGAGCGAATCGCCGGAGCCGTCCGCGAGCAACTCTCGCCTCATCGCATCGGTCAGCTTCAGCGAAATGCCGAGCGGATGGCCGTTTTCGATCTCCCGGATGATCGCGCTACGCACGGCCCGCCGCGCCGCGGTCTGCTCGCTTCGCGTATCGCTCTTGTAGGAAGCGCGCAGGCCGAGCTGCTTGCGCACGAGGAGCCCGGGATAGGCCTCGAGCGCGACGCGCTCGCGCGCTCCCTCGCTCAATGCCGGGACATGCACGCCGGAGGCGAGGATGCGCGGCGTGCCTTCGTGGAACATGAGCGCGACCGGCGGATTGACGAGCTTCATCGGGCTGGACGATCCCGCGGGGCCGTCGGTTGCGCGGTGCGCGTACTTTCTTCCCACCGGCCGTGAAGCCCGGTACGCATCGAGCGCCGCGCGAAGCTCCTGCCGGCTCATGGCGGCGCAGTGGCGCACGAGCGCTTTCCATTCGCGCGGCCAGCGCAGGTCGCAGACGAGCTCGCGCGGCAGGCTGAACGGAAAATCGAAGCCGCCCACCCAGGGGCCGGGCCGCTGCAGCAGTTCCTCGAATGCGGCGAAGGATTCGAGCTTCTCGATTTCTTCTACGACGAGGCGCGCCCTGTCCACGAAGCCGCGCGCCACGGTGATCGGCTTCGCCCGCCGCGGCGCGCAGGTGAAGTCCACCCCGTAGACGACGGGCTTAGCGCGCCGCGTTCGCGAGGTCTGCCGCCGAGAGGTTGTGGATGCGGCCGAAGCCGGCGACGAAGCGCGCATCGCGCGGCTGCACGCGCCAGAAGGAGAAGTCCGCCAGCTCGAAGTTGATCGCCTGCTCCGGAAAGCGCGCAAGCCAGGCGCGTTTCAGCGGCTCGAAGCCGGGGTCGGCGTTGTCGATCTGGGCGGCTTCGCCGCGGATGGACACGCGCATCAGCGTGAAGGGATCGGCGCGGCCGTCGTCGGTCTCCGCGATGGAGAGCGACACGCGCGCGTCGTGCAGCATGTCCTGCGTGTGCCACGCCAGGCGGCTCACGTGGAGGTGGAAGGCGGAAAAATCCGCGGCGGGCAGAAAGAGCGTCATCGACACGAGCGGCGCCCCGGCGCGCAGGGTTCCGAGATGGGCGATCCGCTGTGAGCCGACGAGTTTGCGCAGGAGGCCGGAAGTCTCGGAGTCCATCGCGTTCATTGTAGTATTCTCGCCGGCGTGCGATACGAGCTCCTCGTCGGCCTGCGCTACACGCGCGCGCGGCGCCGCAACCGGTTCATCGGCATCAATTCCCTCGTATCGATGATCGGCATCGCAGTCGGCGTCTGGGCGCTGATCGTGGTCCTCTCGGTCATGAACGGGTTCCAGAAGGAGGTGCGCACGCGCATCCTCGGCGTCGCCTCGCACGTGCAGATCACCGGGTTCAACAATCGCCTGCCGGACTGGCAGCCCATCATGGCCATCGCGAGCCGGCACGAGCACGTGCTCGCGGCCGCGCCGTTCGTGCAGGCTCAGGCGATGCTCGCGGCGGGGCAGTCGGTGCGCGGCGCGCTGGTGCGCGGCATCGTGCCCCAGGAGGAGGAGCGCGTAGCCAATTTCGCGCAATACATGAAGCTCGGCACGCTGGACGCGCTGCGCCCGGGCGAGTTCGGCATCATCCTCGGGGCGGACCTCGGGCGCGCGCTCGGCGTGCTGCCCGGCGACAAGGTGGCGATCGTCGCGCCGCAGGGGCTGGTGACGCCGGCTGGCGTGATTCCGCGCCTCAAGCAGTTCACCGTGGTGGGCCTTTTCGAGGCGGGCATCGTCGATGCCGACGCGGGCCTCGCCCTGGTGCACCTGCGCGACGCGCAGACGCTCTACCAGCTCGGCGAAGGCGTCACCGGCGTGCGGCTCAAGCTCGACGACCTCTTCGCCGCGCCGCGGATCGCGCGCGAGCTGGTGCGCGAGCTGCCGCAGAACGTGTATGCCGTCGACTGGTCGCGCACGCACGCGAACTTCTTTCGCGCCGTCGAGATCGAGAAGCACGTGATGTTCATCATCCTCACGCTCATCATCCTGGTGGCGGCGATCAACATCATCTCCACCCTGGTGGTCGCGGTGAAGGACAAGCAGGCCGACATCGCCATCCTGCGCACCCTGGGCGCGGCGCCCGGGTCGGTGCTGCAGATCTTCATCGTCCAGGGGCTGCTGATCGGGCTGATCGGCACGCTCATCGGCGTCCTGCTCGGCGTCGTCACGGCGCTCAACATCGACGTCATCGTGCCCGCGATCGAGAACACGTTCCGCATCAAGTTCCTGTCGAAGGACGTGTACATGATTCCGGAGCTGCCCTCGGACCTGCAGGTGGGCGACGTGGTCGCGGTCGCGCTCATGGGCCTGGGCCTCTCCTTCCTCGCCACCGTCTATCCGAGCTGGCGCGCCGCGCGCCTCAATCCGGCCGAAGCCCTCAGATATGAATGAGGCTATTCGCGAGCCGATCCTCGCCTGCCGCGGCCTGAAGAAGACCTACCAGGGGCCCGAGGCCGTGCCCGTCCTCGATGGCGTCGACCTCGACGTGCAGCCGGGCGAGCGCATCGCGATCACCGGGCGCTCGGGGTCCGGGAAGTCGACGCTGCTGCACCTGCTCGGCGGGCTGGACGTGCCCTCGGCCGGCACGGTGACGGTGCAGGGCCGTCCACTCGCCTCGATGAGCGAGGCCGAGCGCGGGCGCCTGCGCAACCGCACGCTCGGCTTCGTGTACCAGTTCCATCACCTGCTGCCCGAGTTCACGGCGCTAGAGAACGTCGCCATGCCGCTGTGGATCCGGCGCATTCCGCGCGCCGAGGCCTTTTCCCGGGCGAAAAAATCCCTGGAAGCGGTCGGCCTGGGCGCGCGGCTGGAGCACCAGCCGGGCGAGCTCTCGGGCGGGGAGCGCCAGCGCTGCGCTTTTGCGCGCGCGCTCGTGACCGAGCCGGCCTGCGTGCTCGCCGACGAGCCCACCGGCAACCTCGATTCGCATACCGCAGACGAGGTGTTCGAGGCGATGCTGCGCCTCTCGGCTTCGCGCGGCACCGCCTTCGTGATCGTGACGCACGACGCTTCGCTCGCGGCGCGCGCCGGGCGCGTATTCGAGCTGCACGACGGCGCCTTGCGCGTCGCCGGCTGAGCCTGCCGTGGCGCTGATCGAGGTCCTGCTCTTTCTCCTGCTGTGCGCGATGGCGCTCGGCTGGTTCGCGCGGCGCGCGGGGCTGCCTTATCCGATCGCGCTCGTCCTCGGCGGCGGCGTGCTCGGGTTCGTTCCGCACCTCCCCCAGCTGCAGCTCGACCCGCAGTTCCTGCTCATCATCGTGCTGCCGCCCATCCTGTACCAGGCGGCGCTCCTCACCTCGTGGCGCGACTTCAAGGCGAACCTGCGGCCGATCGGCCTGCTCGCCATCGGCCTGGTCGTGGTCACCACGCTCGCGGTCGGCGCGGCATTGAAGGCCGTGGTGCCCGACATCCCGTGGGCGGCGGCTTTCGTATTCGGGGCCATCGTGTCGCCGCCGGATGCGGTGGCGGCAACCTCGATCCTCTCCAGGCTCAACATGCCGCGGCGCATCGTCACCGTGCTCGAGGGCGAGAGCCTGGTGAACGATGCCTCGGGCCTCGTCATCTACAAGTTCGCCGTCGCCGCCTCGCTCGCGGGCGGGTTTTCGCTCTTCGAGGCGGGCACGCAGTTCATCTTCATCTCGGCAGGCGGCATCGCGCTCGGCTTCCTGCTCGGCTGGGTCTTCGTGCGCCTGCATCCGCATCTGGGCGACCCGTTCATCGAGGTGCTGCTGTCGCTCTCCGTGCCGTACGCCGCGTACGTGCTCGCCGAGGGCTTGCAGCTCTCCGGCGTGCTGGCGGTGGTGGCGGCAGGCCTGCTGCGCGGGCGCTACTCGCCCGCCATGGTGTCGGCGGAGATGCGCATCCTCGCGCGCTCGGTGTGGAACATCCTCGTGTTCATCCTGAACAGCCTGATCTTCATCCTGATCGGGCTGCAGCTGTCGGGGGTCATCGGGCGGCTGCAAGGCTACGGTGGCTGGGACCTCGCGGCCTACGCGCTCGCAATCAGCCTGATCGCGATCCTGGTGCGCTTTGCCTGGGTCTATTTCGCCGAATACCTGCCGGTCTGGATCGCCAGGGCGCGCAAGCGCGAGGCGCCGCGGCCCCTGCATGGCGAGGCGTTCATCGTCAGCTGGTGCGGCATGCGCGGCATCGTGTCGCTCGCGGCCGCGCTCGCGCTTCCCGAAGTCCTGCCGGAAGGAAGCCCGTTTCCTTACCGGGACCTCATCATTTTCCTGACCTTCATCGTCATCGCCGTCACGCTGGTGGTGCAGGGGCTGACGCTCGAGACCGTGATCCAGCGGCTCATGGTGGGCTCGGATCCGAGCGTCCTCGACGAGGAGCGCCGCGCCCGCATCGCGATGGGCCGCGCGGCGCAGGACGCCATCGACGCCTTCGGCGCGCGCGAGGGCGCGCATCCCGAGCTGCGGCTGCGCATCCGCGAGGAATTCGGCGACCGGCTGGCCGCCGCCTCGCCGCTCGCCGACCAGCCCGACAGCGCGCACGGCTATGCCCGGCGCATTCGCGCCGCCGCGGTGCACGCGGAGCGCGCGGCGCTGATCCGGATCTGGCGCGACGGCGGCATCAGCGACGAGGTGCTGCACCACCTCGAGGAAGAGCTCGACTACGAGGAGTCGCGGCTCTAAGGTCGCTCGCCCGGGCGCCGGGCGCTAGGCGGAGAGCGCGCTCTCCAGCGCGCGCCGGCCCTGCGGCGTCGCCATCACCACGATGTGGGTGCCCGGTTGCAGCACGAAGTCCTGCTGCGGGTTGAATTCCCAGCTCGGTCCGACGCGCACCGCGAGCAGCACGTACTCGCGGCTCGTCGGCACCGCCTCGCGCAGCGCGCGCGGCGCAAAGCCCGCGCGCACCGCGATCTCCTCCACCCGCAGCTTGTCGTCGGTGCGCAGCATCTCGTCCAGGAAGCTCACCACCACCGGCCGCAGCATGCTGGAGGCGATGCGCATGCCGCCGGTAAAGTCGGGCGACACGATGGCGTCGGCGCCGATGCGCTTCAGCTTGTCGATGTTGCGCACCTCGTGGCAGCGCGCGACCACGCGCGCCTTGGGATTGAGCTGCTTCGCCGCCAGCGTGATCAGCAGGTTCTTGCCGTCGTCGCCGGTGATGGCGAACACGCCCTGCGCCCGCGCGACCCCGGCGCGCTCCAGCACCGCATCGTCGGAAGCGTCGCCGTGGAGCACCAGCACGCCCGGGTAGCGCTCGCGGAAGCTGGCGATGGCCTCGGCGGACTCGTCGAGCGCCACGAAATCGCGCTCGGTCAGGTCGAGCTCGTGGGCGACGTTGCCGCCGACGCGCCCCACGCCGCACACCACGAAATGATTCTTCAGATGATCGATGCGATCCTGCATCTTGCGCCTCCTCAGGACTTCGTCGAACCGCCCCTCGACGATGAACACGGTGAGCTTGGACATCATCACCCCGAGCGTGCCGATGCCGAGAAAGGCGATCGCCATGTTGAATACCCGCCCGCCGGGGCTCGCGGACAGGTCGATGACCTCGCTGTAGCCGATGCTCGCGACCGTGATGAACACCATGTAGACGCAATCGACGAGCGACGCGCTGCCCTTGGCGATGACCCAGAAGCCCGCCGCGCCCACGATGTGCAGCGCGATGAACACGGCGAAGGGCCAGCGGAAGGTCTGCCAGATCCGCGCCGCCAGGGTCTCTTCCTTGCCTTTCACCGAGGCCTCCCCCGCATCTTTCCTCGCCTGCGCCAGGCGAGCGTCACGTGCACGCGCCAGGCGAGCTGAACGGCCACATAGCCGAGCAATGCGAGTGTAACGGCGAGCGCGAAGATGCCCAAGGCGAGCGGCTTGCCGAGGGCGAGCATCCAGTCCCAGAGCGCCCACGCCGAGCCCGCCCAGTCCGTCCAGTCCATCTCGAATGCCGGCGCGCTCGCCATGCCGCTGCTTTCGCCGAGGAGCAGGCGGCCGTAGGCGAAGGCGACGAGATAGAGCGGCACGATGGTGACCGGGTTCGTATACAAGGTGGTGAGCAGCGCCACCGCCACGTTCTTCCTGAGCGGGACCGCGAGCAGCAGTGCCGTCAGCATCTGAAAGGGGCCCGGCACGAGCCCGGCGAAAAGCCCGATGGCGACGCCGCCCGACACCGACCTGCGGTTCAGGTGCCACAGGCTCGGATGCTGCAGCCAGGGCCCGAACGCGCGCCCCAGGCGGCTCGCGCGCACGCCGTGCGCGTCGGGCAGGTACTTGCGGAAGATTTTCTTCAAGTCATCGCGACCGTGGCTGCCGCGTTGATTGTAGATGACCCTCGCCGCCCTGGCCTTCGCCGCAGGCGTGGCGGCATTGCAGCAGCAGGCGGCCCTGCCGGCGCCGCTCTTCGCGCTGGCGCTGCCCGCGCTCGCGCTTGCGGCATTCCGATGGCCACGCACCGTCGTCCTTCTTGCTTTCGCGCTCGGCTTCGCCTGGGCTGCGCTGCTCGCGGCGCAGCGCCTCGCCGACCGTCTTTCGCCGGAGCTCGAGGGCCGCGACATCGACGTGGCCGGCGTGGTGGCAAGCCTGCCTGCGCTCGGCGAGCGCAGCGTGCGCTTCGAGTTCGACGTGGAGTCGGCGGACGCCGAGGGCCATGTGCCGGGCAAGCTGCTGCTGTCCTGGTACCGCAGCGCCGCCGCGGCAGAGGAGGACGACGCGGCGATCCTCTCCGAGGCCGTGCATCCGGGCGAGCGCTGGCTCTTTACCGTGCGCCTGCGCCGGCCGCACGGCAACGTGAACCCGGAGGGCTTCGACTACGAGGCGTGGCTCCTCGAGCGCGGCATCGGCGCGACCGGCTACGTGCGCCAGCGCGGCGAGCGGCGCCTGCTCGGCGAGCGCAACAGCCTGTCGGACCGGATCGAGCAGGCGCGCGAAGCGGTCCGCGGGCGTTTCCTCGAGCATCTCGGCCCGACGCCGGCCGCAGGCATCCTGATCGCGCTCGCGATCGGCGACCAGCGCTCGATCCCGCAGGACGAATGGCGCCTGTTCAACCTCACCGGCGTCACCCACCTCATGAGCATCTCGGGGCTGCACGTCACGCTCGTATCCGCGCTTCTCGCCTGGCTGGTGGCCGCGGCGTGGCGCCGCATCCCGCCTGCCGCGCTGGCGCTTCCGGCGCGCAAGGCTGCCGCGCTCGCCGCCATCGCAGGCGCGCTCGGCTATACGCTGCTTGCGGGATTCGGCGTCCCGGCGCAGCGCACCTGCTACATGGTGAGCATCGTGGCGCTTGCCCTCTGGAGCGGCCGCATCAGCTCGCCCTGGCGCGTGCTGGCGCTCGCGCTGGCCGCCGTGCTCGCGATCGATCCGTGGGCGCCGCTCGCGCCGGGCTTGTGGCTATCTTTTGGCGCGGTGCTGCTTATCTTCTACGTGGCGACCGGATGGAGCGCGGCAGAGCCCGCCCCGCTGCAGTGGATCCGCGTGCAGTGGGCGATTACGGCGGGGCTCGCCCCGGCCGTCTTGCTGCTTTTCGGCCAAGTGTCGGTCGCCGGGCCGCTCGCGAATGCGCTCGCCATCCCGGTGGTCTCGGCGGTAATCACGCCGCTAGCGCTGCTCGCCGCCGTCATTCCGGCGGACTGGATGCTCGATCTCGCCTCCTGGCTGACGCAGTGGCTGCTGCAATTCCTCGAGTGGTGCAGCGCGCTTCCGGGCGCGCTCTGGCAGCAGCACGTGCCTGCATCGTGGACGGTGGCGCTCGCGTTCGCCGGCGTCGCCTGGCTGCTCGCGCCGCGCGGCGTGCCCTGGCGCGGGGGCGGGCTCGCGCTCATAGCGCCGGCTTTCCTCGTCATGCCGCCCGCACCTCGGGAAGGCGAGGCCTGGATCACGACGCTCGACGTGGGGCAGGGCCTGGCGATTGTCGTGCGGACCGCGAACCGCGCGCTGCTCTACGACGCCGGGCCGGCTTTCGGGCCCGAGGCCGACAGCGGCTCGCGCGTCATTGTGCCGCTCCTGCGCGCGAAAGGCATCACGCGCCTCGATGCGATGGTGCTGTCCCACGAGGACGGCGACCACATCGGAGGCGCGCTCAGCGTGCTCGAGGCCCTGCCGGCGGACGAGCTGCGCTCGTCGCTGCCGCGCGGGCACCCGCTCAATGCCCTCGCCCCGGCCTGGCCCTGCGCGCGCGGGACGGCGTGGCAATGGGACGGCGTGCGCTTCGAGATCCTGCATCCGGGCGCCGAGCTGCCCAGCGCGCGGCGCAACGACGGCAGCTGCGTGCTGCGCATTTCGAACGCGCGCGGCGCTGCGCTCCTGACCGGCGACATCGAGCGTGCCGCGGAGTGGGATCTGGTGCAGCACGTCGCGTCGCGGCTGCCAAGCGACGTGCTCGTCGTTCCGCACCACGGCAGCCGCACTTCGTCGAGCCCCGCGTTCATCGCCGCGGTGGCGCCGCGCTGGGCCATCGTCGCCGCCGGCTATCGCAACCGCTTTCGCCATCCCAATGCCGAGGTGCTGGAGCGCTACCGGGCCGCCGGCAGCGCCATCGCGCGCACCGATCTCGATGGCGCCGTGACCGTCACGCTTTCGCCGCAGGGCGTCGCGCTCGTTCGCGAGCGCCTCCGCCACCGACGCTATTGGCTACAATGATCCGGCGGGATTTTCCCGCATCAGAGGAGGGGTCATGGCCAAGGAAAGCAACGCGGTTTATCGCGTCACCGAAGTCATCGGAACGAGCAGCAGCTCCTGGGAGGATGCGGCGCGCAGCGCGGTGAAGACGGCCGCGAAATCGCTGCGCGACCTGCGCATCGCCGAGATCACCAAGCTCGACGTGAAGGTGGAGGGCGGCAAGGTGGTGCAGTTCCGCGCGCGCCTCGCGCTTTCGTTCAAGTACGACGCCTGAGGGAAGCTTGTTCACAGCGGTCGTGCGCGTCACCGGCGTCGGGCGCCTGGAGGATTTCCGCGAGCGCCTGCGCTGGCTCATGGTGCGCGACATGGATGCCGAGCCGTACACGGAGCACCACGCGCAGGGCGCGCTCGAGTATCGCTTCGAGCCGAGGCTCGGCATCCCTTTCCCGGCTTTCGCGCAGGCCTCGGCCGATTTTCCGGAGCTGCGCGTCGAAGCGCACTGGGAACGCGACGGCGTTGCGGGCCGCGCGGTAATCGAGAACGGGCGTCTTGTCGAGCGCAGCCCCTGACCTGAATCTGCAGCCCGAGCCGCGGCGGCGCTCGGTCGTGTGCCTGTCACCGAAGGGGCTGCACCGGGTGTCCTACCTGGAGTGGGGCGATCCGCGCAACCGCGACGCGCTGGTCTGCGTGCACGGCCTCACGCGCAGCGGCCGCGATTTCGACGACCTGGCGCGCGCGCTGTGCGGCCGCTGGCGCGTGGTGTGCCCGGACATCGCCGGGCGCGGCGAATCGGACCGCCTGGCCGATCCGATGCTCTACGCCATTCCGCAGTATGTGAGCGACATGGTGACGCTGATCGCGCGGCTCGACGTCGAGGCGGTGAGCTGGGTCGGCACCTCCATGGGCGGGCTGATCGGCATGGCGCTGGCGGCGCAGGCCGCAACGCCGGTGAAGAAGCTGGTGCTGAACGATGCGGGGCCGGTGATCGCGCGCGCCTCGCTCGAAAGAATCGCGACCTACGTCGGCAGCGCGCCGGTGTTCCCGTCCCTGGAGAAGGCAGAGGAGTACGTGCGCGCGGTCTCTGCGCCTTTCGGGCCGCACAGCGATGCGCAGTGGCGCTTCCTCGCGGAGACCTGGGTCCGCAGGAACGACGACGGCAGCTACGCGGCGCGCTACGATCCGCGCATCGGCGAGGCCTTCCGCTCGACGATTCCGAAGGAGGGCAACCTGGAATTCTGGCCGGTGTACGAGGCGGTGCGCTGCCCGAGCCTGGTGATCCGCGGCGAGCGCTCCGACCTCCTCAGCCGGGAAACCGCCTCCGAGATGGGCCGGCGCGGCCCGAAGGCCCGCATGGTCGAAGTCGCGGGCGTGGGACACGCGCCGACGCTCATGCACGCGAGCCAGATCGATGTCGTGCGCAATTTCCTGCTGGAGGGCGAGGACGCTTGAGGCCGGCGTGGTTCGTGTGCCTTGCCGTGCTAGCCACGTGCGCGCAGGCGCAAACGCTGGAAGCGGTGCAAAAGCGCGGGCACGTGCAGTGCGGGGTCAACACCGGGCTCGCCGGGTTCTCGCAGCCGGACTCCAAGGGCGTGTGGCACGGCATCGACGTCGACCTCTGTCGCGCGGTCGCCGCGGCCGTGCTTGGCGATGCCGGCAAGGTGCGCTATACGCCGCTTACCGCGCAGCAGCGCTTCACCGCCCTGCAGTCCGGCGAGATCGACCTGCTTGCGCGCAACACGACCTGGACGCTCTCGCGCGACACCGGCCTTGCGCTCAACTTCGTAGGCATCAGCTACTACGACGGGCAGGGCTTCATGGTGCCGAAGAAAGCCGGCGTCACGAGCGCGCGCCAGCTGGACGGGGCGACGGTGTGCGTGCAGCCCGGCACGACGAACGAGCTCAACCTCGCCGACTATTTTCGCGCCAACCGCATGAAATTCCGGCCGGTGGTGATCGAGAAGCTGGAAGAAGTGCTGAACGCCTACTTCGCCGGCCGCTGCGATGCCTTCACCACGGACGCCTCGAGCCTCGCCGCGTTGCGCGCCTCGCGCGCGCCCAGGCCCGAGGAGCACGTCGTGCTTCCGGAGCTCATTTCCAAGGAGCCGCTCGGGCCCGTGGTGCGCCAGGGCGACGAGCGCTGGTTCGACATCGTGCGCTGGTCGCTCTTCGCGATGATCGAGGCCGAGGAGCTCGGCTTGACCTCGAAGAACATCGAGCAGCAGGCGAAGGGCGGCGCTCCGGCGATCCAGCGTTTCGTCGGCGCCAACGGCGACCTCGGCAAGCTTCTGGGCATCGACAACCGCTGGGCGTTCCGCATCGTGCGGCAGGTGGGCAATTACGGCGAGAGCTTCGACGCCAACCTCAAGCCGCTCGGCTTCGAGCGCGGCATGAACCGCCTCTGGACCCAGGGCGGCCTGCTCTATGCGCCGCCGATCCGCTAGGTTTTCGGCGGCTGCAACGCCTTCCTGAGCTCGTCCTCCTGCAGCAGGTCCACTGCTTTCAGGAACGCCGCCTCGGGGATCGGGCCCAGGCCATCGAGCCAGACGAGCAGCATCGGCCTGGACACCGCAAGGCGCGCGGCGAGCGTGTCCGCCCCCAGCGCGCCGGCCGCTCGGTGCAGCGTGTTCTTGTACAGATCCTGCCGGTCGGGCACGCGCGGTCTCCTGGATGCCTCGAACGGGAAACGGGGCGCAAACCGTCTACGGCGCGAAAGGCTGCAGCTGTAGTGCAAGCGGCGACAGGGGGTAGTCTATTGCCCCAACGTTACGTGAATATTGAACGGCTGGAATTTTTTTCCCGTCTGCTTAACATCGCGGGTTTGCATTTGGGGGGAGTTCCGCCGCCGCGGCTGGCGGAGCGTCTGCATGCCACACCGGCGCATTCTCGTCATCGACGACCATCTCGATACTGCCGAAACCATGGCCGAGCTGCTGCGGGCCATGGGACATGAGGCGCAGTTCGCCATCAACGGCTCCGCCGCGCTCGAGATCGCGGCGCGCTTCCGGCCGGACATCGTGTTCGTCGACCTGCGCCTGCCCGACTGCGACGGCTGCGATCTCGCCGCGCGCATGAAGCGCGAAGGTCGGCTTGCGGGGTCGAAGTTCTTCCTCATCACCGGCCAGGCCGGGATGGAAGAACGGGCCCGTGCCGTGCAAGCCGGGTGCGATGACCTGTTCCTCAAGCCCATCGACGGCGCGCTGCTCGACAGGCTGATCAACTAGCGGGGGCATGAAGATTGCTGCCGCCAGCGCATGGATCTCTTCAACCAGCGCGCGAGCGGCAACGTCGAGGATCGCCGCGGGATGGGCCTGGGCGGCGGGCTCGGCATCGGCGGCATCGCGATTGCCGTGGTTGCCTACTTCCTGGGTTTCGATCCGGGCACCGCGCTGAACATCGGGCAGCAGGTCACCCCGCAGCACGACGCCCGCCAGGCGCCGCGCGGCGCGCCGGCCGACGAGATGGGGCAGTTCGTCTCGAAGGTGCTGGGCAGCACCGAGGACGTGTGGGGACGGATCTTCCGGCAGTCGAATAGCGAGTACCGGCCGCCGACGCTGGTGCTGTACGACGGCCAGGTGCGCTCGGCATGCGGCATGGGGCAATCGGCCATGGGGCCGTTTTACTGCCCGAACGACGAGAAGCTGTACGTCGACCTCGCCTTCTATCGCGACTTGCAGACGCGCTTTCACGCGCCGGGCGACTTCGCGCAGGCGTACGTCATCGCGCACGAAGTGGGCCACCACGTGCAGAAGCTCACCGGCACCTTCCAGCGCATGGAAGCGGCCCGCGGCCGCGGGCAAGGCGCGAGCGGTGTGTCGGTCCGCATGGAGCTGCAGGCCGATTGCTACGCCGGCGTGTGGGGCCATTACGCAGGCACGATGAACCAGCTGCAGCCGGGAGACGTGGAGGAGGCGCTTAATGCGGCCACGGCCATCGGCGACGACCGGCTTCAGAAGCAGTCGCAGGGGCGCGTCGTTCCAGAGTCCTTCACGCACGGCTCCTCAGAGCAGCGCGTGCGCTGGTTCAGGCGCGGCCTGGACTCGGGGCGCCCGAAGGATTGCGATACGTTCTCGGCGGCATCCCTCTAGGAGAGGCGCATGAATTCTTCACTGCTCGCTTGCCTACCCATCCTGCTCGCCCTAGGCGCAGGTCCGGCAGCCGCCGACACCGCGAACAGCAACGGCAGCGCGGCTGCCATGGAGCACCAGGCTTCGCCTTCCAACCCGGTAAAGCAGGACGAGGAGCGCACCGAGGCGCATTCGCAGCCCGACGTCCCGCAGAGCGGCGCTACGGCGCAGCAGCAGCCGGGAGCCGCGGACGGCGCATCAGCCGGCGCGTCGGCGCCGACCCCGAGCCTGCCTTCAAGCCACCGCGCAAACCGCGCCAACAACGGCTATTACTACCAGTCCGGCGAATTCAACGAGATCCATCCCGAGGAGGCCTACCCGAACGACCTTCCGCGGCTCACGTCGCCCGGGGAGCATTCGGCGCTCATCCAGCAGGTCCAGGAGAAGCTGCGCGCGCGCGGCTTCGACGCCGGGCCGGCGAACGGCGACTTCGGCTCCAAGACGCAGGCCGCGCTCGCGCAATTCCAGCTCTCGCAGTCGCTGCCCGTGAGCGGAAGCCTCGACTCCCCGACGCTGAACGCGCTCGGCGTAGTGGCCGGATTGGCGCCGAGCGGCGCGGAGCCGAACGCCGATCCGCCGCCGGTCAATCCACCTTCGCGCCCGTCTCCTTGACGACCTTCGCCCACTTCGATACTTCGGCGCGCACGTAGTCGGCGGTCTCGCGAAGCGGCGCCGCGGTCGGCTCGAAGGCGAGCGCGTCGAGGCGCTGCTTGAGCACCGGGTCCTGCATGCCTTTCAGCACCGCGTCGTTCAGCTTCTGCACGATGTCGCCCGGCGTGCCGGCGGGCACGAACAGGCCCACCCAGGTGTAGTCCTCCATTCCGGGATAGCCGAGCTCGTCGAGCGTCGGCACGTCGGGCAGTTGCGCCAGCCGGTGATTCGACGACACGGCGAGCGCCCGCAGCTTTCCGGACTTGATGCTCGACATGGGGCCCGAGCCCGCCATGCAGCCGATCGGCGGCTCGCCGCCCAGCAGGCCGGCCACGGCCGGGCCGGCGCCCTTGAAGGGCACGTGCGTGATGTCCGCCTTCCAGTGCACGTGGAAGAGGTTCTCCGCGGTGAGGTGCGGCGTGGTGCCCGCCCCGGGAGAGGCAAACGCGAGCTTGCGCGAGAGCGCCTGCTTCTTGAGCTCCTCGAGGGTGTTGGCCGGGAAAGAGGCGTTCACGAGCACGATGTTCGCCTGTCGCGCCACGATCGCCACCGCGATCAGGTCCTTGTTCGGATCGTAGCCCGCGTTCTTGAAGAGCGTGGGGTTCACCGCGTAGGCCGAGGAGTGCGCTAGAAGCGTGTAGCCATCCGGGGCCGCGCGCGCCACTTCGCCGCTCGCCAGGTTGCCGCTCGCGCCGACGCGGTTCTCCACCACCACCGGCTGGCCGAGCGCGTCGCCGATCTTCGGGCCGATCAGGCGCGCGATGATGTCCACCGGGCCGCCCGGCGGGAACGCCACGGCCATGCGGAGCGGCTTGGACGGATAGGCCTGCCCGAAGGCCGAGGTCGCCGCGAGGGCGAGGGCGGCAAGCAGCGTCTTGGTCACGGGTCCTCCTCCTATTTGATCGCGAGCGGATTGGTGGGCGAGCCGACCGCGCCGGTGATCGGGATGGCGGGTGCGACGAACAGGAACTCGTACACCTGGTCGGCGGCGCAATCGTCGGCGAGATCCTTCACGTAGAAGATCTCGCCCATGGTCATCCCCATGATGGGAATCGTAATCCAGTGCCAGGGCTGGTTGATCCCGGCCTCGCTTTCGTTCGGCCGCACTTCGCAGCCCCACGTGTCCGAGGCGAGCGCGGCGAGCTGCGTGCGCTGGATCCACTCCAGCGTCTCGAAGCCGAAGCCCGGCGCGTCGCCGCCGGGATAGCCGTCCCAGCTTCCCGCCTCGAGCTTCGCTTCCATCTGCCCGGTGCGCACGATCACGAAATCGCCGCGCTTCACTTCCACCTTTTGCTTCTTGGCCGTGAGATCGAGCTCGGCGCAGGTGATGGCATGCCCGTCGTCGAGCCATTTCTTGCCGAGGGCGCGCGGCACGTCGAGGAACACGCCGCGGCCCACCATGCGGTTCTTGGTCTTCTCGATGCCGCACTTCTGCGCCCCGGCGGAGGTGACCTCGCGGCAGTCGTAGCCGTTCCACATGGAGTTCTCGTAGAACACGTGGCCGAGCCCGTCCCACTGCGTGCCGCATTGCAGCGGCATCACCACCATGTCGTCCGCGGCGCGGATGCCGCGCTTGTCGAGCACGCCGGAATAGGCATCGGTGCCGGTGCGCAGCATCGTGTGCACGGGATTGATGCGGCCCATCGCCGGATACTTGCTCTTCGCGCCCTGCGGGCCGTTGTTGTCGAAGTTGAGCGCGAGCGAGATCACCTTGCCCTTCTTCACGAGGCGCGCGGCGGCGACGATATCGTCGGGCTGCGTGAAGTTGAGCGTGCCGATCTCGTCCGCGGGGCCCCATTTGCCCCAGTTCTTGTATTTCTCGGCGGCGTCGCGCAGGTCCTGGCGGGTAAGCTTACGGGCGGTCATGGCGCTCGATCATCGAAAGGGAAGGCGCATAGCGTATCAGGCCGGCGCGGTAGCCGTGCTTGCCGCGGCGGCCTGGTTCATCGTGTCGAACACGGCAGCGAACCTCGAATCCCGGCACATCGCGAGCGGCTTTGCGTTCCTGCGGCGCGAGGCCGGGTTCGAGATCGGCGAGCGCTTTTTCATCGCCTACGACTCGGCCGGCAGCTACCTGCGCGCGCTCGCGGTCGGCCTCGCAAATACGTTCAAGGTCGCGTTGCCGGGCATCGCGCTCGCTACCGCCGTCGGCACGCTGGTCGGACTTTGCCGCCTGGCGAAGGATCCGATGCTGCGCGGACTGGCTGCCGCGTACGTCGAGTTCGTCCGCAACGTGCCGCTGCTGGTCCAGCTCTTCTTCTGGTACACGCTCTTCACCCAGCTGCCGCCGCCGCGCGAAGCGCTCGAGCCGCTGCGCGGCGTCTTCCTCACGAATCGCGGCATCTACTTCCCGCTCGCGGGGAGCGTACCGGTCCTCGACCGGTTCAACTTCTCGGGCGGCGGCTCGCTCAGTCCGGAATTCGCCACGCTGCTCGTAGGGCTGACGCTCTACACGGCGGCATTCATTGCCGAGATCGTGCGCGCCGGGGTGCGCGCAGTGCCGCGCGCGCAGACGCAGGCCGCGCTGGCCCTCGGCCTGCAGCCGGCGGCCGCCACGCGCTATGTCGTGTTCCCGCAGGCGATGCGCGTCATCGTGCCGCCCCTGGCGAGCCAATACCTGAACCTCATCAAGAACAGCTCGCTCGCAGTGGCGATCGGCTATCCGGACCTGGTCTCGATCGCGAACACCACCATCAACCAGACCGGGCAGGCGATCGAGGGCGTGGCCGTCATCATGGCGGTCTATCTCACCATCAGCCTCGCGATCTCGGCGTTCATGAACTGGTACAACGCGCGGCTCGGGCGCCGATGAGGCGCTTTATCGCACCCATCTTGCTCGTTCTCCTGGCCTGGAAAGGGCTCCTGCCGTTTGTCGAGTGGGCCTTCGTCGACGCGGTATGGCGGCCCGATGCCGCGGCCTGCCGCGCCGCGCGCGGCGCCTGCTGGGGATTCGTCGCCGAGAAGCTGCGCTTCATGCTCTTTGGCACGTATCCCTTCGACGAGCAGTGGCGGCCCGCGCTCGCCACGGGCGCACTGATCGCTCTTTGGGTCCTGAGCGGGTTCAGGCGGTGCTGGAAGCCTTGGCTGCCGATCGCGTGGCTCGCGGGCCTTGCGCTGATCGGCATGCTGATGTGGGGCGGCTTCGCCGGCCTCGCTTACGTCGACCACGAGCGCTGGGGCGGCCTCGCGCTTACGCTGCTTCTCACCACGTTCGGCATTGCCTTAGCCTTTCCGCTGTCGATCGCGCTCGCGCTCGGCCGGCGCTCGGCGCTGCCCGTGGTGCGCGGGCTATGCGTGGCCTACATCGAGCTCATCCGCGGCGTGCCGCTCATCTCGCTGCTCTTCATGGCCTCGGTCATGGTGCCGCTCTTCCTGCCCGGCGGCATGGGCATCGACAAGCTGCTGCGCGCCCAGCTTGCCCTCATTCTCTTTGCGGCGGCCTACCTCGCCGAAGTGGTGCGCGGCGGCCTGCAGGCGATCCCCCGGGCGCAATACGAAATGGCGGATGCGCTCGGGCTGCGCCCGGCGCAGAAGAACCTCTATGTCGTGCTGCCGCAGGCGCTGCGCATCGCCGTGCCGCCGCTCGTGAGCACCATCATCGGCTTCTTCAAGGACACCTCGCTCGTCACCATCATCGGGCTTTTCGACCTGCTGCAGGCGGTCAAGGTCTCGCTGCAGGAGCCCGCGTGGGTCGGCTTCGGCACCGAGGCGTACTTCTTCGTGGCGCTCGTGTATTTCGCGTTCTGCTTCGCGATGTCGCGCTATGCCGCCCGGCTGGAGAAGGCGCCGTCGGCCCCGCCGTCGGCCCCGTTGTCAGCCCTTCCGTGAGGCGGCGTTCCAGTTCCTTTCCAGGTTGGCGATGAGGGCGGGGCTCAGGTGGCACTCGACCTGCTCGCGCGCGTACACCGACATGTAGCGCCGGAAGTCGTCCAGCGGCTCCTGCGAGATGCGAAACGCGCGCCGGTTGCCCGCGGCGCTCACGACGCCGGCGCTGGTGAGCCGCTCCACCGTCCTCTGGAGCGCCGCGTCCATGTCGCCCGGCGCCACGATCTCGTCGCAGACGAGCTGCCCCTCCGGGCTCGCGCAGTCGATGCGCCGCTCCGCCATCACCGCCTGGCGCGCGATGCGATCGCCCACGAACCGCGCGAGGCGCAGGTTGGCCGCGCCCGGGATGATGCCCTCCTTGCGCGCCGGCAGCGTGAGATACGCATCGCGCGCGGCCAGCGTGTGATCGATGGTGAGGAGGATCTGGCAATGGCCCCCGATCGCGAAGCCCTCGACCGCCGCGATCCACAGCTTCTCGATGGAACCGGCCTCCGGCGGCCGCTCCTTCACCGCGAGCCCGCGGTAGAGCTTGTTGACGAGTCCCAGGTCGCGGATGAGGTACCACAGGTAAGGGATCCTTCCCTGGTAGAGATGCGTCAGGTTGATGCCCGCGCCGAAGATGCGCTTGCCGGCCCACTTGGGGTGCTCGACCGCGCCGCCGCGCAGGACGCAGATCTCGCTCGCGCGGTCGAGCAGCGCGAGGTCGACCGCGGTCTCGAGGCCGTCGAGCGTCGAAGCGTCCTCGGCGTTGAGGTAGCGC
>DATAHF010000176.1:0-4870 GCA_036263315.1 Burkholderiales bacterium
CTCATGCTGCTCGTGTGGTGGTCGTCCTCCTCCTACAGCGTGCTCGCCGGCTTCGCGGTGGTGTTCGGCTCGTTCTACGGCGCCTACGTGGCGCTCCTTCCCACCATCGTCATGGATCTTTACGGGCCGCGCGCGGTGTCCGGAATCATCGGCATGCTCTATACCGGCGCGGGGCTGGGCACGCTGATCGGCCCGTGGCTCGCGGGCGCCGCGTACGACGCGTTCCACTCCTACGAGGTGCCGATCCTGGCGGCCGCCGCGCTTTCGTTCGTCGCGGCGGGGTGCGTTCTTCCGATGCTCAAGAATGGCAAAGGCGCGCTCGTCCATCGCGGTTAGCGATTCGCGCGGCGTGCGCACGCTGCACGTCGGCGGCGAGGCGATCCAGAGCGCGATGCGCATCGCCGACCCGTTCGCGCTCGCGCTCGACTACACCCGCTGCATGATGGCCTTTCTCCTGGTGCAGCCGCCGCCGCGCGACGCGCTGATGATCGGCCTGGGCGGCGGCTCGCTGCCCAAGTTCTTCCACAAGCATTTCCGGCAAACGCGGGTCCGCGTGGTGGAGCTGGACGAGCGCGTCGTGGCCGCTGCGCGCGGGCAGTTCGCGCTGCCGCCCGACGACGAGCGCCTGAAGGTCGTGGTCGGCGACGGTGCCGAGGCGCTCGCGCCGGAATGCTGCGATCTTCTCGTGGTCGACGCCTTCCAGGACGAGCACCATGTCTCCAAGTTCGCGAGCGCGGAGTTCTACGAGGGCGCATTCATCGCGCTGCGCGAGCGCGGCGCCATGGTGGTGAACTTCATGAACGACGATCCGGCGTTCGACCGCACGCTGCAGCGCCTGGAGCGCGCCTTCGGCGGCGCCGTGCTGGCGCTGCCGGCGCTCTACGATCCCAACATCATCGCCTTTGCCTTCCGCGGCGCGCCGCCGCGCCTGCGCTGGGACGACCTGCGCGCGCGGGCGGCGGCGCTGGAATCGCGCCTCGGATTGCCGTTTTCGCGCTACGTCTCCCGCCTGCGCGCCATGAATCCCTGCACCGCGGACGAGCTCCTCCTCCAGCCATGCCCGTAGACCCGCTCCAGATCGCGCTGCTCGCGGCCATCGCGTTCGTCGGCGCGCTGGTGTTCGGCACCACCGGCTTCGGCGCCGGCCTGGTGATCATCCCGATCGCCACGCACCTCGTGCCGCTGCAGTTTGCGCTGCCGCTTTTTGCGCTGTCGGACCTCGCCAACGCGGCGCGCGTCGGCTTCGAGAATCCCAGGAACGCCGTCCACAAGGAATGGATGCTGCTCGGGCCCGCCATCCTCATCGGCACGGCGCTCGGGGTCACCGTGCTCGTGAACCTGCCGCGCGCGGCCGGCATGATGGCCATGGGCGCCTTCGTGTTCGCCTTCGGCCTCTACAGCCTGGTGCACCGGCGCCCGCGGCTGCTGTCGCGGCTGTGGGCGCCGCTCGCGGGGTTCGCCGGCGGCGCGACCAGCGCGCTTTTCGGCGCCGGCGGCCCGGCCTACGTCATGTACCTTTCGCAGCGCGGCCTCTCGAAGGAGGCTTTCCGCGCGACGCTCGGCTTGTGCATCCTCACCAGCATCTCGCTACGCGTGGCGGCGTTCGTGATCACCGGCTTGCTGCTCGATCGCTCGGTCTGGATCGCCGCCGCGGTCGTGGTGCCCGTGTCCTTCCTCGGCGTAAGCGTCGCCAAGCGCATCTACCTGCGCATCTCGCGCGAGGCCCTGCTGCGCGCGGTATTCATCTTGCTACTTCTCTCGGGTGCTTCCCTCGTATTCCGCGGCGCGCAGCTCTGAGCGCCGGGGCCCGCGGCCCCCGATCGAGCCAATGCTCGCCAGGCTGGCCGACGCGCTTCCGCCCGAAGGCGCCTGCCTGTACGAGCCGAAGTGGGACGGCTTCCGGGCGCTCGTGTTCCGCGATGCCGACGGGGTCTACGTGCAAAGCCGGGATTCGCGGCCGCTCGACCGCTACTTCCCGGAGCTGCACGACGCGCTCGCCGAGCGGCTGCCGGAGGGCTGCGTGCTGGACGGCGAGATCGTCATCGCGGGCGCGGCAGGCCTGGACTTCGACGCGCTGCAGTTGAGGCTGCACCCGGCCGCATCTCGCGTAGCGAAGCTCGCGAAGGAGACGCCGTCCTCTTTTGTCGCGTTCGACCTGCTCTATGCGAATGGAAAGAACTTGATGCAGGCGCCGCAGGCCGAGCGCCGCCGCGCGCTCGAGGCGCTCCTTCGGGACGTCGGGCCGCCGGTCTACCTAACGCCGGCCACTCTGGAGCGCTCGGTCGCAGCGGACTGGCTCGAGCGCTTCGAGGGCGCGGGGCTCGACGGCGTGGTCGCCAAGCCGCTCGATGCGCCCTACCAGCCGGGCAAGCGCGCGATGATCAAGGTGAAGCACGCGCGCACCGCCGACTGCGTGGTGGCCGGGTTCCGCTGGTACAAGACCGGACGCGATGCCGTGGGCTCGCTGCTCCTCGGCCTGTACGACGCCGAGGGCGTGCTGCAGCACGTCGGCGTCACGTCTTCCTTCACCATGGCGATGCGCAAGCAGCTCGTCGCCGAGCTGCAGCCGCTAAGGAAAAACGCCTTCGAGAACCATCCGTGGCGCGAGTGGGCGGGCGCCGCCGCCGAGTCCTCGCGCATGCCGGGCTCGCACAGCCGCTGGAGCGCGGGCAAGGACCTGTCGTGGGAGCCGCTGCGCATCGAGCGCGCCTGCGAGGTGAAGTACGACCACCTGCAGGGCGATCGCTTCCGCCACGCCGCCATCTTCCTGCGCTGGCGGCCGGACAAGCCGCCGCGCGAATGCCGCTACGACCAGCTGGAAGTCACGAGCGCTTACGAGCTCGCGAAGGTTTTTTCCTATAGTAAGGCGGCCAGGGCGCGTCGCCGAGGTTCTGGCGCCTAGAGAGCTCGAGCAGCGGCTCGAGCGAGCCGGGAGAGGAATCGATGCCGGCATGCCGGTCGCCTATGCGGCGATAACGCCGGGGCATGGTAGCCAGGGTGAAATCCTGTGGCTCGCAGCTCGCGACTTCGTTCCAGTCGAGCGGCGCCGACACGGTCGCGCCGGGCGTCGGCCGGACCGAGTAAGCCGCCGCGACGGTGCGGTCCTTCGCGTTCTGGTTGTAGTCGACGAAGACGCCGCGGCGCTCTTCCTTCCACCACTTGCTGGTCGCGAGCTTCGGCGCGCGGCGCTCGATCTCGCGGGCGAGCGCGAGCGCGGCCTGGCGCACCGCGTCGAACGTCCAGCGCGGCGCGATGCGCACGTACACGTGGATGCCGCGCTTGCCGGAGGTTTTCGGCCATCCCACGAGGCCGTGTTCGGAGAGGAAGTCTCTTACCAAATACGCGACTTCGCGCACGTGCTTCCAGGGCACCCCGGGCGTGGGATCGAGATCGACGCGCAGCTCGTCGGGATGCTCGAGGTCGTCGGCGCGCACCGGATGCGGGTGCAGCTCCAGGCAGGCGAGGTTCGCCATCCAGGCGAGCGCCGCGGCATCGCGCGGCACCACCTCCTCGGCGCTGCGCCCGGACGGAAAGCGCAGCTCGACCACCTCGATCCACGGCGGCCGCGCCTTGGGCGCGCGCTTCTGGTAGAAGAAATCCTCGCCGATTCCGTTCGGATAGCGCACCAGCATGTTGGGCCGTCCGCCGGCGCCGCGCAGCGCGCCGTCCGCCACTTCGACGTAGTACTGCGCGAGGTCGCGCTTCGTGAAGCCGACCTTGGGGAATAGCACCTTGTCGGGGTGGGTGATCGCGACCTCGCGACCGCCCGCCTGGATCAGGGCCGCGTCACCGGCAGGAACCATTTGGGTCTCATGCGGCCGAAGTCGGTCCGGACATGGCGCCGCAGGCTTCTCTTCGGGTCGAGCACGCGCGCGCCGCGCTCATCGCGCACGAATACCACCCAATGCCAGAAAGCGCGGCCGCCCAGCCGATGCCACTTGATCGAGAGCAGCGCAAGATCAGGCAGCGTCTGCCAGGAGCGGAATGCTTGCTCGGCGCGCGCGGGGCGCCATCCGAGATGCCGCAGAAGCCTGCGCACGTGGGCGGTGTCGGACCATAGCCGCTCGTCCTGCGCGGAGATGCCCAGGGCGCTTGCGGCGGTCCTCGCCCGGCCATAGGAGAGCCCGGCGATCGCCGCGACGCTCGCGATGCCGCACCCGGTTCGTTCCAGCTGCACTACGGGCCTCATCGTCGCGCTATGCGGATTTCTCGCGCAGGGTGACGAACTCTTCGGCCATCGTCGGATGGATGCCGATGGTGGCGTCGAACTGCGCCTTGGTGGCGCCCATCTTCACCGCGATGGCCACGCCCTGGATGATCTCTCCGGCATCGGGGCCGATCATGTGCGCGCCTACGACCTTCTGCGTCGCCTGCGCCACGACGAGCTTCATGAAGGTGCGCTCCTTCTTCTCCGTCACGGTGAGCTTCAGCGGGCGGAAGGCGGTCTTGTAGATATCCACCGCGCCGAAGCGCTCGCGCGCGCTCTCCTCGGAAAGGCCCACGGTCGCGAGATTGGGGTTGGCGAACACCGCGGTCGGGACGTTGTCGTGGTCGACGGGCGTCGGCTCGTCGCGGAAAAGCGTGCGCGCGAGCCACATGGCTTCGGCGGTGGCGACCGGGGTCAGGTTGATGCGATTGGTGACGTCGCCGATGGCATGGATCGAATCCACCGTGCTCTTCGAATAGCGGTCCACCACCACCGCGCCGTCGGCGGCGAGCTTCACGCCGAGCGCCTCGAGCCCGAGGTTTACCGTATTGGGCCGCCGGCCGGTGGCGAACAGCACGAGGTCGGTATCCTGCGTGCTCTTGTCGCCGTAGAGCACCTCGAGGGCGCCGTTCGGCCGCTTGAAGATCTCGATCGGCTCGGCGC
>DATAHF010000177.1:0-4896 GCA_036263315.1 Burkholderiales bacterium
GTCGAGATCGCGCGCGTGCCGAAAGACAAGGTGCGCGAGCATTGCCGCCTCGCCGATCGCGCTTCCGCGCAGGCCCTCGTCATAAGCTGCACCGA
Organism: Burkholderiales bacterium; assembly: GCA_036263315.1. Lineage (GTDB taxonomy): Bacteria > Pseudomonadota > Gammaproteobacteria > Burkholderiales > SG8-39 > SCGC-AG-212-J23. Next base: position 96 of record DATAHF010000177.1, read on the forward strand.
TTTTGCAGCGATGGAGTCCGTGGTGCCGCTGGAAGCGGAGCTCGGCAAGCCGGTCATTACCTCCAACCTTGCGACGTTCTGGCTCGCCCTGCGCCAAGCCGGCGTGCAGGACAAGATCCCCGGCTGGGGCTCTCTATTGATGAAGCATTGAACCAAGCCGGCGATCGGTGCCGGAGCGCCGGTCGCTGAGCGGATAGGGATCGCGCGGGTCGCGCAGCGACCAGCCCACGAGAAAGACGAGGACGCTGAGGCCGAGGAGGCCCCAGTCGTAGGCCTCCATGAAGGACGGCAGCTGCCGCACGTGATCCAGGTCGAGGATCCAGCGGCCCACGATCCCCTGCATCACGTTGAAGCCGCCCCAGCCCATCAGCACGCAGGCGGCGAAGCCGCGTTCCGACGGCATGCGGCCGGGCGCCCGGAACGCCGAGAGCAGGAATACCGCACCGACGGCGACCGCAAGCCAGAGGGCAAGGTCGAGCCAGGCGCTCGCGGAGCCCGGCGGCTGCCAATGCAGCACTTCGCGCAGGACGATGCCCTCGAGCAGCCCGCCGAGGCCGATTCCGAACAGAAATGCCGCCGTGCTTACCCGCGCCCGCCGCATGGGCATGCCGGTAGCAAAATCAGTTCCGGAGCACCACCGATTCCTCGATCTGGCGCTCAGGGATCGTCCAATAACGCCGCAGCAGACGCTCTTTCTCCGCGTCGGATACCAGGGTGAACCCGCGTCCCTCGTAGAAACGGATCGCCCAGGCTGCGGCCTTCCATGTTCCGATGAGCACCGGCCTGCCCTTCAACGAGGAAAGAATTTCCTTGAGAAGCGCGGTGCCGACGCCGCGCCCTTGGGCCGTGGTGCGCGTGTAGGCGTGGCGGATCAGCGTCACGTCGGCGACCGGCTGCGAGCCCATGACGCCGAGAAGGCGATCGCCTTCGTAGAAGCCGAGGAACGTAACGCCCGCCGCGATCTCGCGCGCCAGCTCCTCGTCCGGCATGTACGGCTCGTGCCAGCGATCGTCCGGGATGACGCCCCGATAGGCGCGCGCGCCGTCGTTGACGACGTCAGCAATGTCGCGCAGGTTAGTACAGCGCTCGATCATTTCCTGCCGCGAGGCAACGGGTTGCCGTCCTTGCGATATGCAGGCGGGACATAGACGTTGAGCGTCTTCAGCAAGCCGCGCCCGACGTTGCGGATCTCGTGGCGATCGCGCCTTTCTATGAAAACCAGGCTTCCGCTTCGCAGCCTGTAGTGCTTTCCGTTAACGAGCGCGTCGGCGGTGCCCGAGAGGACGAAGAGCCACTGGTCGGCGCCGCGATGGCGGTTCGACGGGTCGCCTTCCGCGTCGCCGGGGGCGATGACCATTTCCGCAGCCTGCGAACTGCGGTTTCCGGGCACGACACGGAATCCTTTTCCGAAGCGCAGTGTCCTACGTCGCATGGAATTTCCTCCGTCGGCCAAGCATACAACGCCGCCCCGCTTCAAGATCGCCGTGCTGCGCGCGCTCCCGCTCGCCGACCTGCTGTGCGCGGTGCCGCTGTTGCGGGCGCTCGACGCCGCCTATCCGGATGCGCTGATCGTGCTGGCGGGCCTGCCGCAAGCGCGGGAGTTTGCCGGCCGTTTCCGCCGCTACGTCGACGCCTTCGTCGAATTTCCCGGCTTTCCCGGCGTGCCGCACGCCGGGACGCACGGCGATCTGCCCGGCTTCTACGCGCTCATGCAGGACCAGCGCCTCGACCTTGCCATCCAGCTGCACGATGACGGCCGGCTGACCAACCCGCTCACGGTGCTGATGGGCGCGCGGCAGAACGCAGGCTTCTACGTTCCCGGTCGCTATTGCCCCGATCCGTTGCGCTTCGCTGAGTGGCGCGCGCACGAGCCCGATACCGAAAGGTGCCTGCGCCTGCTGGAGCAGCTGCGCATTCCTTCGAAGGGCGCGCACCTCGAGGTCCCGCTCACCGAGGCGGACTGGGAAGATTGGCGGACCCTCGGCCTGGGACGCTACGTCTGCATCGAATGCGGCGCCCAGGACGAGTCCACCCCGTGGACTGCCGCGAGCTTTGCCGCCGTGGGCGACGCGCTCGCCATGCAAGGCTGGCCCGTCGTGCTGCGAGGCTCGGTCCACGATGCGCCCTTCATGCGCGAGGTCGCGAGGGCAATGCACGAGCCGCCCGTCTGCCTTGCCGGAGACATGACGCTCGGCCAGCTGGGCGCCCTTGCCGGGCGCGCACGGCTGGTGATTGCCGCAGACCCGGCGCTCCTGCGGATCGCCGCGGCCATGCGAACCCCGAGCATCGAGCGACGCGCATCGCCGGACGAGGTCATCCGGCAGATCGCGGAGACCTTTGCGCGCGCCGCTTGAGCTCTAGGCGGCGGCGTCGAGCCTTCGGCAGCGCGCCTCGACCTGCGCCGGGATGACGCGGCGATTGCGCAGCACCCAGCGCGCGTCCCGCAGCGCGTCGCGCAGCGCGCTCCACGAGCCGCCCGCTGCGAGCACTTTGAAGGTCCGGCGCAGCGCGGCCGGCAACGGGCGGCGCAGCCATGCGGTCAGAATCTCGTTCCGCACGCTCGATTGGGGCGCCTCGGACGAGCTCGCCGGCCGATAGGCCACCACCGCCGGCGCATGGACGAGGGACCAGCCCGCGGCGGCGAGGTCATAGGCGAGCAGCGCGTCCCCGCCGCGATGGAAACGCGGCTCGAATCCGCCGTGCTCGAGGAATGCTGCGCGGCGCAGCACTGCCGCCCTCGGATCGAGCCCGAGCACCTCGCGCCCGGGCAGGCCGCGCGAACGAAGAGGCATCTTCGCGAGCGACGCGGAGCCGGGATCTTCCGTCCCGCCCGGCGCCCGCAGCACGCGCGCCGCGAGCGCCGCGACGCGCGGGTAGAAGTCGAGCAGGTCGGCCGCCGCGGCCAGCGAGCCCTCGGCCCAAAGGGTCGTCGCATCGCACACTGCGACGTAGGCCGTTTCGGCGCGCTCTACGCCGACGTTGAATGCCGCCGCCCCCATGTCGAACGGAAGACGGACCAGCTTGACCTGCGGATGGCGCTCCTTGGCCTCGCGCGCGCCGTCGTCCTCCGAGCCGTTGTCTACGACGATCACCGCCGGTCGCTCGGGCAGCGCCAAGGCACGACCGACCGCCTGCAGCAAGGCGCGAGCCTCGTCGCGCGCAACGATGACGAGCGTGAGGCGGCTTGCCGGCTTGGAGACGCTAGGCGGCACCGCTGCATGCTTGCATGGGGTGTTTGCGCAGCGTGCGAGCGACGCTGGTCCGCTTGGCGCCGGGGAACCTAAATAAGCGCGACCCTGAACCTGAGCGCGCCGACCACCCGCCAGAAGACCGCGAGCGGTGGAATGGCGACGCAAGTGAGGATGGTCTCGAGTACATGGGTGCGGGGCCGGCCGCGCAGGCGCCGAACGCACGACGTGGCCGTGAAGCCGAGCCAGACCACGCCGAGGACGAACGCGAGCTCGTATGCGCCGAGGAGCGCGGCAAGCATGCCGCCGAGCAGCGCCGCGACAATGGCGTAGTAGTCCCAGCGAGGGGCGGCGCGGACATGCTCGCGATAAAGCCTGCGATGCTTCTTGTAGAGCAGCGCGTCGAACATCGCCTTGCGCTGCTCGCGCAGGCTCACGCGCCACGGCGCGGGACGGACCGGACGGACTACGACGGCGCGCGGCTCGTGCAGGATCCGCGCGCCGGCTTGCAGCAGCCTGAATTGCAGGTCGGAATCCGCACGCCAGGCCATGTCGAAACGCTCGTCGAAGCCGCCGATTTCCTCCAGAAGGTCCTTCCTGCAGAAGCAATTCGCCGCGACGAAGTCGCCGCGCTCGTACTCCGCTACGGAAAGCGGCGACATCACCCGGCCGGATACCGCGTCCACGTCGCCGGTGAATGCCGCGAGCCCTTTCTCCAGCCATTCGGGGTCGGGCTCGGTGTCCTCGTCGGTGAAGGCGACGATCGGGGCGCGGGCCTGCCGCCAGCCGATGTTGCGCGCCGCCGCCGGGCCGCGCTGGCCGTGGCCGTCGTCCACCACGATGACCTCGATGAGCGACGGGTCGAATGTCTGGCGTGCGAGGCCCTCCAGGCAGCGCTTGAGCAGCGCCGGCGCGCCGCCGATGGGAATCACCACGGACACTGCAGGCAAGGCATTTTGCGTCGTAGCCACCGCGGGGCTTTCATAGCAAACCCCATTCCAGTGGAATTGCCGCGGCGGCCGCGCGGCATCCGGGTAATTGTTGCCGCCTTCTGTAAATAGTGCCCCGGCTAGCCGCGCGAATGCGGCCGTGCGCATGGAATGAAGCTTGCCTCGCCTCGGCTTGCCGGAATCGGCGTTGCAAAAGGCAAACGCCGGGCGGGGACTGCTTCCCCGTCCGGCGTTGTGCTGCTTACCGTTCCCCTAGCCGACGAAGGCCGCCAGGCGCGGATGCTCCTGCGTCACCTTGAAGTTGGCCACCACCCCGTCCAGGCCGAGCACATGGCCGGCGTGCTTCGCGATGAGGTAGGTGAGGATCCCGGCGTAGACCAGGTGATAGTCGAAGATGAAGTTCAGCTTGTTGTCGACGAACGGGAAGTCCATGTGCGCGAACCAGTAGGTGAGCATGAGCAGGATCCCGAACGGCGCGCTCAGGCGCACGAGGAAGCCGGTGAGCAGCGACAGGCCGATCAGGAAATGGCCCCATTCGACGAGGAAGTTCGTCACCGGCAGCAGCGCCGGGGTGGCGAACACCGCGAAAACGTCGTGGAAGGTCTTGGTGTGCGCGAGGAACCCGCCCGCGCTGAACTTCGGGTCGAAAAGCTGGTGCGATGC
>DATAHF010000178.1:0-14874 GCA_036263315.1 Burkholderiales bacterium
GAGTCCGAGATCTTCAACGCCTACCACGAGGTGCAGTCGATCCGCGACAAGGACGAGTTCCTGGTCCCCTTCATCGACACCCTTACCGACCCGCACTTCAAGACCGGCACGCCGGCGACCGACCAGCAGCTCCTCAAGAGCCTGACGGTGTTCTCGTGCCTGATGGAGGGCCTGTTCTTCTACGTCGGGTTCGCGCAGATCCTGGCGCTTGGCCGGCAGAACAAGATGACCGGCGCCGCGGAGCAGTACATGTACATCCTGCGCGACGAGTCGATGCACTGCAATTTCGGCATCGACCTCGTCAACCAGATCAAGCTCGAGAATCCGCACCTGTGGACCGCCGAGTTCCGCGAGGAGCTGCAGGCGCTCTTCCGCCAGGCGGTGGAGCTCGAGTACCGCTACGCCGAGGACACCATGCCGCGCGGGGTGCTCGGCCTGAACGCGCCGATGTTCAAGGAATACCTGCGCTACATCGCCAACCGGCGCTGCCAGCAGATCGGGCTGGAGCCGCTCTTCCCCGGGGCGGCGAATCCGTTCCCCTGGATGAGCGAGATGATCGACCTCAAGAAGGAGCGCAACTTCTTCGAGACGCGCGTCATCGAGTACCAGACCGGCGGCGCCCTGAGCTGGGACTGACCGGGGGACCCACCATGCAAGAAGAATGGAACGACATGCACAGGATAACGGCCTGCAAGCCCGAGGAAGACTACAAGCTGTGGCTGCGCTTCGAGGACGGACTCGAGGGCAGCGTGTTCCTCGGCAACCTGCTCGAGATCGGCGCCTTCAAGCTGTGGCGCGATGTACGCGAGTTCGAAAAGGTGAGCGTCGACCCGGAGACGGCGACGGTCACCTGGGAGGGGGGCATCCGCCTCGATCCCGACGTGCTCTACCACGACGTGGCGCAGCGGAACAAAGCCGAAGGCATTCAGCACGCGGACGGGGAACCGCCCGCGGTTGGATAGTCCGGGCCTGCACGGCCGGGCTTCTTTTGTTCAACAACCTTGAAGGAGACTGAGCATGGCGAAGAAAAAAGCGAAAAAAGGCGGAAAGAAAAAGAAGAAGAAGAAAGCGTCAAAAAAGAAGAAAAAGAAGCTAAAAAAAGCTGGTAAGAAAAAGGCGGCAGGCAAAAAGAAATCCGCCAAGAAGAAGAAAAAGGCGGGAAAGAAGAAAAAGGCAAGCAAAGCCGCCAGTCCTAAGGCCAGCCCCGCGGCAACGACGGCACGTTTGGCGCCGTCCAACGCTGTGACACCCAGCGCGAGAACCGCGCTGAATCCAGCGGCCGCGTGGCCGTTCCCGACGGGTTCCCGGCCGTAACCGGGGCCCGCAGGGACGAGGCAAGGGGCCGATTGCAACATTCGGCCCCTGCCAGGCCCTCGAAGCTCAGCGGACCGGCTTGGTCATTCGGCCCGAAACTGGAGACCTAGGCCGGTCCGCGAGGCTTCCCCTCAGGCGGGGGATTTTACCTGCCGCCCGGGTGCACCGAAAAAGATGCGGAAACAAGCGTTTCGCGCTGCCACATGAAGAGGTTCCGAGGCGAGGAGAAGTTATTGACATAACACAGGAATTCGACTTATGATGCCGGCCGTTGCACCGCAGCATTCTGTCCGACTCGAAGGCCTGATCCGAGCGCTTTCGAGGACCCTTCCCCCGACCGCTTTGCAAGAACTTTCGCCTCCAGGCGAACGGTCAAAGGAAGCTGGGAGGTCGCAAATGAGCCTTGCCGTAACGCTTGCAGCACGAGCTTTTGCAGCCCTGAAGGCCAGCCTCGCCGCCGTAGGCCTGGCAGCGCTTGCCGTGTTCTTCGCCCTTCCGGCGCAACGCGACGCCTTCCTGAGCCGCCAGAACCCGCTCTTCGCCCTTCCGGCGTGGACCGATCCCTTTGCAGTCCCGGCCGTGATCGCGGCGGGGACGATCCAGCCGCCAAGCACGGAAAGCGCGCGCGAGCGCGAGCAGCGCGCGGTGGCGGAATTCATCGCCAAGCGCTACCGCGTATCAGAGCAGGCCGTCTCGGGGTTCGTCTCGACCGCCTACCGGGCCGGCGAGGAGTACTCGGTCGATCCGCTTCTCATCCTGGCCGTTGCCGCCGTGGAATCGCGCTACAACCCTGTCGCGGAGAGCGTCACCGGCGCCAAGGGCCTCATGCAGGTGATCCCGAAGTTCCACCTCGAGAAGCTCCTGGACCATGGGGGTGAGGGCGCGCTGCTCGACCCCGAAGTCAACATCACCGTCGGGGCGCAGATCCTGCGCGAGTACCAGCGCCGCTTCGGCGATACGGAGACCGCGCTGCAGATGTACGCGGGAGCCTTCGACGAGCCCACCTCGCAGTACGCCAACAAGGTGCTGGCGGAGAAAGCGCGCCTGGAAGTCCTCAGGCAGAAGCTGAAGAAACAAAGCGCCTGATTTTCTGGGCGGCCTCTTCTAGGTCGCCCATCCCCCGCGTGTAGGCGAAGCGCACGAAACGCTCGGTGCCATTCGACCCGAAGTCCACGCCCGGCGTGGCGGCGACGCCTTCCTTTTCCAGCAGCGCGCGCGTGAAGCGGCGGCAATCGGCGCCGCAATCCGCGTAGATGTAGAACGCGCCGTGCGGCTCGGCGGGGACGCGGAGGCCGGCGTCCCGGAGCGCCGGGAGCAGAAAATCCCGCCGCCGCGCGAACTCGCGGCGCCTGCCCTCCAGCACTTCCAGCGATTCAGGCGAAAAGGCGGCCACGGCGGCGTGCTGCGCCGCCGAGGGAGCCGAGATGTAGAAGTGCTGCGCCAGCTTCTCGAAGCTGCGCACCGCCGCGGGCGGCAGCACGACCCAGCCCAGGCGCCAGCCCGTCATGCAGAAGTATTTGGAGAAGCTGTTGATCACGACGACGTCGCCTTCCAGGCCGAGCGCGGTGCGCGGCTCGGTGCCGTACACCAGCCCCTGGTAGATCTCGTCCACCAGCAGCACGCCGCCGCGCTCTGCGACGAACGAGGCGATCGCCTTCAGCTCGCGCGGGTCGACGAGCGTGCCGGTCGGATTGGACGGGCTCCCGAGCAGCAGCCCCTTGGTGCGCCCGCCCCACGCTTCCCGCACCATATCGAGCGTCGGCTGGAAGCTGCTTGCGGCGCCCGCGGCGAGCGCGCGCGCCTTGCCTTCGAATGCGCGCACGAAATGGCGATACGCCGGGTAGCCGGGGTCCGCCAGCAGCACCTCGTCGCCCGGGTCGACATAGGCGGCGAGCGCCGTCAGCAGCCCGCCGGATGCGCCCGCGGTGATGGCAACGCGCGCGGCATCCACCTGCACGCGGTATTTCTGCCCGTAGAAAGCGCAGATCGCCTCGCGCAGCGCCGCTACGCCGAGCGTCGCGGTGTATGCGGTGCGGCCCTCGCGCAGCGCGCGCACCGCCGCCTCGACCACCGGCTCGGGCGCGGTGAAATCGGGCTCTCCGATCTCCAAGTGCAGCACGCGCCGGCCGGCGGCCTCGAGCTCGTGCGCGCGCGCGAGCACGTCCATGACTTCGAACGGCTGGATTTCTTCGGCGCGGCGCGCCGTCGGGGAAGGGCGGGCGATAGTGGGGGGATTATAATTTTTTAGTGGACGAAGAGCTCAAGAAGAACGCTCTCGAGTACCACCGGCGCAAGCCGGCAGGGAAGCTCTCCATCCTGCCCACCAAGCAGCTCACCAACCAGCGCGACCTCGCGCTCGCCTATACGCCGGGCGTCGCGGCGGTGTGCGAGGAGATCCAGCGCAATCCCACGAGCGCCGCCGAGTACACCTCGCGCGGCAACCTGGTCGCCGTGGTCACGAACGGCACCGCGGTGCTGGGGCTCGGCGCCATCGGTCCGCTTGCCTCCAAGCCGGTGATGGAGGGCAAGAGCGTCCTCTTCAAGAAGTTCGCCGGCATCGACTGCTTCGACATCGAGCTCGAGGAGCGCGACCCGCACAAGCTGGTCGACATCATCGCCGCGCTCGAGCCGACGTTCGGCGCCATCAACCTCGAGGACATCAAGGCGCCGGAGTGCTTTACCGTGGAGCGCGAGCTGCGCAAGCGGATGAAGATCCCGGTGTTCCACGATGACCAGCATGGCACCGCCATCACCGTGGGCGCGGCGATCTACAACGGCCTGAAGGTGGTCGACAAGAAGATCGAGAGCGTGCGCCTGGTCGCTTCCGGCGCGGGGGCGGCGGCGCTCGCGTGCCTCGAGCTCCTCGTGAAGATGGGCATGCGGCGCGAGCACATCACCGTCACCGACATCAAGGGCGTGGTCTACAAGGGCCGCCGCGAGGAGATGGACCCCGACAAGGAGCGCTTCGCCGTCGACACGCGGGCGCGCTCGCTGGACGAGGTGATCGCCGGGGCCGACGTGTTCCTGGGGCTGTCGGCGGGCGGCGTGCTCAAGCCCTCGATGGTGAAGAAGATGGCCGCGCGGCCGCTCATCCTGGCCCTCGCGAACCCCGAGCCCGAGATCCTGCCCGAGCTCGCGCGCGAAGCGCGGCCCGATTGCGTCATCGCGACCGGCCGCTCCGACTATCCGAACCAGGTGAACAACGTGCTGTGCTTCCCGTTCATCTTTCGCGGGGCGCTCGACGTCGGCGCCACCACGATCAACAGCGAGATGGAGCTCGCCGCGGTGCGCGCGATTGCGGAGCTGGCGCAGGCCGAGACCTCGGAGCAGGTCGCGCTCGCCTACGGCATCGAGTCGATCAGCTTCGGCGCCGAATACATCATCCCGCGGCCGTTCGATCCGCGCCTCATCGGGCGGGTGGCGCCGGCGGTGGCCAAGGCGGCCATGGACTCGGGGGTCGCCACGCGGCCGCGCGCCGACCTGGACGCGTACCGCGAGTCGCTGAGCCAGTTCGTCTACCACTCCGGCCTCATCATGAAGCCGCTGTTTACCGCGGCGAAGGCCGCGCCACGGCGCATCGTGTACGCCGAAGGCGAGGACGAAAGGGTGCTGCGCGCGGTCCAGATCGTGGTGGACGAGGGCCTCGCGAAACCGATCCTGATCGGCCGGCCGCAGGTCATCGAGCAGCGCCTGGAGCGCCTCGGCCTGCGCGTGCGGCCGGGCAAGGAATTCGAGCTCGTCAATCCGGAATTCGACACGCGCTACCGCGACTACTGGACGACGTATCACCAGCTCGCCGAGCGCAAGGGCGTGTCGGCCGAGTACGCGCGCGAGGAGATGCGCCGCCGGCAGACCCTGATCGGCACCATGATGATCTACAAGGGCGAGGCCGACGGCATGCTGTGCGGGACGTTCGGCACGCATGCGCAGCACCTGCGCTACATCGACCAGGTCATCGGGCGGCGCGCCGGCGTGTCGCACTACGCGGCCATGAATGCCCTGATCCTTCCGACGCGGACCCTCTTCCTTTGCGACACCTACGTCACGCCCGACCCGGACGCCGAGCACATCGCCGAGATGACGGTGCTCGCGGCCGATGAGCTCCGGCGCTTCGGGCTCACCGCGAAGGTGGCGCTGCTTTCCGCCTCGAGCTTCGGCTCCCTCGATACGCCTGCGGCACGCAAGATGCGCGAGGCGCTCGCCCTCATCAACGAGCGCGCGCCCGACCTGGAGATCGAGGGCGAGATGCACGGCGACGCCGCGCTCTCCGAGGAAATCCGCCTCAAGGCGTTCCCGCGCTCCAGGCTGCGCGGCGAGGCGAACCTGCTCATCATGCCGACGCTCGACGCGGCGAACATCGCGTTCAACCTCCTCAAGACCGCCGCCGGCGGCGGCGTCACCATCGGCCCGATACTGCTCGGGGCCGCGCGTCCGGTGCACATCCTCACGACATCGGCCACCGTGCGCCGCCTCGTGAACATGACTGCGCTCGCGGTGGCCGACGCCAATGCGCCGCGCGGCCAGGAGCAGAGCCTCTTCTAGATGAAGCCGCGTGCCGGCCTCGTTCTCACCGGAGGCGGGGCGCGCGCCGCGTACCAGGTCGGGGTGGTCAAGGCGGTGCGCGACATCCTCGGCAATCCCGCCGGCAATCCGTTCCCGATCCTGTGCGGGACCTCGGCGGGCGCCATCAACGCGGCGACGCTGGCGGTGTTCGCCGACGACTTCTCGCGCGGCGTCGGCAACCTGATCGAGGTGTGGGAGCACATGCGCTGCGAGCACATCTACCGCACGGACGCCTGGCACATCATGCGCACCGGGGCGCGCTGGCTCGCGGCGATGATGCTCGTGTCGCGGCGCAACCCGGTTTCGCTGCTCGACAACGCGCCGCTGCGCGAGATGCTGCAGCGGAACCTCGCGTTCGCGCGCATCCAGGACCATATCGACGCGGGCCATCTGTACGCCGTGTGCGTGACCGCCTCGGGCTACACGTCGGGGCAAAGCGTGTCGTTCTTTCAGGGCGGCAGCGGCCTGGAAGGCTGGGAGAGGAACCAGCGCGTCGGCGCCGCCGTGCCGCTCAGCGTGGACGTCCTGCTCGCCTCCTCGGCGCTGCCGTTCATCTTCCCGGCGGTCAAGTTCCACCGCGAATATTTCGGCGACGGCTCCATGCGCCAGATCGCGCCGGTGAGCCCGGCCCTGCACCTCGGCGCCGACCGCGTGCTCATCGTCGGCACGGGGAGGCAGAGCGCCGACCAGGCGCGCGCGCGCTCGAACGTCTACCCGTCGCTCGCACAGATCGCCGGGCACGCGCTGAACAGCATCTTCCTCGACAGCCTCATGGTCGACATCGAGCGCCTCGAGCGCATCAACCGCACCGTGACGCTGGTGCCACCGGACAAGCTCGCCTCCTCCGGCGTGCAGCTGCGCCCCGTGAAGGTGCTGTTCATCACCCCCTCGCAGCCGATCGAGCGCATCGCCGCGCGCTTCCTGCACGAGCTGCCGGGAACCGTGCGCTTCATCCTGCGGCCGACCGGCGCGCTCAACCGCTCGGGCTCGAACCTTGCGAGCTATCTGCTGTTCGAGGAGTCGTTCTGCCGCGCGCTCATCGACCTCGGCTACGAGGACACCGCGAGCCGCGAGTCCGAGGTCCGAGAGCTTTTTGCCCCCTGAGTTCCATCAAGGAGCCGCGATGGCCGACCAGCCGCAAGACCCGTTCGAACTGTACCGCCGCCTGTGGGGCTCGCTCGGGGTGCCGATCCCCGGAATGGCGATGCCGACGCTCGATCCCGCCGAACTCGACAAGCGCATCGCCGACCTGCGCTCGGTGGAGAACTGGCTCGGCATGAACCTCAACATGGTGAAACTCGCGATCCAGGGCCTGGAGATGCAGCGCGCCGCGCTGCAGGCGATGCGAAGCTCGATGGAGCCGAGGAAGAAGGACTAGAATTTCCTTTTTCCAGAGGAGACTTGATCGATGGCTAAAGCCGTTCGTTTCCACAAGCAGGGCGGGCCCGAGACGCTGCAGGTCGACGACGTCGAGGTCGGCAACCCGGGACCGGGCCAGGCGCGCATCCGCCACACCGCGATCGGCGTGAACTTCGTCGACACGTACCAGCGCTCCGGCCTGTATCCCATGCAGCTGCCCGCGATTGCCGGGAACGAAGGCGCAGGCGTGGTGGTCTCGGTGGGCGCGAACGTGAGCGATCTCAAGGCGGGCGACCGCGTTACCTATACCGGGCTGCCCGGCTCCTATTGCGAGGAGCGCGTGGTGCCGGCGGACCGGCTGGTGAAGCTGCCGCAAGGGATCACCGAGGATCAGGCCGCCTCCATGCTGCTCAAGGGCCTCACCGTGCACTACCTCATCTTCACTACCTACCCGGTGAAGAAAGGCGAAACCGTCCTGTGGCACGCCGCGGCCGGCGGCGTCGGCCTCATTGCCTGCCAATGGCTGAAGGCGCTCGGCGTGACGGTCATCGGCACCGCGGGCTCCGACGAGAAGTGCGCGCTCGCCAAGGCGCACGGCGCGACCCACGTCGTGAACTACAGCAAGGAAAACTTCGTCGAGCGCGTGAAGGAGATCACGGGCGGCAAGAAGGTGCCGGTGGTGTACGACGGCGTCGGCAAGATCACCTGGGACGGCTCGCTCGACTGCCTGCAGCCGCGCGGCCTGATCGCTTCGTTCGGCAACGCTTCGGGACCGGTGCCGCCCGTCAACCTCGGCATCCTGTCCACCAAGGGCTCGCTTTATGTGACGCGCCCGACGCTCGGCACGCACATCGCCACGCGCGAAGACCTGGTCAAGCGCTGCAACGACCTCTTCGAGGTGGTGAAGTCCGGCAAGGTGAAGATCGAGACGACGAAGACCTACAAGCTCGCCGATGCCGCCCAGGCGCACCGCGACCTGGAGGGCCGCAAGACCACCGGCTCGGTGATCCTGAAGCCCTAGCAGCGAGGTGCAGCTCGACGTCGCGGACCTCAGGCGGCGGCTGCGTCGCACGCCGCCCGCCTTCTCGGTCTACGGCGACGACGGCGCCGGCCGGGAGGCCGCCGCGCTCACCGCGGCGGCCGTCCTCGTGCCGATCGTGGTTCATACCGGGGCGCTGAGCGTGCTCTTCACGCAGCGCACGACGCATCTCAAGAACCACGCGGGGCAGGTGAGCTTTCCCGGCGGCCGCGCCGAGCCCGGCGATGCCACGCCGGAATTCACGGCGCTGCGCGAAACGCACGAGGAGATCGGCCTGCCGCCCGAGCACGCCGAGATCGTCGCCCGGCTGCCGGACTATTTCACGCGCACGGGCTACCGCGTCACGCCGGTGGTGGGCCTGCTCACGCCGCCGCTCGAGCTCGCGCCGGACCCGCGGGAGGTGGAGGAGGTGTTCGAGGTGCCGCTCGCCTTCCTGCTCGATCCGCGCAACCACCGGCGCGAAACCCGCGAGATCCAGGGCCGCACGGTGGCCTACTACGTCATGCAGTACGAGGACCGCACGATCTGGGGCGCGACCGCCGGCATGCTCGTCAACCTCTACCGGCACCTCGCCGAGCCCTCAGGCGCCTAGGTTCCGGCGAGAAACCAGCCGCCTGAAATTCTCCAGCGAGTGCAGGTGGGCGTAGATGAGGCCCATGAAGCCCTTGGCGACGAGCGCCTTCAGGCTGGCGGGCTTGAGGTCGCGCAGCTTCGCCTCCGAGACGCGGTACATCCCAGCGAGCTTGAGCTGCGGCTCGCGCGATTCGTTGAACCATTGCAGGGTGAAGGTTTCGAGCAATTGCAGCCGCGCGAGCGCGGCGCACGCCTGCGCGGTGCGGTCGAGGTCCGCTTCGTACTCGGAGAGCAGCCGCTCGATCGCGCGCCAGCGCGCGCTCGGCGCTCCGGCCGCATCGAAGAGCGGCACCCCGGCGGGGTCGAGCGCCGTCTTCGCGACGCACACCACGCGCTCGCTTTTCGGCTCGCCGTCGACGTACAGCTTCGAGATGCAGAACGGATAGCGGCGCACGAACGCGGGAAAGTAGCTGGCGCGGTCCCACTGCCCCGAGGCATCGACGAACAGGTTCGATCCCTGCGCCAGGCCGACCACCGCGACCGGCGCGAAGCTCTTGCCCCGGTCGAGCGATGCGAACACGATGGGATAGTCGCGCGCCGCGGCGCTGAACTCGGCGAGGGAAATCGCCACCGCGTTGAGCGTGCGGCAGAAGGCCGGCGTTCCCTCCGGGATGACGACGCGCTGGTCCTTCTTCAGCGGCGCGATCTCGCCGTAGCCGTAGGGCGCCGTGATTCTCATCGCGGGGCATTGTATAGAATGGCCTGATGGGAAGCTGGCCTGGATGGGGATTCCTCGCGATCATCGCGGCGCTGATCCTCGAGCAGTGGCGTCCGCTTTCCCAGCGCAGGGCCTTCGCTGGAGTGCTCGGCAGCTGGGCGGGCTGGATCGAGCAATCGTTCAATGCCGGCGAGCGCCGCCAGGGCGTGGTGGCATGGCTGGTGGCGGTGCTGCCGGTGCTCGCGATCGTGGCGCTGCTGCACGCGGCGCTGTTCCGCATCCACTCGGTGCTCGCGCTCGCGTTCAACGTCGCGGTGCTGTACCTCACGCTCGGCTTCAGGCAGTTCAGCCATTACTTCACGGACATCCAGCTCGCGGTGAAGGCCGGCGACATCGACCGCGCGCGCGCCCAGCTCGAGTCCTGGCGCGGCGCCGCCGGCGTCGTGCGCAGCCGCGAAGAGGTCATCCGGCTCTCCATCGAGGGCGCGCTGCTCGCGACGCACCGCCACGTGTTCGGCGTGCTGCTCTGGTACGTGCTGCTGCCCGGTCCGGTCGGGGCGGTGCTCTATCGCCTGGCGGCCTACTTCGCCGAGCGCTGGGGCGCGCTGGGCGCCTTCGGTGCGTTCGCGCAGCGCGCGTTCTACCTGCTCGAGTGGCCGGCGGTCCGCCTGACCGCAGCGGCGTTCGCGGTGGTGGGCGATTTCGAGGACGCGGTCTATTGCTGGAGGACGCAGGCGCGCGCCTGGTCCGATCGCACCGCGGGGATCGTGCTGGCCGCCGGCGCGGGCGCCATGGGCGTGCGCCTGGGCATGCCGGTGCAGGAAATGGAAGGCATGCAGGCGCGGCCCGAGCTCGGCGTGGGCGAGCTCGCCGACGGGCCGTTTCTCGACAGCACCGTCGGGCTCGTGTGGCGCGCGCTCGTGGTCTGGGTGTTCGCCCTCATCGTCATCAGCGTGGCTCACCTCCTATGATCAAGGCGCTTGCTTTCGATGTTTTCGGTACCGTCGTCGACTGGCGCGGCTCGCTCATCCGCGAAGGCGAGCTGCTGGCAAAGCGCAAGGGCGTGCGCGCCGACTGGGCGGCGTTTGCGGACGCGTGGCGGGCCGGCTATCACCCGGCCATGGACCGCGTGCGCAAGGGCGAGTTGCCCTGGACGCACATCGACCGCCTGCACCGCATGATCCTCGATACGCTCCTGCCGAAGTTCTCCCTTACGGGATTGGATGAAGGCGAGATCGAGGAGCTCAATCGCGCCTGGCACCGCCTGACGCCGTGGCCGGACTCGGTCCCGGGCCTGAACCGCCTGCGCGGGCCCTACGTCCTTTCCACCCTGTCCAACGGCAACGTCTCGCTTCTCGTCGACATGGCGAAGAACGCGGGGCTGCCGTGGGACTGCATCCTGTCCTCGGAGCTCTTCGGCCACTACAAGCCCGATCCCGAGGTCTACCAGGGCGCGGCCCATCTGCTCAATCTCCCGCCCGAGCAAGTCATGATGGTGGCGGCGCACCCGCCCGACCTCAAGGCGGCGCAGAAGTGCGGTCTCAAGACGGCCTACGTGCCGAGGCCGCTCGAGTACGGGCCGCAAAGCGCGCTCGCGCCGCACGACGGCCGCTTCGACATCGTTGCCGAGAGCTTCCTCGACCTCGCCAAGCAGCTCGGCTGCTAGCGCTCCCTGTACGCGCCGCAGCGCCAGCACTGCGTGAACTGCGGCTCCGAGGTCTCGCCGCACGACAGGCATTTCCAGTGCGGGCCGCCTGCGCTGCCGCCGATGCCCATCAGGATCGCCTCGGCGCGCTGCGCGTCCGCTTCGCGCAGCACCCAGACTTCGGCCTGGCACTCGGCGGGCGGCAGCTCGCCCATGGCGGAGGCGAGGATCTCGTTCTTTACGACGGCGCGGATGCCCTCGGCCTCCAGCACGTTCTTCGTGTGATGGACCGCGATGCGGTTGAAGGAGCTGAAGACCCGCTTCAAGGGCTGCGCTTCACAATGAGAAGAGCGCGTCCGCCTTGGCCGCGCAGATGAAGTCGTTCTCCGACAGCCCGCCGATCGCGTGGGTCGAGTACTCGACGCGGCACTGGTTGTAGCCGACCTTGAGGTCCGGATGATGATCCTCGCGGTGCGAGATCCAGGCGAGGGCGTTCACGAACGCCATGGTCTGGTAGTAGTTGCTGAACGGGTAGAGCTTGACGAGCTTGCCGTCCTCGATGATCCAGCCCTTGAGCTGGCGCAGCATGTCCTTCGCCTCGGCTTCGCTGTAGGGCGCGACGCCGCCTTCGCAGGGCTTGCACTTCTTTGCGGCGAGCGAGCTCATTGGGTCCTCAATCGGGCGATGCGCGTGGCCGCAGGCGGATGCGAGTCGTAGAACGCCGAGTGCAGGGGGTCGGGCGTCAGCGTCGCGGAATTGTCCCTGTAGAGCTTCACGAGCGCGTGCACGAGGTCCCCGACCGCGGAATAGCGCGTCGCATACTCGTCGGCCTCGAACTCGTGCTTGCGCGAGAGGAGCGTAGTGAGGGGGTGCAGGAAGAAGCTGAACGCCGGCCCGACCAGGATGAAGAGCAGCAGCGCCGCCGGCAGCGATTGCGCCTGCACGCCGAGCCCCTCGTAGAACCACGGCTGCTCGACCAGAAGGCCGAGCACGAAGAGCGACGCCAGCGTGAAGGCGGAGCTGAAAGCGAGGCTCTTCTTGATGTGGTGGAGCTTGTAGTGCCCGAGCTCGTGGGCGAGCACGGCCTCCACTTCGCCGGGGCTCAGGCGGTCCACCAGCGTGTCGAAAAGGACGATGCGCTTGGAGGCGCCGACGCCGGCGAAGAACGCGTTGCCGTGCGCCGAGCGCTTGGACCCGTCCATGACGTACAGGCCGCGGGAGCGGAAGCCGCATCGCGCGAGCAGCCGCTCCACCCGCTCGAAGAGCGCGGCGTCCTGCAGCGGGGAGAACTTGTTGAACCACGGCATGATGAAAGTCGGAATGACGAGCTGCATGAAGATGGAGAAGAGCACGAGCACGATCCACACGTAGAACCACCACCACCTGCCGACTTCCGTCATCAGCCACAGGACCGCGAGGAGCAGCGGAATGCCGAACACGGCGGCGAGCAGCAGTCCCTTCAGCATGTCGACGAGGAACAGCCGCCAGGTCATCTTGTTGAACCCGAAACGCTCCTCGATGCCGAAGATGCGGTAAAGCGTCGCCGGCAGGCCGACCACCCCGATCAGCGCGAACACGGTGATGATGAGGGCGGTGCCGTGCCAGATGGAGCCGAGCTCGAACGCGCCTTCCCACAGCGTGGAGAGCCACTGCAGCGCGCCGCCCAGCGTGAGGGCCAGCAGCATGACGAGCTCGACGCCCATGTCCACGATCTGCAGCCGGACCTTCGCCACCGTATAGTCGGCCGCCTTCTGGTGCGCCGCGAGCGGGATGGCATCGGCGAAGGTCGGCGGCACCGCCTCGCGGTGGGCGCGCACGTGCCGGATCTGGCGCTGCGCGAGCCACAGGCGCGTGGCGCTCGCCGCCGCCAGCGCGATGAGGAAGATCCAGGTGAATGCGTTCGGCACGCCATGAGAGAATAAAGCATGGCCGCTGCGTCGGACAACAGCGCAAGCAACCTGGTGTGGATCGACATGGAGATGACCGGGCTGCAGCCGGACTCCGACCGCATCATCGAGATCGCCCTGCTGGTCACCGATGCCCAGCTCGCCCCGGTCGCGGAGGGGCCGATCATCGTGGTGCACCAGCCCGACGAGGTGCTGGACGCCATGGATGCCTGGAACAAGGGCACCCACAAGAAGTCCGGCCTCATCGAGCGGGTGCGCGCCTCCACGCTCACCGAGGCCGAGGCCGAGCGCATGGCGCTCGAGTTCCTCGCCCGGCACGTGCCCGGAAACACCTCGCCGATGTGCGGGAATTCCATCTGCCAGGACCGGCGCTTCCTCGCCCGCTGGATGCCGCGCCTGGAGGCCTACTTCCACTACCGCAACCTCGACGTCTCGACGCTGAAGGAGCTGGTGCGCCGCTGGAAGCCCGAGGTGCTGCGCGGCTTCGCGAAGGAGGGCAGGCACGAGGCGCTCGCGGACATCCGCGAGTCGATCGAGGAGCTGAAGTACTACCGCAGGAGCGTGATGTCTATCTGAGGTGCGCGAGCACCCACGGCCGGATCACTTCGCCGAGGATCCGGCCCTGCGGCCAGCGCTCCGAGCGCCCGAGGTGCCCGCCCTCGGGATTCACCCAGACGTCCTTCGGATCGCCGTGCTTCATGAGCAGGTAGAGGTCGGCGATCGGCTGCTGGCTGTCGCGCTCGCCGTTCACCAGCAGCATGGGCGCCGAGGGCTTGTCCAGCATGCCGCGCGCGAGCAGCGAGAGCTTCGGGCCCTGCGCGAAGAATTCCTCCTCGCTGCGCGCGCCGTACGCGGCAGCGCGCGCCGGATAGATGTCGAACAGGTATTCGCGCGTGCTGAAGGTCTTCTTCTGCCAGGCGCTGTCGAAGTACTCGTGGATCCCGACGCCATGCACGACGGCGCCGCGAATGCGCTCTTTCTCGGTGTAGGCCATGAGCGCGGCCCAGTAGCCGCTCCAGCTCACGCCCTGCACCACGATGCGCTTGGGGTCGAGCTCGGGGCGCACCTGCAGGTAGTCGAGCGCGCGCGAGAACATGCGCTCCGCGCCGAGCCCGATCGCGACCGGCGCCTGCCCGGTGCCCGGCATGTCGATGGCGAATACCGCGGCGCCCGCCTTGAGATAGGCGTCCGCCGAGGCGATGAGCTCCTCCTTGCGCGAGTCCAGGCCGCAGATGCGGAAAACGAGCGGCGCGCGCGCGGCCCCGGCCGGCACGCGCAGGTACGCCACGATCTCCTTGCCCTCGAAGGGGATGCGCACGGTCTCGACCGGCGGCGTCAGCGATTTTCCGTGGCGCTGGAAAGCTTCCAGCCCGCGCTCGTACGCGGCGCGCTTTCCGGGAGACAGCTTTTCGCTCGGCCAGCGCGCCACGTTGAACACGTGCCACGCGGCCAGGTAGTCGCCCTTGGCGAAATGGCGCTCGCCGATGGCGCTCCACGCTGCCGCCCATGCGTCGGGCTCGAGGCTGGCGAGCGACGCCATCGCTTCGCGCGCATCCTCGGCCGCGATGCCGCCGATCGGATTGAGGTTCTTCTCCGCGCGCCGCACCGTCTCCTGCTTCAGCTCCTCGAGGTTGCGCGGTCCCCAGCTCTGGGCGGCGAGCGGCGCCGACACCAGCGACAGGCAGAGGAGGAAGAGCCTCAGGCGACTTCGACGATGCACTCGATCTCGACCGGGATGCCGTTCGGCAGCGAGCCC
>DATAHF010000179.1:0-8290 GCA_036263315.1 Burkholderiales bacterium
CTGTTCCTGAACTTTCTCAAGAACACGCTCGGCATCAAGGGCATCAAGCGGGTGTCGATGCACGAGCCGTTGACCAACATCCGCAAGGTCATCGCGCTGGTCTGCGAGCGCGACATGCCGACGACCGAGGTGTGGCGCGCGCTCTACGGCGCGGCGATCCTGCACCGCGCCGCCGGCAAGTACATCATCGCCGTCAACGAGGACATCGATCCGGACAACGCCGATGCGCTTCTCTGGGCGATGTCCTACCGCGCGAATCCCGCGCTCGACCTGCACATCCTGCCGCACCGCGACCAGGGCCACGGCCCGCGCAGCAAGCGCAACGACGGCCAGGACGCCTCCGTGCTGATCGACGCCACGCTCAAGGAAGACTTCCCGCCGATCTCGCTTCCCAAGCGCGAGTACATGGAGAACGCGAAGAAGATCTGGGAAGAGCTCGGCCTCCCGCCCCTCAAGCCCGAGACGCCTTGGTTCGGCTACTCGCTCGGCTACTGGCCCGAGGACCTCGACGAAGCCGCCGCGCGCGCCGTGCGCGGCGATTACTTCGAGACCGCGAAGCTCCTCGAGGCGCGGCGGCGCAGCGACGTCAAGATGAACACCGAAGTCCGCGACCTCGACCAGCCCAAGAACGAATCGGACGAATAAGCGGGGGCGGCCCCTTAGGACCGGTGAGCGAGGATCGCGCGCCGCAAGGCATCGGCGGCGCCCGCCTCGCCCCTCTCGCGATACAGCAGCGCGCAATCGACGAAGGTTTCGATGCCGAGCGCATCGAGCGCCATCTCGATCGCGTGGCGCACCGCGCCGTTGAGCTCGATGGCCGAGACGCGGCAGCAGACGATGGGGACCGCCGGCGAGCGCGATTTCACCGCCTGCAGGAAATCGAACATGCGCGACTCGTCGAAGCGCACGTTGCACACGATGAGGTCGACGCGCCCGTCGAGCCGCTTCAGCGCCTCGGCGGTGGAGTACGCCGCGACGATGTCGGCATCGTCGGCCACGACGCGCCGAACGGCGCGCACGGCTTCGCGCGTGCCGGCGACGAGGATTCGCGCCCGCGGCGCGCGCAAGCTTGCAGCAGGCTGAACGGTTTCCACGACTCGCCTCACCGGATAAGACTGCGCCGGCGGGCTTAGATTTCCCTTAAAGCAGCCCAGCGCTGCGCTCTAAAGGATCTCCTTCCACTTCGCGCGGATCTTCGCCTCGAGCTCGCGGCTCACTTCGGCGACTGCGGGGAATTCGCCGAGATGGTCCCACGGCCGGCAGGCGTCGATGATGGCCTTGGAGCTGTAGGGCGCGTCGTAGGGATAGGCGACGAACATCGGGTCGTTCTTCGAGCCCATGCCGCGCTGGATGATGTCGATGTCGATGGACGGGTCGGTGCGCGTCGCCACGGCCCACATCACTTCCTGCAGGTTGGAGGGGTCGATGTCCTCGTCCACCACGACGGAATAGCGCGACATGTAGGCGCCGGCGCCGCACTGGTTGAGGATGTGCCCGGCTTGCCGCGCGTGCCCGGCATAGCGCTGCTTGATCGCCACGACGTTGAACATGCGCGCGCCGCCGATCTCGTGCGCCCACACCGCCCGCACGTCGGGCACGCCGGCGGCAACGAGCGCATCGTGCAGCAGCGCGGAGCGCATCACCGCCTTGGAGTACGAGTAATCGTTGGGCGGCTTCGCCGGCGGACTGCCGACGAGGATAGGATCGTTTCTGAAATAAACCCGCTTGACGGTCACCACGGGCGCGGTCCCCGCCTTCCCCGGGTAGTAGCCGTGGAATTCGCCGAACGGTCCTTCCGTGCGCTCGTCGCCGGGCTCGACGTGCCCCTCGAGCACGATCTCCGAGGCCGCGGGAAACGTGAGCCCGGTGAGCTCGCCTGCCAGCACCTGCAGCGGCTGCTTGAGGATGGCGCCGATGTAGTTCCACTCGCACATGCCGAACGGGACCTCGATCCCCGAGATGAGGTACCCGAGCGGATCGCAGCCCAGCACGATCGCCACCGGGAAGGGCTTGCCCGCCTTCTTGTGCTTCTCGTAATGGATGCGGCCGTGCTTGCCCGGGACCATGTCGAGCGCGACGTGGCTCTTGTCGATGAGCTGCACGCGATAGGTGCCGACGTTGACCCAGTCAGAGTCGAAGTCGCGGGTGACCACGCAGCAGCCGGTGCCGATGTAGCGGCCGCCGTCCTGCTCGTGCCACAGCGGCGCGGGAAAGATCTCCAGGTTGACGTCCTTCCCGGACTGGCTGTTCTCCAGGACCGGGCCGCTCTTGACGGCGACGGGATTGAATTCCGGAGCGGCGCGCTGCCACTGCGCCGGCTTGCCGCGCAGCGTTTCCACCAGGCCCTGGTGGGTCTTCTGGACGGGAAAGCGCAGGATCGACGACAGGCGCGCCGGGCTGCTCGTGCTGCAGGTCAGCACCCGGTAGCCCTTCTTGCTGCCGACGATGTCGTCGAAGAGCAGCGCCGGCGGCGTGCTCTTGCGCACGTTCAATTCGCTGATCGCGCCGAGCTCGAGGTTCCAGTCGGCCCCGCGCACGTCCTTCAGCTCCCCGAGCGCGCGGACTTGGTCGAGCCACGCCCGGAGATCGAGCCCGCTCACTGGCTCTTGAAGCCCATCGCCTTGATGAGCGCGGTCCAGCGCGTCACTTCATCGGCGATGAACTTCGCCGGATCCGGCCCCGTGAAGAGCTCGGCGCCCGCCTTCTGCAGGTCCTCGCGCAGGCCGGCCTCGCCGAGGGCCTTGGCGTTCGCGCTCTTCAGCGCCTCGAGAACCGGCTGCGGCACGCCCGCCGGCGTGAACACCGCGTTGAACACCATGACGCGCAGCTCCGGCATGCCGGACTCCACTGCGGTCGGCAGGTCGGGCGCCGTCTTCAGGCGCTCCTCGCTGTTCACCGCAAGGATGCGCGCGCGGCCGGCGCGATGCTGCGCGATCACCGCGGAGGTGAGGATCGGGGTGATGACCGGGATGTGCCCCGCAATGAGATCCTGCATGGCGGGCGCGCCGCCCTTGTACGGCACGTGCTGCATCTGCAGGCCGCCCACGCGCTTCAAGAGCTCGCCGGTGAGGTTGGTGATGGTGCCCGGACCCGCCGATCCATAGGAAAACTTGGCGGGTTCCGCTTTCACTCTCTGGACAAGCTCTTTGAGGCTATGAATGCCGAGCGCCGGATTCACCACCACGCAGGTCGGGTTGATGCTCACGATTCCCACCAGCGTGAAGTCCTTGATCGCGTCGTACGGCGGCGTGGGCAGCGTGGCCGGATTGACGATCTGCGTGGTCGTCGTGCCGAGCAGCAGCGAATAGCCGTCGGGCGTCGCGCGCGCGACCTCGCCTGCGCCGATGGCGCCGCCCGCCCCGGGCTTGTTCTCGACCACGACGTTTCCGCCGAGATGCTGCGAGGCGTATTTCGCCCACAGCCTGCCGATGATGTCGCCGTCGCCGCCGGGCGCGAACGGCACCACGAGGCGCACCGCGCGCTCGGGATACTTGTTTTGCGCAAACGAAGGCAGCGCGGAAAGCGCCGCCCCGGCCAACCCGATTCCCAGGAAATTTCTTCTTTGCATGGCGGGCATTATAAGATCGCGGACCCATGAGAGCCTTTCTTTCGTTCTTGCTGGTCCTCCTCGCAGGGCACGCGATCGCCCAGGGCTATCCTTCCCGGCCGGTGCGCGTGCTGGTCGGATTCACGCCCGGCGGCGGCACCGACATCAATGCGCGCCTGCTCGCGCCGAAGCTCGCCGAGTACCTCGGCCAGCAATTCGTCGTCGAGAACCGGCCGGGCGCGGCGACCAACCTCGCGACCGAAGTCGTCGCCAAGTCGCCCGCCGACGGCTATACGCTGCTCTTCACCACTTCGGCGCTGGCGATCAACGCGTCGCTCTACAAGAACCTGCGCTATGACGCGCAGCGCGATCTCGCCCCGGTGTCCGTGCTGTGCCAGAGCCCGAACCTGCTCGTCGCAGGGCCGGGCACGGCGGCGAAGAACATCGCCGAGCTGGTCGCCGAAGCGCGCGCCAAGCCGGGCGCGCTCAATTACTCGTCCGCCGGATCGGGCACCAGCCAGCACCTTGCGGGAGAGCTCTTCAAGCTGCGCACCGGAATCAACGTCGTGCACGTGCCCTTCAAGGGGACCGACCCGTCGCTCACTGCGGTCGTCGCGGGCGACGTCCAGTTCAGCTTCGCGAACATCCCGGCCATCATGGCGAAAGGCGGCCGGCTTCGCGCGCTCGCACTGGCGGGCGCGCAGCGCTCGGCGCTCATGCCCGACGTGCCGACCATGAAAGAGGCCGGCGTGGAAGGCGTCGAAGTGTCGGTGTGGTACGGGCTGCTCGCGCCGGCAGGCACGCCGCGCGAGGTCGTCCAGGCATTGGCGGGCGCGGCGACCCGGGCGGCGCGCTCCCCGGATCTGGGCAAGCGCATCCTCGACAAGGGCGAGGAGCCGCTCGGCAGCACGCCGGAGGAGTTCGAGAAGCAGCTGCGCGCCGACATCGCGCGCTACGCGGAAGTGGTGAAGCTCTCCGGGGCGAAAGCCGAATGAGGCCGGGCGCGGCCTAGCTCACCATCCAGAAGCCGAGCGCGAAGGCGGGCGGCAGCAGCAGGCAGAACATGGCGAGCGAGCGCAGGCGCTTGCGCTCCGTGTTGTCCAGCACCACGGGCTGGTTCTTGTGCTTCCGGTGGGCGCGCTCGGTCGCGCCCTTGCGGATCATCGTGTAGTCGATCACGTAGAGCAGGATCGCCAGGCCGGCGCCCACCAGGGCGCCAATCATCGCAGGATGCATTCCGCCTTCCTCCCTTTAAGACACGACCTTCGCCAGCGCAGGGAAGTATTCTGCACCGAAACCGGCTTCGCGGCTTTTCTCCAGCAGCCGCCGGGCGTTGCGCGCGCCGGTCAGGTCGAGGCCGGCTTCCCGCGCCAGCTCGAGCGCATACCCGAGGTCCTTGAGCGCGTACTCGGTCGAGAAAGCGCGCTCGGGATAAACACCGGGCAGGATGGCTTTCATCCCGTGGTTGCGAAGCGCGAAGCTGTCGGACGAGCCCTTGGAGAGCACTTCCAGCGCCAACGCCGGGTCGACGCCGGCGTGCCGCGCGAGCGCGAGGCCTTCGGCGACGGCCACCACGTTCTGGAACAGCATCATGTTGTTGACGAGCTTCATCGCCTGGCCCGCGCCCGGGCCGCCGCAGTGCGTAATGTCGCTCGCCATGCAGGCGAGAAGCGGACGGATGCGCGCGGACACCGCCTGCGAGCCGCCGACCATGATGGACAGCGTGCCCTTCTGCGCCGCTTCGCGCGTGCGCGCAACCGGCGCGTCGGCGAAGTCCACGCCCATTTTTTCGAAATGAGCATGGAGCGAGCGCGCGAGCGATACGGTGGTGGTGCTGAGGTCGACCACGCAAGCGCCGCGTTTCGGATTCAGCTCCTTCGCCACCGCGTCCACTTCCGTCGCCCCGGGCAGCGAGAGGAAGACGACGTGGCAGCTTTCGGCCATGGCTTTCAAATCCGAAAATTGCGCGCCGGCAATCTCGATTCTCCT
Source organism: Burkholderiales bacterium (assembly GCA_036263315.1). Taxonomy (GTDB): domain Bacteria; phylum Pseudomonadota; class Gammaproteobacteria; order Burkholderiales; family SG8-39; genus SCGC-AG-212-J23. The sequence goes on from DATAHF010000179.1 coordinate 5,537, forward strand.
GGTGTCGAAAGCAAGGACGCGATGCCCGCTCTTCGTCGCCAGGTTGGCGCACATGGGTGCGCCCATCACGCCGAGGCCGACGAAGCCGAGCGTCATGCGTCCAGGCGCGGCGCGGAGTCGAGGGCCCGCAGGTACGCGAGCCGCTTGCGCGCCGCCTGCTCCTGGATGACCGGCACGGCGAGCTCGAGGAACTTGTCGTCCAGCTCCGCGTCGCTCAGCGGCATGTCGGGGTCGCCCTTGCGCGTGGGCTGCAGGTATTCCTCGCGCTTGCCATTGCGCGCCTGGATCGCCACCCGGGCCGCGCGCTTCCCGGGGAAGGCGGCATCGAGCTCCGGGTCGAGCCGCACGTAGATTTTTTGCATCAGCTCCTTCGTCTTGGCGTCGTTCAGGCGATCCTGCTCGAAGGCCGCCAGGCGCACGTTGCCATGCGCGAGCCCGCTCGCCACCACGTACTTGAGCGAGAAGCGGCCCTCGGCCGGCGTGGCGGGGTTCTCGTAGCCCGCAACCTCCAGCGCCGCGCGGTACGTCGCCACTTCGACCCGCTCGATGTCCTCCGGCGAGAGACCCATCTTTTTCTTCAGCTCGAGCGCGCCGTCGATCGCGGCGAAAGTATGGCCGCAGCAGCCGTGGTTCTTGAAGGTCATGCGCGTGATGTGGAAGTCGCGCCCAAGCGTAGCGATGCCGCGCTGCCAGTCGGGGTTGTCGCTCATCGCGCGCCCGAGCCCCGCCTCCCCTTCCAGGATGTCGAGCGAGCCGGTCACGCCTTCGGCAGCCCCGAGCGCGGCGGTGAGGCCGGCCTCGGCGGCGTGCCCCGCATGCAGCGGCTTGGACATCGACGCCATGCGGAAGGCCTGCTGTAGGCCCGCGGCAAAAGTAGCTACGGTCGCGAGCGCGTGGGCGAACTGCTCTTTATTTAATTTGAGTATTTCACAACAGGCCGCAGCGGCCCCAAAGCTGCCGATGGTCCCGGTGTTGTGCCAATACTTGTAGTGCGCGCGCCCCATCGCCGCGCCGATGCGGGTCGAGATCTCGTAGCCCACGACGACCGCGCGCAGGAAATCCTTCCCGGAGACTTTCCTCGAATGGGCGAGCGCCAGCGCGGCCGCGATGGTCGGCGCGCCGGGATGGTAGATGCCGTCGCGGAAGATGTCGTCGAATTCCGCCGTGTGGGCCGCCGCGCCGTTGATGAGCGCCGCGGCGCGCGGCGTCGCCTTCTTGCCGAGCAGGAGATACGCGCTCCCCTGCCCGATCTCCTCGGCGAGCGCCTTCTCGAGGAGCGTGGCGGGCGGCACGACCGCTCCGGGGTACGCGGCCGCATACCAGTCGATGACCGCGCGCTTGGCGTGATGCACCACCGCTGCGGCCGGCTCCTCGCGGCGGAACTGCTGGGCGAACGCGGCGAACTGCTCGACGACGTGCATGGGTCAGCTCTTGTAGGAGGGATCGAGGCGGTCGGCGAGCCGGCGCATCGCGGGCCACTCCAGCACGCCCATGGTGCGCCGCACGCCGGGCTGGTACATGCGGCTCGTCTTCTCGAACACTTTTTCCGACGGCAGCAGGATTTCGTCGTTGCACGCCTGGGCGAGGAGCTGCGCGCGGCAGGCGCGCTCGAGCCGGTACATGTTGTTGAAGGCCTCCGCGACCGAGCGCCCGACGGCTAGCGGCCCGTGATTGCGCAGCAGCATGACCTCGCAGTCGCCGAGGTTCTTCAGCAGGCGCTTTCTCTCGTCCATCTCCAGGACGACGCCCTCGTAGTCGTGATACGCGACCTTCGCAAAGCGCATCGCCGTCTGCGTCATCGGCAGCAGGCCGCGCTTCAGGCTCGCCACCGCCATCCCGGCGAGCGAATGGGTATGGATCACGCACTGGATGTCCGGCTTCGCCTCGTGGATCGCGCCGTGGATCACGAAGCCCGCGAGGTTGATGGTGTAGTTGAGGCCCTTCGGCCAGTCGGGCTGCCACAGGATGCGCCCCCGCAGGTCGACCTTGACGAGCGAGGACGCGCAGATCTCGTCGTACGTGAGGCCGAACGGGTTGAGCAGGAACTCCTCGGTGCCCGGGATGCGCGCCGAGATGTGGTTGTAGATGAGGTCGTCCATGCCGAAGTGGCGCACCAGGCGATAGGCGCAGGCGCAATCGACGCGCGCCTCCCACTCCTCGGCGCTCACTTTCCTGCGGATGGACTGGAAGCGCAGCGGCGGATAGTCGCGATCGGGCGCAATGTCCGGGTAGTAACGTTTGCGCAGCGCGGTAACTTTTTCCCTGGCCATAGCTCCAAGACTACATCGTGACGTCGGAAGCAGCCATCCGCAGTTCGATCCCGGCGCGCCTCGATCGCCTGCCGTGGTCCGCATGGCACTGGCGCGTGGTGATCGCGCTCGGCGTGAGCTGGCTGCTGGACGGCCTGGAAGTCACCGTGGTGGGCTCGCTCGGGCCGACCCTGCAGCGCGCCGACACGCTCGCGCTCTCGGCGGCGCAGATCGGCTGGGCGGCGTCGGCCTATGTCGCCGGCGCGGTGCTCGGCGCCCTCTACTTCGGGCGCCTTGCCGACCGCCTGGGACGCAAGCGCATGTTCCTCGTGACGCTCGCGGTGTACGTCGGCGCAACCGTGCTCACCGCCTTCTCCTTCAGTTTCGCCACGTTTGCGCTTTGCCGCGCGCTCACCGGCTTCGGCATCGGCGGCGAATACGCGGCCATCAATTCGGCGATCGACGAGCTGATCCCGGCCCGGCTGCGCGGCGGCGTGGATCTGGC
>DATAHF010000180.1:0-5698 GCA_036263315.1 Burkholderiales bacterium
GCGAGCTGACGCAGGCGGCCTTCGACGAGCTGCTTGCGGCCACGATCCGCTACCAGCGCCGCGCGTACGAGTCGGGCGAACCCCGGCGCCACATGAAAGAACTGCTCAACAGGAAGAGATCATGAAGTTCAAGCGCATGACAGACGTCGAGCTCAGGGGAAAGCGCGTGTTCATCCGCGCCGACCTGAATGTTCCGATCGAAGGCGGCAGGATCAGCGACGACACGCGCATCCGGGCGTCGCTCCCCGCCATGCAGCTCGCGCTCGAAGAAGGCGCGGCCGTCATGGTGACCTCGCATCTCGGACGCCCGAAGGAGGGCGAGCTCAGGCCCGAGGACTCCCTCGCGCCGGTAGCGCGCCGGATCTCCGAGCTGCTGAAAAGGGACGTCCCGTTGAAGAGCGGCTGGGTCGACGGCGTCGAGCTGCGGCCGGGCGAGCTCGCGGTGCTGGAAAACTGCCGCGTCAACAAGGGCGAGAAGAAGGACGACGAGGCGCTGGCGCGCAAGATCGCGGCGCTCTGCGACGTCTACGTGAACGACGCCTTCGGTACGGCGCATCGCGCCGAAGCGACGACGCACGGCGTCGCGCGCTTCGCGCCCGTCGCCTGCGCCGGCCCGCTGATGGCGGCGGAGCTCGACGCGCTCGGCCGCGCGCTCGCCAATCCCGCGCATCCGCTCATCGCCATCGTCGCGGGCTCCAAGGTGTCCACCAAGCTCTCCGTGCTTGCGGAGCTCGCGCGCAAGGTCGACTGCCTGATCGTGGGCGGCGGCATCGCCAACACCTTCCTCCTCGCGAGCGGACGTGCCATCGGGCATTCGCTCGCCGAGCCGGCCCTCGTGGACGAGGCGCGCCGCATCCAGAAGCTCACCGACGTGCCGCTGCCCGAAGACGTCGTCGTGGCGACCGAGGCCTCGGCGCGCGCGCGCGCGATCACCAAGGACGCCGGCGCCGTGGACGCCGACGAGATGATCCTCGATATCGGCCCGCGCGCGGCGGCGAGCCTCGCCGAGCGGCTCAAGAACGCGGGCACGATCGTGTGGAACGGGCCGGTCGGCATGTTCGAGATCGAGCAGTTCGCGCGCGGCACCGAGACGCTCGCCCGCGCGATCGCCCGGTCCAACGCGTTCTCCATCGCCGGCGGCGGCGACACGATTGCCGCCATCGCGAAATTCGGCCTGGAGAAGGACATCTCCTACATCTCCACCGGAGGCGGCGCGTTCCTGGAGTTCCTGGAAGGAAAGACGCTGCCCGCGGTAGCAGCGCTCGAAGCGCGCGCGGATGATTGACGAGATCGTCGTGCACACCCCGGGGCAGGGGTTGCACGAGATCACTGGGCAAGTGCAGGCGCGCATAAGCGCCGCGCGCCTCGGCGAAGGACTGTGCACGCTCTTCGTTCGCCACACGTCCGCAAGCCTCGTCATCCAGGAGAACGCGGATCCGTCCGCGAAGCGCGATCTCGAGCGCTGGCTTGCGCGCCTCGTGCCCGAAGGCGATCCGTTCTATACGCACGACACCGAGGGTCCGGACGACATGCCCGCCCACATCAAGGCAGCGCTCACCGCCACTTCGCTCGGCGTCCCCGTGCGCGCGGGCGCCCTCGCGCTCGGCACATGGCAGGGCATCTACCTATGGGAGCACCGCCGCAGCGGCGGCCGCCGCGAGGTGCTGCTGCACCTCGCGGATTGAACCGGAATCTCGGGTTACACTCACTGCCGAGGTTTCCTTCATGGTCCGCAGCACCAAAATCGTAGCGACTCTCGGTCCTTCCTCGAGCTCGCCCGCCGTCCTGGAGCGGATGGTGCGCGCCGGGGTCGACGTGGTGCGGCTGAATTTTTCGCACGGCACGGCCGATGACCATCTCAAGCGCGCCGAGCTGATCAAGGACATCGCGCGCAAGGCGAACCGCACGGTAGCGATCCTGTGCGACCTGCAGGGCCCCAAGATCCGCGTCGGCAAGTTCCGCGACGGCAAGGTGACGCTGGAGAAGTCGCGCCGCTTCATCCTCGACGCGAACTGCGAGGTGGGCGACGCCGAGCGCGTCGGGCTCGACTACAAGGAATTGCCGCGCGACGTCGAGCCGGGCGCGGTGCTGCTCCTCGACGACGGCAAGATCGTGCTCGACGTCACGGACGTGCGCGGCGAGGAGGTCCATACCGTGGTGCGCCATGGCGGCGTGCTGTCCAATAACAAGGGCATCAACCGCCAGGGCGGCGGCCTCACCGCGCCCGCGCTCACGTCGAAGGACATGGAGGACATCAAGACCGCCGCGAAGCTGCAGGCCGACTATCTGGCGGTTTCGTTTCCCAAGAGCGGCGCCGACATGTACATGGCGCGCGAGCTGATGCGCGCCGCCGGCGGCCGCGCGTTGCTGATCGCCAAGATCGAGCGCGCCGAGGCGGTCGGGGAGAACGCGCTCCTCGACATCATGCGCGGCTCCGACGGCATCATGGTGGCGCGCGGCGATCTTGCCGTGGAGGTCGGCGACGCCTCGGTGCCTGCGCTGCAGAAGAAGATGATCCGGCTCGCGCGCGAGCAGAACAAGCTCACCATCACTGCGACGCAGATGATGGAGTCCATGATCGCGAGCCCGGTGCCCACGCGCGCCGAGGTGTCGGACGTGGCGAACGCGGTCCTCGACGGCACCGACGCGGTCATGACCTCTGCGGAAACCGCCAGCGGCAACTACCCGGTCGAAGTGATCGAGGCCATGGCCCGCGTCTGCGTGGAGGCGGAGCAGACCCAGCCGCTCAACCTGGAGCAGGACTTCCTCAACCGGGTGTTCACGCGGGTCGACCAGTCGATCGCCATGGCGGCCCTCTTCACCGCCTACCACCTCAAGGTCAAGGCCATCGCCTCGCTGACCGAGTCCGGCTCGACTGCGCTCTGGATGAGCCGGTTGAACTGCGGGGTGCCGATCTATGCGCTCACGGCGCAGACGCAGACCCGTTATCGTTGCGCGCTGTTCCGCGACGTGTACCCGCTCATGGTGAAATACGTCGGGCATGATCGCGAGGAGCTGCTGCGCGAGGCCGAGAAGGTGCTGGTGGAGAACAAGGTCGTCAAGGAGGGCGATATCATCGTCCTCACCATCGGCGAGCCCATCGGCAAGTCCGGCGGCACCAATACGATGAAGATCGTCAAGGTCGGAGAACACCTTAAATCGTAAGGAGGCCAGCATGACCCACGCCAACCTGCCCCCGCTCGCCTCGCGCTTCGTCGACGTCGAGCGCCTGCCCTGGGAGAAGTCGCCCTACGAGGGCATCGAGAGCAAGACGCTGCTGTTCGACCGCGAAAGCGGCCTGGTGACCATGCTCATGAAGATGGCGCCCGGCGCGAGGCTCCCGGACCACGAGCACGTGCTCATCGAGCAGACCTATGTGGTCGAAGGCAGCCTGGTGTGCGCCGAAGGCGAATGCAAGAAGGGCGAGTTCGTGTGGCGCCCGGCCGGCAGCCGGCACGAGGCCTGGGGCGGACCGCAGGGCGGCATCATGCTCGCCATGTTCCAGATCCCGAACCGCTTCTACCAGAGCGACGGGCGCGAAACCGATTTCCTCGGCAACGACTGGAAAAAGGCCTGGGGCCACGTACTGCGCAAGTAGCCGGCGGGCTGCTCGCCGGGCTCGCCGTTGCCACGGCGCTCGCGCAGAACCTCGATCCCTGCCGTAGCGCCGCGGCGTTCGCGCGCCCGGCCGACATCAAGGCGGCCATAGAACGCCACTCCGCAGCGATCCGCGCCGGCGCCGGCGCGCGCGTCTACGTCGACCGTGCCGTTTGCCTCGAGCGTATCGGCGAAACCGACCTCGCGCTGCAGGACCTCAACGCCGCGCTCGCGATGGAAGGCCGGCTTGCGGGCGCATTGCGCGAGCGCGCGCGCGTCTACCTCAGGCTCGGCAACGCCGAGCTCGCGCTCGCCGACGTGAGCGAGGCCGTCAGGATGGACCCCGCCGGCGGCGTGAACTGGCAGGCGCGCGGCGAAGTCGAGGCGCGCCTCGGCCAGCATCGCGAAGCGGCAGCCGATTTCGGCCAGGCGGTGAAGCTCGAGCCGGACAACATCGTGGCGCGCCACGGCTTGGCATCGAGCCTGACGCTCCTCGGCGAGCCGCAGCGCGCGATCGCGGAGCTCGACCAGGTCCTGCGCATCGACCCACGCTATGTGGCCGCGCTTCTTGCGCGCGGCGAAGCACAGGCGCGCGCCGGCCGAAATGACGAGGCGCTCAAGGATTACTCGGCGTACCTCGAGGCCAACCCGCAGGACGCGTATGCGCGCTTCCGGCGCGGCGTTGCGCTCACCAGGCTGAAGCGCGACGAGGACGCGATCGCCGATTTCGGCGAGGCGATCCGGCTGGACGGGCGGCTGCTGTCGGCCTACCTGGAGCGCGGGCGCGCCTACGAGCGCCTGGGACGGGCGGAGCGCGCCGTGCTCGACTTGAGCGACGCGGCCGAGCTTGCGCCGCGGTTCGCCCCTGCGCACAACGAGCTCGCCTGGCTGCTTGCCACGGCGCGCGCCGACGGCGTGCGCAACGGCAAGAAGGCGCTTGAGCATGCGCGCACCGCTGCAGAGCTTTCCGGCTGGACGAATCCCGGCATCCTCGACACCTACGCCGCCGCGCTTGCCGAGGCCGGGGACTTCGCGGAAGCCGCAAAATGGCAGGAGAAGGCGCTCGAGCTTCCCGGGTTCGGCGCGCGGGCGCAGGAGGATGCGCGCGGGCGCCTCGCGCTCTACCGCGCGGGAAAAGCCTACCGCGCGCCGTAGCCGCAAAGGGGAGCCCCGCATGCGAATCGCGCTGTGCAATGAAGTGATCGCACCCATGGCGTTTCCGAAGCAGTGCGAGCACGCCGCCAACCTGGGCTACGACGGGCTCGAGATCGCGCCGTATACGCTCTCGGACGAGCCGCACCGCATCGGCAGCGCCCAGCTCGCCGCCACGCGCGCCGCGGCGCAGGACGCCGGCATCGCGATCACCGGGCTCCACTGGCTGCTCGTCAAGCCCGCCGGGCTGTCGATCTCCACGCGCGACGATGCGGTTCGCAGGCGCACCTTGGACGCCATGCTCGCCTTCATCGACCAGTGCGCGGAGCTCGGCGGGCGCTACCTGGTGCATGGCTCGCCCCACCAGAGGCGGGTGGACCCGGGAGATTCGCGTGCGGACGCGCTGCGGCGCGCGCGGGATATGTTCGCCGCGATCGCGCCGCGCGCCGCGCAGGCGGGCATCGTGTACTGCATCGAGCCGCTCTCCGCAGAGCAGACGCCGCTCATCAATACGCTCGACGAGGCCGCTCGCATGGTCGACGAAATCGGCAGCCCGGCGGTGAGGACGATGCTCGATTGCAGCTCCGCCGGGCGCATGGAGAGCGCATCCCTCGCCGAGCTCGCCGAGCGCTGGCTGCCGCGGGGGCTCCTCGCCCACGTGCAGCTGAACGACCGCAACCGCCGCGGCCCGGGACAAGGCGAGCAGCGCTTCGCGCCGCTTTTCGCCGCGCTCCGGCGCCACGGCTATGCCGGCGACGTGGCGATCGAGCCTTTCGACTACGTGCCCGACGGTCCCGGCGCCGCCGCGCGCGCCATCGGCTACGTACGCGGCATCCTCGAAGCGCTGGATGCGCGGATGTCTTAAAGTCGCGTCGTGAGATTCGCCATCCGCGAAATTGCGTTCTTCGAGCGCGACGTGCGCCTGAGGATGCCGTTTCGCTTCGGCGTC
>DATAHF010000181.1:0-2191 GCA_036263315.1 Burkholderiales bacterium
CGCGCTGCAGGCGAGCGAGGTGGAGCGCATCCACATGCTCTACAGCACGCTCAACAATGTCGGCGGCATCAAGGTGGAGAACGAGAAGTACCCCGAGTACATGCAGTTCGACCAGTACAAATACGCGGTGGCCCACGTGCCGTTCTCGGAGAAGTGGAACCTCGAGCTGGCGCGCAACCGGGCGCGCGAAGAGAAGCTCTTCGATTCCCTCGGCGTGACGCGCGAGTTCATCTGCGTCCACCGCCGCAGCGGCAGCTTCGCGCCCGACTTCGGCATTCCGCCGGAATGGGAAAGCACGCACGACGTCGTCGAGATCGACGAGCGCAGCGCGTCGCCCTTCGACTGGATCCTGACGATGGAGCGCGCCGCCAAGCTCGTGTTCATCGACAGCGTCTTCGCCAACCTCGCCGAGCAGCTCAACCTGCCGATGGAGAAATACCTGATCCTGCGCTCCCCCGGCCCCGGCACGCCGGTGTTCAAGAACGGCTGGACTTTCCTCTAGGGAGGCATTCGCGTGAGATTGCGCTTCGTCCTGTTGGCAATGCTGCTCGCCGGATGCGCGAGCAAGCCGGTGTGGACGCACCCGACCAAGGACAGCTCCGAATGGAAGCTGGACTCGGCGGAATGCGAGCGCTTCTTCAGCGGCAGCGAGCGCGACCAGCTGAACTGCATGACCACCAAGGGCTGGCGCCGGGCCCGGTAGGCTAGGCGTCGCCCTGGTTGCAGCGCGGCTTGCGCTTGTGCGCAGCCACGAACTCGGCGAGGACCTCGCTCTCGCGCAGCGTGGGCCACAGCGAGATCTCCCAGCTGTAATGCGTTGCCGATTGCGTGCAGCCGCCGCGGTGGCCTTCGAGGTGCTCGAGCAGGCAGGCGCGGATGCCGCCCGCGGCAGCGCGCCCGATGTAGATGACTTCCTCTTGCAGCCAGAGCACGTAGATGCCCGGCTCTTCGGGCGCGTGCGCCACGACCGCCCTCGCGAGCGGCCATTTCTTGTCCAGAATCCCCACTTCTTCTTGTTCCGCGCTTATGAAGACGCGCGGAGTGTAAGGCGATCCCGCTACGGCCGCTCGGCTGTAGCGGGATGCACTACAAGGCTTACCTCGAGGCGGCCAGCGTGCCGTTCTCGAGCTTCACGTGATCGCCCGCGCGCCAGGTCGGTTGCTGCTCGAACGAAACCGTCTTCATCGAGCCGTCCGCCATCTTCACCGCGACGTCGTAGCGCTTGTGCGTCTTCGCGCGCTTCTCGATCTCGTTGCCGGCCAGGGCGCCGCCCGCGGCGCCGGCCACCGTCATGACGGTATTGCCGGTGCCGTGGCCGAACTGGTTGCCGACCACTGCGCCGACCACGCCGCCCGCGACCGCGCCAAGCCCGCTGCCTTCGCCCTTGAGCTCGACTTCCTTGACGTCCTGCACCACGCCGCAGTTCGCGCAATGCGGCTTCGCCTGCGCCGTGTGCGCCGGCGCTGCGGAGGCGACCTGCGTGCGCGGCTGCGCGGCGGCCTGCGCCGGCTTCGCGGCGCTCGCCTGCGGCGTCTTGGCGGTATTCGCCTGCGGCTGACTCATCGCGGCCTGCTCGTCGGCCTTCTGCGCATTCGAGCCGGGCAGGTAGCCGGTGATCGCGGCGACGGCGACTGCGGACAGGATGATCACCGCGACCGCGGCAGTCGCCATGAGCGGATGGATCCTGGATTTCGTTTGTGCTTGTTCGGACATGAGCCTCTCCTTATTGAAACGTGAGCCGAGTTTAGGAGCCGCTGGGCGGCCGCCTAAGGAAATTATTCTCGATTCCCGAAGCGCCTGAAATCCCCGGCGCGAGGCTTTTCCGCTTGACATTGTCGCCGCGCTCTGAATCTCGCGTAGCGCGATCGCTACACGCGCCCGGAAGGCTGCTGATCCCTTGGGGAAAAACGCGAGCGTCGCGCCAGCGCTACACGGCGCGGGGCATAGGCCTTGCTCCAAGCAGGGCATCTAAAAATTCTGGACAGATTGAGGTGAACGCCATGCCCGTGAAACCGAACGGCGCGTTATGCAGCATCCGCGAGCAGATCGTCGAGGATCCGGCGACCGGATTGATCCTCCAGTTCGAGTGCCAAAACAATCACACGCGCTTGGTGATCGCGGGCGCGTCCCTGCCCTTCGGCAACCGCGAGATCATCTTCGACAAGGAGGGCAAGGAAGCCGCGGCGGGCAC
>DATAHF010000182.1:0-2388 GCA_036263315.1 Burkholderiales bacterium
TTTTGCAAGTAAGATGGAAATCGAGGCCGCCGAGGATCTCCCCAGGGCAATGCGCGAAAGCCGCATCGTGATTACCTGCACCACGGCGCGCCGCTACTTCGTCACCCGCGACATGGTAGAGCCCGGCACCTTCATCGCCGCCGTGGGCGCGGACCACGAGGAGAAGCAGGAAATCGAGCCGCAACTGCTTGCGCACGCGAAGCTCGTCACCGACGTGACCGACCAGGCGTGCAAGATCGGCGACCTGCACCATGCCATCGAGGCAGGCGTGCTCACGCGCGCCGCGGTGCACGCGGAGCTCGGCGAGGTGGTCGCCGGACACAAGCCCGGGCGCGAGCGCGACGACGAGACCATCGTGTTCGACTCTACCGGCACCGGCCTGCAGGACGTGGCGGCGGCCATCGCGGTGTATCGCAAGGCGCTGGAGGCGCGCGCCGGCCGCCCCTTCGTTCTTTCCGAAGCGGCATGAAAAGGGCGCTCGTCTTCTTCGCTCTCCTGCAGGCCGCGGCGCCGGCGCTCGCCTATCGTCCGTTCGACTCCACCGATGCGGACGTCGCGCATGCGGGCGAGCTCGAGCTGGAGCTGGGGCCCGTGGGGCGCCTGCGCGAGGGCGCAAGGAAATTCATCATCGCGCCCGCAGTCGTAGCCAACATCGGTCTGCAAGGCGATCGGGAGCTCGTCCTCCAGGGGCAGCGCGAGGTCGCGCTCAATCGCGAGGCAGGCGAGCCGCGCTCGGTGCTTCAGGACAACGGCCTCTTTGTGAAGCAGGTGCTGCGCCGCGGCGCGCTGCAGGAGGAGAGCGGCCCCAGCATCGCGACCGAATATGGCGTGCTGCTTCCCTCCGTGCCCGGCGGCCATGGCACCGGGTTCTCGCTGGCCGGCATCGTCTCGCAGCGCTGGGAAGCCGCCACGCTGCATCTCAATGCGGCCATCGCGCGCACGCGAGAGCACGAGCCCGATGTGTTCCTTGGCGCGATCGTCGAGGGACCGAGCGCGTGGCTCGTGCGCCCGGTGGCCGAAGTGTTCACGGAGCGGGCGACGGGCAGCGCGCGCATCAATTCCGGCCTGGTCGGCGCGATCTGGCGCGTGCGCGAAGGGCTGTCGTTCGATGTCGGGCTGCGCTATGCGCAAGCGGGCAGCGAGCCGGTCCACGAGCTTCGCCTCGGACTGACGTGGGATCTTTCATTGCGCAGGGAACGCTGAGGAGATGAACGCATGCGGTGCAGACTCATCGCAGTCCTCGCGGCCGTCGTGACTGCGGCATCCGTCCAGGCCGCGCCGCTCGAGCAAGTGGCCTCCATCACCATGCCGAACGTAAAGGGGCGCATCGACCATTTCGCGGTCGATGCGGCGGGCCACCGGCTGTTCGTGGCGGCGCTCGGCAACGATACGGTGGAGGTGCTCGACACCGGCGCCGCGCGCCACCTCAGGAGCCTGACGGGCTTCGGGGAGCCGCAGGGGCTCGCCTACGTCGCCGATCCGCCGCGTCTCTTCGTCGCCAACGGCAGCGCCGACCGCCTGGACATCCTGGACGGCGCCACTTTCGCGCCGATCCAGCGCGTCGGAAAACTTCCTGACGCCGACAACGTGCGCTACGACGCCGCAGCCCGGCAAGTGGTGGTCGGCTACGGAAAGGGCGCGCTCCGGTTCATGGCGCTCGACCGCCCGGGATCCGGGCGGGAAATCCAACTCGCCGCGCATCCGGAATCCTTCCAGCTCGAGAAGAACGGCGAGCGCGTATTCGTCAACATCCCGGACGCGCGCCAGGTGGCGGTGGTCGATCGCGCGAAGGACCAGGTCGTAGCGACCTGGGAGGTGCCGGGCGCGCGCGCGAACTTCCCCATGGCGTTGGACGAGGGCGGCAGGCGCCTCTTTGTCGGGGCGCGCTCGCCCGCCGCGCTGCTCGTCTACGACAGCGACAGCGGCAAGGTGGTCTCGAGAATCGATATCGGCGGCGACACGGATGATGTCTTCTTCGACGCCGTGCGCAAGCGCATCTATGTGGTGTGCGGCGCCGGGCGCATCGATGTCCTGCGCCAGGAAACGCGGGACAAGTACGTGCACGAAGAGTCCATACGCACTGCGCCGCGCGCGCGCACGGGCCTTTTCGTGCCCGCAGAGGGGCGGCTGTATGTCGCCGCGCCCGCGCAGGGCGGGTCCGAAGCGCGCGTTCTCGTTTACGAGGTGCGATAGATGTCCACGAACTATTCTCTGTGGCAGATGGTGCGCTACATGGCGAAGCTCGGCACGGTCGGCTTCGGCGGCCCGGTGGCGCTGTGCGGTTACATGCACCGCGACCTGGTGGAGCGCCGCAAGTGGATCTCGGAGGGCGGCTACAAGGAGGGTCTTGCGCTCGCGCAGCTCATGCCCGGGCCGCTCGCCGCGCAG
>DATAHF010000183.1:0-2676 GCA_036263315.1 Burkholderiales bacterium
CTGATCCGGGCGTTGCCAGCCCCGGAGACGCGGTGCCGGGCATGCTACTGCCGTAGACATTGGGCGATATGCCGGGCTGCGTCGTGGTTGCGCCGGGCGTCGTGGTGATCACGCCGGGCTGCGTGCCGAACGTGCCGCCCACTACGCCGGGGGAAGAGGGTGCCGGCCCGAGCACGCCGGGCGAGGTCTGCGTGCCGACGGCGGGCGCCCCGGGCGAGCCGGGCGTGGTGGCTTGCGCGAATATCGCGGTGCTGCACGCGGCCAAGGCCGCTGCGATGAGGTTGCGTGACAGGCGCATGACCATCTCCTCTCGTTAGAGAGGGAGATCTCCGCAAAATCGGTGCCTGACCCCGATTCAGCGCCGCTCGCTGCCGCCTTCGGGCCCGGCGGAGGCCGGATCCGGATTGAAGCCCGCGCGCACGAGCGCGGCGTCGATGTCGCGCTGGTAGAAGCCCTTCGACACCACGCGCGGGCCGACCTGCACCACCGGCAGCGCGCCTTTCTTGCCCGCGGCGAGCATGTAGCCGACGAGGTTCGCGAACGAATCGTCCACGTTGCGCTCCTCGTAGGGGATCTTCGATGCGGCGAGGTGCTTGCGCAGCGCGCCGGAGTACGGGCACCACGAGGCGCCGTAGAACACCACCTTGCCCTCGGGCACGCGTCCCGGCCCGTACGCCCAGTGCGCGGCGAGGAGCGCCGCGAGCGCGATCGCGAAAACCCAGGCGCGCTTGCCGAGCTTCATGCCGCGATAATAAACGCAATGAAGATCGCCACTTTCAACGTGAACGGCATCGCCTCGCGCGAGAAGCACCTGCTGCAGTGGCTCGAGAAGGAGGCGCCCGACGTGGCGTGCCTGCAGGAGCTGAAGGCGCACGACAGCGCGCTGCCGCTGAAGGCGATCCACGACGCGGGCTACGGCGCGCTCTGGCGCGGGCAGCGCTCGTGGAACGGCGTGGCGATCCTCGCCAAGGGCGTGGAGCCGGTCCTGTGCCGGCGCGAGCTGCCCGGCGACCCCAAGGACGAGCAGAGCCGCTATCTCGAGGCCGCGGTGCGCGGGCTCATCGTCGGCTGCATCTACCTGCCGAACGGCAACCCGCAGCCCGGGCCCAAGTTCGACTACAAGCTGGCGTGGTTCGAGCGCCTGATCGCGCACGCCGCCGCGCTGTGGAAGAGCGGGCACCCGGTCGTGCTCGCCGGCGACTTCAACGTGGTGCCGACCGACTTCGACATCTACAACCCGAAGTCGTGGAAGAAGGACGCGCTGCTGCAGCCCGAGAGCCGCAAGTGCTACCAGCGCCTGCTCGCGCAGGGCTGGACCGACGCGCTGCGCAAGCGCCACCCGAAGGAGCAGGTGTTCACCTTCTGGGATTACTTCCGCAAGCACTGGGAGCGCAACGCGGGCCTGCGCATCGACCACCTGCTCCTTTCCAAGGAGCTCGCGCCGCACCTCGTCGGCGCGGGCGTCGACACCTGGGTGCGCGCGCTGCCCAAGGCGAGCGACCACGCGCCGACGTGGATCGAGCTCGACTGGCAACCCGATTAAAATGACGTCGGGAGGAACGATGCGGCGGCTGGCTTTCGCTTTTCTGACGTCAGTTTTCCTGGGAAGCGTCCAGGCGAGCGACGCGCCGCCGCGCTCGGCGGCCGACATCCTGGCGCTCCTCGACGAGCAGAAGCCCGATCCGGCGAAGGTCGAGGCGCTCAAGCGCGTCGCCGCCAAGGCGCCGCCGCAGACGAGCGACGCGGTAGACCTGCGCCACTTCTACACCGAGCGCGCCACCGCGGCCGGCGAGCTCGGCCTCGTGACGCAGCAGCTCGAGGACCTGCGCGTCGCGCAGAAATACACCCCGCAGGGCCAGGAGCGCTTCGTCCTCAACACCCAGCTGATCGGCGCCGAGCGCCAGGCGGGCAACTATGCCGAGGCGGTGAAGCTCGCCAATCAAGCCCCCGACAACGCGGTGCTGCCGGGTGCGCGCGTCGGCGCCTGGGCGCAGATCGCGGTGTTCCGCGCCAGCACCGGCGATCGCGCCGGCGCGCAGCAGGCGTTCGAGCGCTCGGTCGAGGCGTTCCAGGAAGCGCAAGGCGGCAGGTACTTTCCCTTCCTAGCGGACAACTACCGCCGCATCGTCGAGGGCACGCGCGCCACGGTGCTGCGCGCGGAAGGCAAGTACGCCGAGGCCGAGGCGGCATTCCGCCTGGCGATGGCGTACGGGGACAGCTTCATCGCGAACCACGCCGTGGCGGCGCGCAGCGTGCCGTCGACCATGCCGCCGCTGCTCGACCGCCACCGGCAGCTGGTGCGCATGGAGGCGATCGGGCTCGCCAACACCCAGCTGCAGCAGGGCAAGTTCGCCGAGGCGGAGATCAGCGCGCGCAACGCGGTGCGGCGCGCGCTCGCCTTCTTCGGCAAGTACTCGCCCGACACCGGCACCGCGGTCGCCTCGCTCGCCCACATCATCTTCGAGCAGGGGCGCTTCCACGACGCCGCCGCGCTGTATGCCGCCACGGTGGACATCTACGAGAGGATCGGCGCCGCCCCCTACGCCCCGACGCTCGTGAACGCGCTCAAGGGCCTGGGCGACACGCTGGTGCAGGAAGCGAAGTACGCGGAGGCCGACGCGGTATACCGGCGCGTGCGCAAAGGCCTCGATCTCAGCCCGGAGAGCCAGGCCTACC
>DATAHF010000184.1:0-1552 GCA_036263315.1 Burkholderiales bacterium
CCGAGGGAAATATCCGGAACGGGGGACGCCGCCGCGCCGTTCTCTCCGGGAGACTTCTCATCCCACAATTTGGAGGAACTTCATGAGCCTGTTCGGCAAAGACATCGAGACCATGGACAACCTGTTCGTCCACACGCTTCAAGACATCTACTACGCGGAGAAGCAGATCCTGAAGGCCCTGCCCGACATGGAACAGAAGGCGAGCAACCCACAGCTCAAGACCGCCTTCAAGTCGCATCTCGAAGAGACAAAGGGCCACGTGAAGCGGCTCGAGCAGGTGTTCAAGATGCACGGCCAGGAGCCGAAGGGCGTGGACTGCCCGGCTATCGACGGCATCATCGAGGAAGCCAATGACGTCGCCTCGGACGTCGACGACAAGCAGGTGCTCGACGCCGCGCTTGCCGCTGCCGCCCAGGCGGTGGAGCACTACGAGATGTCGCGCTACGGAACCCTGGTTGCCTGGGCGAAGCAGCTCGGCCGCGCGGACTGCGCCAGCGTCCTCGAAGCGACGCTGAAGGAAGAGAAGGCTGCCGACATGAAGCTGACGAAGATCGCCGAGTCGCAGGTCAATCGTCAGGCTGCTGTCTGACCTCAAGCACGTGCCTGTTCGGGGCCGCTTCCATCGCAGGAAGCGGCCCTTTCCTTTTGGTGATGGAACCGTGATTGCCGTTCGATCATTCGCGTTCCTGCCATGTCCGACGTTCAGCCTCTCGTTTCCACCAAGCCCCCGGAGCGCCTCCTGCGCCAGCTCGGGCTGCGCTATGTCAGCGTCACCGAGCTGACGATCAGCCGCCGCCGGCGCGGCGCCGGGTTCATCTTCGTCAACGGCAATGGCCGCGCCTTGCGCGATGAGCGCATCCTGTACCGACTCAAGCGCCTCGCCGTGCCGCCGGCCTATGAGAACGTGCTCTACGCCGCCGACCCGCACGCGCACCTTCAGGCCATCGGCCGCGACGCGGCCGGCCGCGCGCAATATCGCTATCATCCCGATTGGGAAAAGGTGCGCGAATTGCGCAAGGCGCGCCGCCTTGCCCGCCTCGCCGAGGCGCTGCCGAAGATCCGCGCCTGGGTGTCGCGCCATATCGGGGACCGCGCGCCCTCGCGCGAGCGCGCGATCGCGGCGGTGATCGAACTCGTCGCGCTGACGGCGCTGCGCCCCGGGAGCGAGACTTACGCCAAGCAGCACGGCACGCGCGGCGCGGCGACTTTGCTCAAGAGCGATCTGCGCGTCGTCGGCGAGCGCGTGTCGCTCAAGTTCATCGGCAAAGGCAGCAAGCCGGTCGAGAAGGATCTCAAATCGGCGAGGCTCGCACTGTCGCTCAGGCGTCTCGCCACGCTGCCCGGCACGCGGATGTTTCAATATCGCAACCAGGACGGCGCGGTCCTGGCGCTGCGGCGTCGCGAGGTCAACACGGCGCTGCGCGAGATCACGGGCCGCGCGGTATCGCTCAAGGACTTCCGCACGCTCGTCGCCTGTTCAAACGCGCTCGAGCATCTCGCCGGGATGGAGCCGAAGCCGAGCCAGCGCGGGCGCAAACGGCAGCTTCTCGCG
>DATAHF010000185.1:0-100431 GCA_036263315.1 Burkholderiales bacterium
CCGCGTTGCGCTGCACGACTCCGGCGTTATACGGTGCCTTGCCCTGGGCCATGGCGGCGAGCGGGCCGAAATACTTGCCCTGTAGGGTCATCGCGGCCTGCCGCTGCTTCACGAGGATCTCCGGCTTGACCTGGGCAAGCGCGTCGGCGGCGACAAGCGCCGAGACCGCTGCTACTGCTGCAACGAGCGTGCGTTTCATGCTTCTCCTCTCCTTGGATGGGGTGTCCGCCAGTGAACAGAGCCGGCGGGGCATTATTCCCTAGCGCAGGCCTGCCGCGTATTGGGCGACCGCGGTGATTTCCCGATCGGTGAGGTGCGCCGCAACCCCACGCATGACGCCGTTCAGGTCGTTGGCGCGCCCGCCTTCCCGAAAACCCTTCAATTGCGTGGCGATGTACTCGGGGAATTGGCCGGAGAGGCGCGGGTATTGCGCCGGGATGCCGGCCCCGGCCGGTCCATGGCAGCCCGCGCAGGCAGGCACGCCCGAGGCGGCATTGCCGCCGCGCCAGAGCTTCTGTCCCAGAGCGGCGAGATCCTTATCGGTGGCGGCAGCGGGCTTGAGCTTCTGGCCGGCGAAATAGCCTGCCAGGCTTTTCATGTCGCCCTCGGAGAGATTGGCGACCATTCCGGTCATGACGGCGCTCTCGCGTGCGGGTTTCTTGCCGGCCTGCGCCTTGAAGTCACCGAGCTGCTTGAGAAGATATTCGGGGAATTGACCCGCGAGCTTGGGATTGGCGGCGGCGACGCTATTGCCGTCGGCGGCATGGCAGGCCGCGCAAACCTGGCTCGCGATCGCCTGCGCCTTCCCGGCTTCGGGTCGGGCCGGCGCCTGGCCATGGCAGGACAACGCCCACGCGGTAAGGGAGGCGGCTAGCGCCAGCCTGGCTGTCATTATTCTTCGCCCCGATAGGAAAGGGCCGATTTTATTAGAATTTTCCGCTTTGGGCAGGGCCATGCAGCCGTTTTCCAATGCGCAGTTCCTCCTGTCCGTCGGCGAGATTCGGCAGCTTCCGCCGCCCGAGGTGCCTGAGCTTGCCTTCGCGGGCCGCTCGAACGTCGGCAAATCGAGCGCCATCAACGCGCTCACCGGACGTAAGCGCCTTGCCCATACCAGCAAGACGCCCGGCCGCACTCAAACCATCAACTTCTATTCCCTCGGGGAAAGTGCGCGGCTGGTGGATCTGCCTGGCTACGGCTATGCCCGCGTGCCGCAGGCGCTGCGTGGCCGCTGGGAGGCGTTGGTCGGCGGCTACCTGAGCTCGCGCACCGCGCTGACCGGGGTCGTGCTCGTAATGGATGCGCGCCATCCGCTCACCGAGCTCGATGAACACTTGCTCGCCTGGCTGGGTCCGGTGCGAGCACTTCTACTACTGTCGAAGTGCGACAAGCTCACGCGCCGCGAGCAGGCGAGCACGCTGCAGAACGCGCGCGCGCGGGCGGCAGAACGCGAGGGCGAAACCAGCGTGCAGCTTTTTTCGAGCCTCACGCGACAGGGTGTAGACGAATGTCGCGGCCTGCTGGAGCTCTGGCTCCAGCAGGCGGCGGGAATAAAAATGCCCCCGGTAAAGGGGATATAAACCGGGGGCAAAAACGCCTTAACTTTGGATTAAGGCACCCGCTCAGGGAGGAGAAGCGGGAGACGATAGGATCGTCTGCAGGTAAGATTCCGGCCCGGGGGTAAAAGTTCCGGCGCCGCAGCGTCCGGAAGAACCATATGAAAATCTACGGGCAATTTCCCTCCGTGCGCATGCGCCGCATGCGCCGCGACGACTTCTCGCGCCGGCTCATGCGCGAGAATGTCCTTACTGCCGATGACCTTATTTACCCGGTGTTCGTCATCGAAGGCAAAGCCCGCACGGTGAAAGTGGATTCCATGCCGGGCGTAGAGCGCTACACCGTGGACAGGCTGCTGCGTGTCGGCGAGCGTGCTCTGGAGCTTGGCATTCCCGTGCTGGCCTTATTCCCTGCCATAGACCAGAAACTAAAGAGTGTCGACGGGCGCGAAGCGTTCAACCCGAATGGGCTCGTCCCGCGCGCAGCCAAGGCGCTGAAGAAGCGTTTTCCGGAGCTTGGCGTGATGGCCGACGTAGCGCTCGATCCTTATACCTCGCACGGCCAGGACGGCGTCGTCGACCGCAGCGGCTACATCATCAACGACGTGACGCTCGACGCGCTGGTGAAGCAGGCGCTCGTGCAGGCCGAGGCAGGCGTCGACATCGTGGCGCCCTCCGACATGATGGATGGACGCATCGGCCGCATCCGCGGCGCCCTGGAGAAGGCGGCCCATATCCATACCCGCATCATGGCGTACTCGGCAAAATACGCCTCGGGGTTCTATGGCCCGTTCCGCGATGCCGTCGGCTCGGCGAAGAACCTCGGCAAAGGCGACAAGAAAACCTACCAGATGGATCCCGCCAACTCGGACGAAGCGCTCTGGGAAGCGGGACTCGACCTCGCCGAAGGCGCGGACATGATCATGGTGAAGCCCGGAATGCCCTACCTAGACATCGTGCGCCGCGTGAAGGATCAATTCAAGGCGCCGACGTACGTGTATCAGGTGTCGGGCGAGTACGCGATGCTCCGCGCCGCGATCGCCAATGGCTGGCTGCCCGAGTCCTGCATCATGGAAGCGCTGGTCGGCTTCAAGCGTGCGGGCGCCGACGGCATCCTCACCTACTTTGCGCCGCACGCGGCGCAGCTTATCAAGCAGGCGCGCTAAGGCGGCGGCGCCACGCGCGCGAGGGTCTTGAGGAATCGATCGGCGTTCTGATAGCCGATGACGCGCAATCCGGGGATCTCGCGCCCTTGCGCGTCAAAGAAGATGATTCCCGGCGGTCCGAACAGAGAGAAACGCTTGAGCAGTGCCCGCTGCTCTGCCGTGTTCGGCGTCACGTCCGCCTGCAGAAGCGCCATCTCCGCAAGCCGCGCGCGCACTCTGGGGTCGGAAAACGTAAACGATTCCATCTCCTTGCACGAGACGCACCAATCGGCATAGAAGTCGAGCATCGCCGGCTTGCCCGCCGCACGCAGCTTGCCGTCGAGCTCGCTCATCGAGGCGACACGGGTCCATGCGGTAGGCGGCGCGACCGCCTCGCTGCCGAGCAGCCCGGCGAGCGGACGCAGGGGATCGCGGCTGCCCGCCAAGGCGCCCGCCAGAAGCGCAACGCCTATAAGGAGCAGCATGACCCCTGCAGCCTTCCACAAGCGCCACCAGCCGCTCGCGCCCGCCGGCAGGGAATCGAGCGCGTGCAGGAATACGGCCGAGCCGATTGCCAGCGCCGACCAGGCGAGCATTTGCGCTGCGGGCGGCAGCAAGGGAGCAGCGATCCATAGCGCCACGGCGAGCAGCAGCACGCCGAAGAACTTGCGCACGCCCGTCATCCATGGCCCGCTGCGCGGCAAGAGGGCGCCTTCCGACACGCCGACGGCCATGAGCGGCACGCCCATGCCCAGCGCCATCGCGAAAAGCGCCGCGCCGCCGAGCGCGATGTCGCGCGTTTGCGAGATATAGAGCAGCGCGCCCGCAAGCGGCGCGGCGACGCAGGGACTGACGATGACCGCGGACACGATCCCCATGGCCGCGACCGACAGCAGACGCCCGCCTTCGATGCGCTGGTGCGCGGAATGCAACCGGTGGTGCAGGACCCCGGGAAGCTGCAGATCGTAGAAGCCGAACATGGAAAGGGCCAGCGCAACGAAAACGAGCGAGAAAAGACCGAGTACCCAGGCGTTCTGCAGGAGGCTCGCGAGCAGCGTGCCGGAATACGCCGCGGCGACGCCTGCCGCCGAATACGCCACCGCCATGCCGAGCACGTACGCGAGCGAAAGCGCGAGCGCGCGCGCCTTGTTCACCTGGCGGCCCTCGCCCGCGATGATGCTGGACAGGATGGGAATCATCGGCAGCACGCAAGGCGTGAACGCGAGGAGCACGCCGAAGCCGAGGAAGCTCGCCAGCACGAGCGCCACGTTGCCTTCAAAGAGCCGCGCGATGTCGACATCGCTCGAGAAGATGGACAGGCGCGCCTCCGGCGCCGCGGCGGCCGAGGGCGAGCTCACGCCCGGCGCGCCGGCCGCGAGCACGAGGTGCGCCTTCGATTCCATAGGCACGTAGCACACGCCGACGTCGGCGCAGCCCTGCGACACCACCTTGAGATCGAATGCTCCTGCGCCTTCGACCGGGATGCGTATCGCGACTTCCTTGCGATAGGTTTCCACCTGGCCGAAAAACTCGTCCTTGTGCGGCGTGCCGCGCGGAAGCTCGGCCGCGCCAAGACGCACGCCGGGATTGCCCTGCGCCGAGAAAACCATTCGCTCCCGGTAAAGGTAGTAGCCCGGCGCGATGGCGAAGCGGACCTCGACCGCATCAGCGCCTAGCGCGCGCGCGGAAAAGCGGAACGCCTTTTCCGGTTCCAGGAGGTTGTCCGTGGACGATCCGAAAGAAAACTGGGCGAAGGCGGGCGCAGCGAACGCCACCCATAGCATGAACGCAGCAACGACCCTGCTCAATGGCCCCCCGTTTCGTCGCGAACCCAGTCGAGATACGCACCGAGTCCGTGCTCGATAGGGACAGCCACGATTTCCGGAAGTTCGTACGGATGCCCGGAGCGCAGCGCGCGTTCGAGCTCGGCATAGCGCTCGGCGGTCGTCTTGATGAGCATCGGGTGCTCTTCGTCGTGCTGCACGGCGCCCTTCCAGCGGTACACGGAGCGGCACGGCGCGAGGATGTTCACGCACGCGGCCAGCTTTTTCTCCACCAGCATGTCGGCCAGGCGCTCGGCCGCGGCGCGATCGGGCAGGTTAGTGAATACCAACAGCGCTTTCACGCTTCAGCCCCTCATGCACGGTTGCATAGCGCAGGCGCGCGCCGAGCACTTCCTTCAGCCTGCGATTGACCAGCCGCCGCGATTCGGCCAGGAAGGACAGGTGCTCGGGCGCAATGCGCTCCCGCGCGGCCTCGCGCCGGATCCGCGGCGGGCGCGGCAGACCGGCATGGTCCGCGACCACATCGAACCAATCGCCCGCCTTGAGCTCGGTGTCGTCGCTGGCGTTGAATGTCCCTCCCGGCGCATCGGGTTCCAGCGCGCGCCCCGCAATGCGCGCGAGGTCGTCGGCGTGGACGTGGTTGGTATACACGTCATCCTCGGGAACAAGCGCAGGCACACCGGCGCGCAGGCGCTCGAGGGGCAGGCGGTCCATCGCATAGATGCCCGGGACCCGCAACACGACGAGCGCTACGGCGCGCAGCGCGCACCAGCGCCGCAACTGGGCTTCCGCGTCGGCGCGGCGCAGGCCGCGATCGGTACGCGGCGCGATGGGACGCGATTCGTCGACGCGTGCGCCGCCGCAGTCTCCGTAGACGCCGCTCGTGCTCACATAGACCACGCGCTCAGGTGGCGCGCCGCATTTTTCCAGCGCGACGAGCAGATTCGTCGTGCGCGAGTCCGCGCTGCCCGCGGACGGCGGCGGCGCCAGATGCAGCAGCGCGTCTGCTTGCGGTAGCGCAAGCGAATCGGGGCGATCGAGGTCGAAGCCCTGGGCGCGCGCCAGTGCCGTCACGTGGAAGCGCGTCGCCAGTAGCGGCAGCGCGCGGCGCGCAATATCGCCGAATCCCGCGACGAGCAGGTGCTTCATGCTGCGTATTCTAGGGCTCCTCGCCCAGGTAGGCCGAGCGTACGCGCGCATCGGCGAGCAGGCTGGCGGCCGGGCCCTCGAGCGCAATGGCGCCCGACTCCATCACGTATCCGCGCGAAGCAAGCTCTAGGGCGAGACGCGCGTTCTGCTCAACGAGCAGCACGGTCACGCCGCGCGCCGCGATCTCGCGCACGATGTCGAAGATCTTGGCCACCATGAGCGGCGCGAGGCCCATGGAGGGCTCATCGAGAAGGAGGAGCCTGGGGCGGCTCATCATGGCGCGGGCGATCGCGAGCATCTGCTGCTCGCCACCGGAGAGCGTTCCGGCGATCTGCGTGCGGCGCTCCTTCAGGCGCGGGAACGCGGCAAACTGGCGCTCCATGTCTTCGCGCACCCCCGCGCGCGCGCGGCGCGCGTAGGCTCCCATCGCGAGGTTTTCTTCCACGGTGAGCTGGCCGAAGATGCCGCGGCCTTCCGGCACGAGCGCGAGCCCGCGTCGCGCCAGCTCGTGAACCGGATAGCGGAGCAGGTCTTCTCCGGCGTAGCGGGCAGCGACCGCACGGGCCGCCACCAGGCGACACAGGCCCTTCAAGGTCGACGTCTTGCCGGCGCCATTCGCGCCGATCAGGCAAACGAGCTCGCCTTCCTCGACCTGCAGGTCGATGCCTTTTACGGCGCGGATGCCGCCGTAATGGATTTCGAGGTTCTTCACCTCAAGGAGCATGGGCGACGCCCAGATACGCCTCGATCACCTTTGGGTCGCGCTGAACCTCGCGCGGCGCGCCTTCGGCGATCTTTTCGCCGTAGTCGAGCACCATCACGCGGTCGCACACGTTCATGACGAGGCGAACGTCGTGCTCGATCAGCAGCACGGTGATGCCGTCGGCGCGGATGGCCTCGATGAGCTTGCGCAGCGCGAGCGACTCGGCGGCGTTCATGCCGGCGGCCGGCTCGTCGAGCGCAAGCAGGCGCGGTTCGGTCGCGAGCGCGCGCGCGATCTCCAAGCGACGCTGCTCCCCGTAGGACAGGCTGCCCGCCGCATTGTTGGCGCGGCCCGCAAGGCCGACGTATTGCAGCAGCTGCACCGCGCGGCGCTCGGTGTCATGCTCCTCGGCAAGCGTTGCACGCGTGCGCAGGATCGCGCCCACGATGCCGGCGTGGGTGCGAGCATGCCGCCCGATCATCACGTTCTCGATGGCGGACAGATTGGCGAACAGGCGGATATTCTGGAAGGTGCGCGCGATTCCGGCCGCGGCCACCTGGTGGGGCGCCCATCCGCCCAGCTCGCGACCGCCGAACTCCAGGCTGCCGGCGTCGGCGCCGTAGATGCCGGTGAGCACGTTGAAAAGGGTCGTCTTGCCGGCGCCGTTCGGTCCGATGAGCCCGAAGATCTCGCCCTGGTCGATCGCGAATGACACATCGCGCAGTGCCTGGACGCCGCCGAAGCGCTTGCTGATGCCCCGCGCGCGCAGCAGGCTCACGGTGCGCGCTCCGCCAGCTCGCGCTTGCGCACCGCCGAGGGCAGCAGGCCGGCGGGACGGAAGATCATGACGAGCACCAGCGCGAAACCGAAGATGAGCATGCGGATCACCTCCGGGTCGATCAGCTGGCGGCCGAAGAGCGCGCCCTGAAGAGGCTGCACGGTCCACCGCAGCACCTCGGGCACGAACGACAGCAGCACGGCGCCGAGGATCACGCCCCACACGTTGCCCATCCCGCCCAGCACCACCATGGAGACGACCATGATGGACTCCACGAGAACGAAGCTTTCCGGCGAGATGAAGGCCTGGATGGCGGCGAACATGCCGCCCGCCAGCCCGCCGAAGCTCGCTCCCATGGCGAACGCGAGAAGCTTGAGGTTGCGCGTGTTGATGCCCATCGAGCGCGCGGCGATCTCGTCCTCGCGGATCGCCTCCCAGGCGCGCCCGATGCGTGAATTCTGCAGCCTGAAGTTCACGACGATGACGGCCACCACCGCGAGCAGCAGAAGGTAGTAGTACTTGATCGGCCCGCTTACCTGGATGCCGAACAGCATTTCGTAGCGCGAGAAGTCGAATCCGTCGATCCGGAACGGATCAATGCGCGCGATGCCCTGCGGCCCGTTCGTCACGTTGACGGGGCGCGACAGATTGTTCAGGAAAATGCGGATGATCTCGCCGAAACCCAGCGTGACGATGGCCAGGTAATCGCCCCTCAGCTTGAGGGTCGGCGTGCCAAGCAGGATGCCGAAGAGCGCCGCGACGCCGGCGCCGAGCGGCAGGATTACCCAGAAGGGCAGGTGCAGGCCGAAATGCGGACTTGCCAGCAGGGCATACACATACGCCCCTACGGCATAGAAGGCGATATAGCCGAGATCGAGCAGCCCGGCGAAGCCGACGACGATGTTCAGGCCCAGCGCGAGCAGCGTGTACAGGATCGCGAAGTTGGCGATCCGCACCCACGCTGTGCCGGCGAGCTGCAGTACGAAGGGCAGCGCCGCCAGCACGGCCGCAACCAGAATCAATGCCAGCCATGCGCGCCGCGGAAGCGTCATGCACGGTCCCCGACGCGCTCACCGAGAAGGCCCGAGGGTCGAAAGACGAGCACCAGGATGAGCACCAGAAACGCAAACACGTCCTGGTAATTCGATCCGGCGAGGATGAATTCGCCCCCGTTCGCGCAACGCTCTCCCAGCGCGGCCGAAAGGAAGGGATAGGCGCACAGGTCCGTCAGGTCGCCGATGTAGCCGGCACCGAGCGCCTCCACGATTCCGAGCAGCACGCCGCCCAGCATCGCGCCCGGCACGTTGCCGATGCCGCCGAGCACTGCGGCAGAGAACGCCTTGAGCCCGAGGATCGAGCCCATGGTGTATTGCGCCACGCCGTAGTAGGTGCCGTAGAGCACGCCGGCCACCGCGCCGAGCGCGGCACCGATGAGAAACGTGGCCGCGATGACGGCATTGATGTCTACGCCCATCAGCCCGGCCACTTGCGGGTTCTGCGCAGTCGCGCGCATGGCGGTGCCCAGCCGCGTGCGGTACACGAGGAGAGCGAGCCCGGCCATCATCAGGACGCACACGAGGATGATGGCGATCTGGACATTGGTGATCGTGGCGCCGAAAAAGCCGTAGGACTCGGTGCGGATGATCTGCGGGAATGCGAGGACGTTCCGGCTCCATACCAGCATGGCGAGGTGCTGCAGGATGATCGACACGCCGATGGCCGTGATGAGCGGCGCGAGCCTGGGCGCCGTGCGCAGGGGGCGGTAGGCGAGCCGCTCCATCGCGTAGCCGACCAGCATGCAGACCGGTATGGCGCCCGCGGTCGCGATGAGCACGACCGCGGCCGGCGGCAGGCCGGACGGCGCAAGGGCATTGATGATGGTGTATGCGACCAGGGCGCCGATCATCACCACTTCGCCGTGTGCGAAGTTGATCAGCTGGATGATGCCGTACACCATCGTGTAGCCGAGCGCTACGACGGCGTACACGCTCCCCGCGGTGAGGCCGTTCACCAGCTGCTGCAGGAACGTGTCCATGCGCCGCGGCTAGCCTAAATGAAAACGGCACCCGCAGGTGCCGTCGCCGGTTAGTGCTTGAGGCCTATTTCTTGGGCTCCGCGGGCGGCGCCTTGGGCGCTTCGGCCGCAGCGGGGGCCGATGCCGGGGCCGCAGCGGGGGCAGCCGCGGCGCTCTTGACGAACTCGTCGTAGGACATGGTCTTGCCCGCCTTCACGATGGCGATGGGCTCGAGCTTCCCGCCCTTCATCGTGAAGATGGTCATCTCCGCATCCTTGCGGTCGCCCTTCTGGTCGAACTCGATCTTGCCGGTCGCGCCCATGTAGCTGATCTTGGCGAGCTCCGGCAGGTATTTCGCCGGATCGGCGGAGTTCGCCTTCTTCATCGCCTCGATGAGCAGGTTTGCGCCGTCATAGGTGAAGGGCGCATACAGGATCGGATCCACGTTGAAGCGCTTCTTGAACGCCTCGAGGAATTTCTTGTCCGCCGCCTGCGGCGGGATGCCCGCCTGCGAGCAGAGCAGGCCCTCGGCCGCGGGACCGGCGAGCTTGTTCATTTCGTCGGTGCATGCGCCGTCGCCGAAGGCAAAGACGGCCTTGATGCCGAGTTCACGGCCTTGCTTGAGAAGCGGGCCCCCGGTCTGGTCCATGCCGCCATAGAAGACCGCGTCCGGCTTGCGGCCGCGGATCTTCGTCAGGACGGCCTTCCAGTCAGTGGTGCTGTCCGTGCCGTTTTCGCGCGGAAGCACCTGGACCTTGGCGGCCTTCAGCGTCTTCTCCACTTCGTCGGCGATGCCCTTGCCGTACGCCGTCGCGTCATCGATGACTGCGACGACCTTCGGCTTGTTGTTGGAAGCGAGGTAGCTCGCGATGGCCGGTCCCTGCTGATCATCGCGCCCGACCGTGCGGAACGTGACCTTGAAGCCGCGCTCGGTGACCTCCGGGTTGGTAGCCGAGCCGCTGATCATCGGGATGCCGGCCTGGTTGTACACCACGGAGGCGGGGATGGTGACGCCGGAATTCAGGTGGCCCACGACGCCCGCGACTTTGGCATCGACCAGCTTTTGCGCCACGGTCGTCCCGACCTTGGGGTCACCCTGGTCATCCTCGGACACGAGGACGAACTTCGCGTCCTTGCCATCGATTTTCAGCTTCGCCGCGTTCGCTTCCTCGATGGCGAGCCGCACGCCGTTCTCGTTGTCCTTGCCGAGGTGCGGCGTCTTCACCGTGAGCGGCGCGGCGCTCGCGATCTTGATCTCGATGGCGGGGGCCGCCGGCGGCGCAGCCTGCGCGGCCTCTTTTTTCTCGGCGCCGGTGTCGGCCTTCTTGGGCTCTTCCTTGCCGCAGCCGAGCAGGGCAACGGCAGCCGCAATAGCAAGCGCAAAACTCTTGTTCATGGCATCTCCCAGGGACGTGAGGTGCTTCGGGGCGCCCATGATAACCGCGCCCCGTGACGCGTTTACGCTACTTGAGCGACAGGATCCAATCCACGAGCTTCTTGACGTCCGCGTCGGGAACGGCGGTATTGGGCGGCATGGGGATCTGGCCCCAGACGCCGACCCCGCCCTTCTTTACCTTGTCGACGAGCTTGCCTTGGGCGGTCTTGTCGCCGCGGTACTTGTTGGCCACATCCTTGTACGCCGGGCCGACCACTTTCTTGTCCACGGCGTGGCAGGCGAGGCAGTTGTACTTCTTTGCCAGGTCCTCCTGGCCGAGCGCCGGAACGGCGGTGAGGGCGGTTGTCGCGAGGGCGAGGCCAAAAACGAAAGATTTCATAGGGGTACGGGCTCCTTACAGGTCTGTACCAAGTTTACAAGATCATCGATGGGCGGGAGACAAGTAACGCCCCGGCACAGCCATCCGTTGACGCCGTCGCGCCGCGGCTTATCGAGCGCTTGCGGCAGGTCGCGCTCATCCTCGCCCAGCGCCATGATCGTGGTGTCCGGCAGGTACTCGAGGCTAAGCGCCTCAGCCCAGGACCGCAGACCAGCGGTATCGCCCCGAAGCACCAGCAGCTTGGGACCGCCCAGCCATTCGTCGAGGGCCATCGCCATGGCCGCAAATCCCCCGGGCCGGTCCCGCATGGCGGGAAAGAAAAGCTCGAGCGTACGCCGGGCGGCATCGCCATACCTGGACCGGCCGGTCAGCACGGACAGGCGCGCCAGGGCGGACGCGGCCACCGCGTTGCCCGAGGCAGTCGCATTGTCGTGGCCCGATTTCGGGCGATGGATGAGCTTCTCGTGGCCGCGCGCGGTAAAGAAAAACCCGCCTGCGGCGCTGTCCTCGAATTCCTCCAGCAGCACGTCGGCGAGCGCGCAGGCAAATTCAAGGTCGGCCGCCGAAAAACGGTGCTGGAGCAGTTCGATCAGCGCGTCGATCAGGAACGCATAGTCATCCAGATAGGCATTCAGGTGCGCGCGCCCGTCCTTGTAGGTCGCGCACAGGCGGCCACGGGCCCACATGCGATCCTGGACGAACCCCAGCGCGCGGCGGGCAGATGCCGCCCATTCCTCGCTGCGGAAGACGCGGGCTGCGCGCGCCATGCCGCGTATCGCGAGTGCATTCCAGGATACGAGGATCTTTTCGTCTCTGCCCGGGCGAACCCGCCCTTCGCGCGCTGCAAAGAGCTTGGCCCGTGCCGAGCCGAGCACGGGCTCCGCGTCCGGCGCTGCAGGCTTCGCGATACGCAGATGCCACGACCGGTTTTCGAAGTTGGGCGGCTGATCGAGCCCATAGCGCGCGGAGAAGGCGGCGTACTCCTGCGGAGCGAGCAAGGACTCGACCTCGGCGCGCTCCCACACGTAGAACTTTCCCTCCTCGTGCTCGCTGTCCGCATCCAGGGAGGAGTAGTACCCGCCCTCGGGCGATTGCATCTCGCGCATCAGCCAGCCGGCGGTTTCGGCCGCGCAGCGCTGATACGTGGGCTCGCGGCTGACGAGCCAGGCGTCCGCGAGCAGCCCAAGCAGCGGCCCGTTGTCGTAGAGCATCTTCTCGAAATGCGGGATCGTCCATTGCGCATCGACGCTGTAGCGGCAGAAGCCGCCGCCGAGGTGGTCGTAGATGCCGCCCTCGCACATGCGAAGCAGCGTCAGTTGCGCGATGTCCGTCTCGCCCTTTCTAAGGCACAGCTCGAGGTCGCTCGGGTGCGGAAACTTCGGCGCGCCGCCAAAGCCGCCGAAGCGCGCGTCGAAGCTCATGCGCAGCGTCGCGAGCAGGGCGCCAATCGGCTCGCGCGACAACTGCACTCCCCCCGGCGCCGCCCGGGGAAGCATGCGCGCGTAAGCGCTCATGAGCTCGGCGTTCTGCGCCTCGATGGCCGGACGCTTGTCGCGCCAGATCTCGGCCACGCGCTCGCACAGCTGCGCAAACGCCGGAAGACCATGCCGCGGCTCCTTGGGAAAATACGTGCCGCCGAAAAACGGCGCGCCCTCGGGCGAAAGGAACATCGTGAGCGGCCAGCCTCCGGGGCGCTGCGCGAGCATCTGGTGCGCCGCCTGGTAGATCTGATCGATGTCGGGACGCTCCTCGCGATCGACCTTGATATTCACGAAAAGCCGGTTCATGACCTGCGCCACTTGCTCATCTTCGAAGCTTTCGCCCGCCATGACGTGACACCAGTGGCAGGCCGAATAGCCGATGGAAAGCAGGATCGGCCGGTCTTCGCGCCGCGCGCGCTCGAGGGCTTCCGGCCCCCACGGATACCAGTCCACGGGGTTGTTCGCGTGCTGCTGCAAATAAGGCGAGGTCTCCAGGGCAAGACGGTTGGGCATGGCGCAAAGTACCATCCTGCGCAATGCGCCACTACCTGCCCGATGAAGCGCTCGCGCCGGACGCAGCGCGCGTCCTGCGCTTCTGGTTCGGCGAGCCCGCCGAGTACGGCAAGCGCCTTAAGCGCTGGTTCGACAAGGACGTTGCGTTCGACGATGAAGTAGGCCGCACGTTTCGCGACCTTCACGCCGAGCTTGCGGCGGGCGAGCACCAAGACTGGCTTGGTCGGCGTGCGGATTGCCTCGCCTACATCGTCGCCACCGACCAGTTCCCGCGAAATATTTTCCGGGGGGACGAGCGCGCGTTTTCCACCGATGCGCTCGCCCTGCGCGCCGCGCGCGCTGCGCTTGCCCGGGGGCTCGATAAGGATCTGTTGCCGGTGGAACGGCTTTTTTTCTATCTGCCCTTCGAGCACAGCGAAGCGCTGGAGGACCAGCTCAAGGCCTGCGAGCTATGCGCTCCGCTCGCCTCGTTTGCGGAGACCGCCGACGTACTACGCTATGCGATCGCGCACCGGGACATCATCCAGCGCTTCGGGCGGTTTCCGCATCGCAATAGTGCTCTCGGGCGCGAAAGCACGGCGCAGGAGCTCGAGTTCCTGAAACAGCCCGGCTCGAGCTTCTAGGCTACCTTGTCGCCGGCTCGAGGCCCGCGAGGGCCGAGCTGCGAATCTCGGTGATGCGGCTCACGTTCAGGAGCGGCACCGCCTCATTGCGCGGTCCGGCGAGTTGTACCGCGACGAGATCGCCCGCCCTGGCGGGCAGATCACGCGGCACCTGCACGAGCACGCGCGCGCGCTCGCCGGCAGCCGGCGCGACGAGCTCGACGTCCGCCCATTGCTGGCCGCCCTTATGCGTCATCGACCGCTCTACGAGCACGCCGGGGGCGGCCTGCACGTACAGGCCGCGCACGCGCCCGAGGTTGTCCTCGGCGCTCGCGCCTGGCGCGGCGAGGCCGCAGGTGACGAGAACGAGGACGCGCGCAATTTGCATAGCGGCACTTTGCGCCCGTTGTGTGATCCCCGAAGCATGCGCCCGCGCATCGCACAGGCGCCGTTCGGAGCGTCGTCAGTCCGCGTCGGTCACGGCACCGAGCGAAGCGGTCGACACCAGCTTGAGATACTTCGCGAGCAAGCCCTCGGTGTAGCGCGGCTTCGGCGCCTTCCACTTCCTGCGACGTGCCGCGAGCTCCTTGGCAGGCACGTTGAGCTGGATGAGTCGCTTGCGGGCATCGATCGTTATGGAGTCGCCCTCCTTCACGAGCGCGATCGTTCCCCCGACATAGGCCTCGGGAGCTACGTGCCCCACCACCATGCCCCAGGTTCCCCCGGAAAACCGGCCGTCGGTGAGCAGGCCGACCGATTCGCCGAGGCCCTGCCCGATCAGCGCGGAGGTGGGGGCGAGCATCTCCTGCATGCCGGGACCGCCCTTCGGCCCTTCATAGCGAATGACGATCACATCGCCCGGCTTGATCTTCTTCGCCATGATCGCCGCCATGCAGGCCGGCTCGGAGTCAAAGACGCGCGCCGGGCCGGTGATCGTCGGATTCTTCAGACCGGTAATCTTGGCGACACAGCCCTCGGTTGCAAGGTTGCCTTTGAGAATGGCGAGATGGCCCTTGGGATACAGCGGCCGCTCGAAAGGACGGATCACGTCCTGGTCTGCGCGTGGCGTTGCCGGAACATCCTTCAGCTCTTCCGCCAGCGTCTTCCCCGTGATGGTCATGCATTCGCCGTGCACCAGGCCGGCCTGCAAAAGCATTTTCAGCACCTGCGGCACGCCGCCGGCGGCGTGGAAATCGGTGGCGACGTAGGCGCCCGAGGGCTTGAGATTGCAGAGCACCGGCACTTTCTGGCGCACGCGCTCGAAGTCGTCGATGGTCCACTTGACGCCCGCCGCGCGCGCGATCGCCAGGTAGTGCAGCACCGCGTTGGTGGAACCCCCGGTGGCCATGACGAGGGCAATGGCGTTCCAGATGGATTTGCGCGTGATGATGGCGCGCGGCCGAAGGTTCCTCCTCACGGCCTCGACCAGGACGCGCGCGGAGGCCGCTGCTGAATCGGCCTTCTCCGCATCCGGTGACGCCATCTGCGAGGAGCCGAGCAGGCTCATGCCGAGCGCCTCGAACGACGACGACATGGTGTTCGCCGTGTACTGGCCGCCGCACGCGCCGACGCTCGGGCACGCGTTCTTCTCGATGCCGACGAAGTCCTCTTCGCTCATTTTCCCGGCGCTGAAGGACCCCACCGCCTCGAACGCCGATACGATCGTCAGCGCCTGGCCCTTCCACTGACCCGGCTTGATGGTCCCGGCGTAGACGTAGATGCCTGGAACGTTCATCCGCGCCATCGCCATCATCCCGCCGGGCATGTTCTTGTCGCAGCCGCCCACCACCAGCACGCCGTCCATCGCCTGGCCGTTGACGCTGGTCTCGATCGCATCGGCGATGACCTCGCGGGATACGAGCGAGTATTTCATCGCCTCGGTGCCCATGCCGATGCCGTCGGTGACGGTCGGCACGCCGAAGGTCTGCGGTTTCGCCCCCGCCTGCTCCAGCGCGCTCACCGCCCGGTCCACGAGCGGCTGGATGCCGGCATTGCAGGGATTCATCGTGGAGTGGCCGTTCGCCACGCCGATGATCGGCTTGTCGAAATCGCCGTCGCCGAAGCCCACGGCGCGCAGCATGGCGCGGTTGGGAGATCGCGCGACGCCCTGCGTAATCAGCCTGGAGCGCCGGTTCGCCGGCGCAGCTGGATTCTTCGTTGCCATGAGTCCCTCCTTGGCGGGCGATTCTCCACGCCGCGCGGGCCGCTGGCCAATGCCATCGGCATCGTGCTGTAATACTCTGCGAGTATGAATATGCCGGAACTCTGGCAGCTCAGGTATTTCATCGCCCTCGCCGAGCGGCTGCATTTCGGCCGCGCCGCCGAGGCCCTGCATATCTCGCAGCCGCCGCTGTCGCGCGCGATCCGCGGCCTGGAGGCGCGCCTGGGCGTCGCCCTGTTCGCACGCACGCGCCGGCGGGTGGAGCTCACCGCGGAGGGCGCGCGCCTGCTCGAGGAAGCGCGACGCGTGCTCGCCCAGCTGGAGCACGGCGTGCAGGCAGTGCGCAGCATGGCGAGCGGCGAGGAGGGCCGGCTGCGGATCGGCTTCGTGTCGCTTGCCGACTACGGCGTGCTGCCGGGGCTGCTGAAAGCCTACAAGGCAGCGCGTCCCCGCGTGCGCCTCGCGCTGCGCGAGATGCTGTCGCCGGAGCAGGCTGCTGCGCTTGCCTCCGGAGAGCTCGACTTCGGCCTGCTGCTGCCTCCCGTGGCCGAGGCCGCGGTGCTCGAGCATCTGGTAGTCCAGCGCGAGCGGTTCGTCGCTGCGCTCCCAGCCCGCCACCGCCTGGCGCGCGGGCGCGGGAAGCTGCCCGTCAGCGCCCTGGCCGGAGAGCCCCTCGTCATGGTGCCGCGCGAGATCGCGCCCGGTTTGTACGCTATCGTGGCGGGGCTCGCCGCGCGGGGCGGGATCTCTCTCAACGTTGCGCAAGAGGCCATCCAGATGCAGACGGTCGTTAGCCTGGTGTCGAGTGGTCTGGGCGCCGCCATCGTGCCGGCCTCGGTGGCGAACCTGGGCCGCCGCGGCGTCGCCTACCGCGAGCTCGCCGATCCGCACCAGCGCCTAGACGTCTGGCTGGCGTGGCGTCGCGGCACGCTGAGCGCCGCCCAGCGTGAATTCATCGCGCAGGCCAGGCAGGCTCAGCGCTAGGCATGCTCGTCCATCCCAACATCGACCCGGTCGCGTTCTCGGTCGGGCCGCTTGCCGTGCGCTGGTACGGCCTCATGTATCTCGCCGGGTTCGCGGGTGCATGGTGGCTTGGAATGCGCAGGATCTCGGCGGGCGCCGCGCCCATCACGCGCCAGCAGTTCGATGACCTGCTCTTCCTCGGCGTGCTCGGGGTGATTCTGGGCGGGCGACTTGGCTACGTGCTCTTCTACAAGCCCGCGCACTACGCGGCGCATCCGGCCGAGATCTTCGCCGTCTGGCAGGGCGGGATGTCCTTCCATGGAGGCATGCTCGGCGTGATGGCCGCCATGGCGTTTGCCGCCTGGCGCCACCGCGTGGACTACCTCAAGCTCATGGATTTCATTGCGCCGCTCGTCCCGGTCGGGCTGGCCGCCGGCCGCCTCGGCAATTTCATCAACGGCGAGCTGTGGGGCCGTGTCACCGACCTGCCCTGGGGAATGGTCTTCCGGGGCGCGGGCGAAGCGCCCCGCCACCCCTCGCAGCTCTATGAGCTCGCCTTGGAAGGGGTCCTGCTGTTCGCGCTGCTGTGGTGGTTTTCGTCCAGTCCGCGGCCGCGCGGCCAGGTTTCCGCGCTGTTCCTGCTGGGCTACGGCGTGGCGCGATTCATCGGGGAATTTGCGCGCGAACCGGATTCTTTTCTCGGCTTTCTCGCGCTCGGCATGACGATGGGGCAATGGCTTTGCCTGCCGATGATCGCGGGCGGCGTGGCGCTGTTCGCATGGAGCCGACGCTAGCGCCGGTGCTGGGCGCGGTGTTGCCGGTCTTCGGGCTGGTGGCCTGCGGCGTGCTCGCCGGGCGCTTTCGCCTCGTGCACCAGTCCTCCAGCCACGCCCTGAACCAGTTCGTGTATGCGTTCGCGCTCCCGGCGATGCTTTTCATCGCGGTGTACCGCGGGTCGCTGGAAGAAATCCTGAGCGGCACGTTTCTTTTTGCAGTGATCGCGGCCACGCTCGGCACCGCGCTCGCCGGGTTCGCGTTTTCCCATTTCGTCTGGCGCGCCAGCGCCGCCGAAAGCACGTTGCGGGCGCTGAACGCCTCTTTCGCCAACACCGGCTACCTGGGCATTCCGCTGGTCACGGTCGCGTACGGCGAGCGCGCTGCGCTTCCCGCCGCGCTGGCCACTGTTGCGACGAACATCGTGTCGTTCGCGCTGGCGATCGTCTGCCTCGAGCTCTTCGTGGATCCACGGCCGGGCGCAGTGCGGCGCGCCTTGACCGGGGTGGCGCGCAGCCCGCTGATCTGGCCGATCGCTCTGGCAGTGTTGTGCGTGGCGCTCGGCCTCAAGGTCCCCCTGCCGGTCGAACGCCTGGCCACCTTGCTCGCGGCGGCCGCCGGCCCGTGCGCCCTCTTTGCCATCGGGCTTTTCGTCTCGCAGCTTTCCGTGCGCGCCGGAATCGCGGCGAGCTGGCCGACCGCGGCGCTGAAGCTCGTCCTGCATCCGGCCCTGATGGCAGTGCTCGCGCTGTACCTGCTTTCCATCGATCCGTTCTGGGCGAAGGTGGGAATCGTCTGCGCCAGCCTGCCGCTCGGCGCAACGGCCTTCGTGCTTGCGCAGCGCTATAAGCTCCTCGAAGCGGAAACCTCCACTGGGGCCGTGCTCTCCACGGGCGCCTCGGTTCTCACCGTGTCGCTCGTGATGGCGCTACTCGGCCAGAGCCGCTTCTAGCACCCTCGCGACGTGCAGCGCGGTGCGTCCGGCGCCATCGGCGATCTGATGCCTGCAGCTTGTGCCATCGGCCACCAGCACCGCCTCCCGAGGGGCCCGCTCGATGGCAGGCAAGAGGCTCATCTGCGCCATCTTCATGGAAGTCTCGTAGTGTTCCGCCTCGTAGCCGAAGCTGCCGGCCATCCCGCAGCAGCTCGTTTGGATGTGCTCCACCTTGGCCCCAGGAATCAGTTTCAGCACGGCATCCACCGCGGGCATCGCGTCGAACGCCTTCTGGTGGCAATGCCCGTGGACCAACAGCGGTCGATCGAGTGCGCCGAGCTTGAGGCGGCCGGGCTTTTCGGCCAGGAACTGCTCGAACATCACGGCCTGCGCGGCCAGCTTTTCCGCGCCGCGCAGCAGGGCGGGAAGCTCGTCGCGCAGCGAGAAGAGGCACGAGGGCTCCAGGCCGATCACCGGAATGCCGCGTTCTGCATAGGGCGCAAGGTACTGGAGCAAGCGCTGCGCTTCCCGCCGCGCCCGATCCGCCATGCCCACGGACAGGAAGGTGCGCCCGCAGCACAAGGCGGGCGGCACGTGCACCTGGTAGCCGGCGGCGCGCAGGACCTTCAGCGCGGCGCGCGCGTTCTCGGGCTCGAAATACCGATTGAAGGTATCCACGAGGAGCACGACGTCACCGCCCGGGTCTCCGGTTTCCCGGAAGAAATCGCTGCGCCATGGCGGCAGGGGGCGCTGCGCGGCGAAACCGAGCGCCCGCTTGGTGAGTCCTGAGACCAGATTGGCAACGGGAGCGAGCCGCGCCGCCATCGGCGCATAGCGCGGCAGCCAGCCGATGGCATGGTCACGCGCGCCGAAGCCGTGCCGCGCCTTGTACTGGGCGGTGAACTCCGCCTTCATGCGCGCCATGTCCACCCCGGTGGGGCATTCGCGCTTGCATCCCTTGCACGACACGCAGAGCTCCAGCGCGGCGCGCACTTCCTCGTCCGCCGCCGCGCCCAGCTGCCCGGACAGCGCGAGCCGCAGCGTATTCGCCCGCCCGCGCGTGAGATGCTGCTCATCGCGCGTTGCCCGGTAGGAGGGGCACATCGTGCCCGCGTCGAACTTGCGGCAATGGCCGTTGTTGTTGCACATCTCCACGGCCTTGTCGTAGCCGCCCCATTCGCTCCAGTCGAAAACCGGCGCGGGGCTCGTGGTCGCGTAACCCGGCTTGTAGCGAAAGAGCGAAGCGTCGTCCATCTTCGACGGATCGACGATCTTGCCCGGGTTCATGAGCCCGCGCGGATCCAGCCACGACTTGATCTCGGCGAGAGCGCGCGTCAGGCGCGGCCCGAAGAAGGGCGCGATCCACTCCGAGCGCACCAGGCCGTCGCCGTGCTCGCCGGAATAGGCCCCCTTGTACTGCTTCACCAGCGCGCAGGCCTCCTCGGCGATGGCGCGCATCTTCTGCGCGCCGTCGCGCCGCATATCGAGGATCGGCCGGACATGGAGCGTGCCGACGGATGCGTGCGCGTACCACGTGCCGCGCGTGCCGTGCTTCTCGAACACGCGCGTGAGGCGGTCGGTGTACTCGGCGAGGTGCTCGAGCGGCACCGCGCAGTCCTCGATGAAGGAGATCGGCTTGCCGTCGCCCTTCATCGACATCATGATGTTCAATCCAGCCTTGCGCACTTCCCACACTTCGCGCTGCAGGCGCGCATCGCCGATTTGCACGACGCTCCCGGGAAGGCCCAGCGAGCCCATGAGCTCGGCGAGATCCGTGAGCTTGCGCTGCTGCAGCGCCGCGTCCTCGCCCGAGAACTCCACCAGCAGGATCGCATCCGGGTCGCCCTGGATGAACGCATCCACCGTCTTGCGGAACGCCGGGATGTCCCGGGCGAGGCCGATCATCGTGCGATCCACGAGCTCCACGGCGGACGGTGCCAGTCCGACGATATGCCGTGCGCTATCCATGGCGGTGTAGAACTTCGGGAAATGGCACACGCCGAGCGCACGTGCCGCAGGCAGCGGCGAAAGCTTGAGATGCAGGCGCTCGGTATAGGCGAGCGTGCCTTCCGAGCCGACCAGGAGGTGCGCGGCGTTCGCGTGCGGCGGACCGAGATGGTCCAGGTTGTAGCCCGCCACTTTCCTCAATAGCTTAGGAAAGCGCGCCTCGATTTCGTCTTTCTCGCGGGCGTGCAGCGCACGCAGCCGCTCGATCAGAGCCATGTAGCCTGCAGGCCCGGAGGCTTCCGCCATGGGCCCGAAGCGCCACTGCTCGCCGCCGATGGTGACTGCGTCGATGGCGAGCACGTTGTGCACCATGTTGCCGTATGCGATGGAACGGGAGCCGCACGAGTTGTTGCCGGCCATGCCGCCGAGCGTCGCCTGCGCGCTCGTGGAAACGTCGACGGGAAACCAGAGGCCGTGGGGGCGCAGACGGGCATTCAGCGTATCCAGCACGACGCCAGGCTGCACGAGCGCGCGCATCGCGCCCGGGTCGACCTCGATGACGCGGTCGAGATACTTGCTGTGGTCGATGACGAGCGCCTCGCCCACCGTCTGGCCGCACTGCGAGCTGCCGGCGCCGCGCGGGAGCAAGGGCACGCCTTCGGCGGCGGCTACTGCAATCGCCGCGCGCGCGGCTTCTTCGGTGCGCGGAATTACGACGCCGATCGGCTCGACCTGGTAGATCGAGGCGTCGGTCGAGTAGCGCCCGCGGCTTGCGGCATCGAACAGGATTTCCCCGTCCACGGCGGACGCAAGGCGGCGGGCGAGCGCGCTATCTCCTGCGCGGCGCTTCGCCATCCGCACGGGAAAGGAGGGAGCATTCATAGGGGCGAAGGTTAGAATACCGCATGCCTCGACACGCTGGCCGCCACTTCCTCCAGATCCCCGGTCCGACGAATGTCCCCGACCGCGTACTGCGCGCGATCGACTTTCCGACGATGGATCACCGGGGCCCCGAATTCGGCGCGCTCGGCAAGGAAGTGCTCGCCGGCATGAAGCGCGTGTTCAAGGCGCCCGGCGCGGATGTCGTGATCTATCCCGCTTCGGGGACCGGCGCCTGGGAAGCGGCGCTCGTGAATACGCTTTCGGCGGGCGACCTCGTGCTCATGGCGGAAACGGGTCATTTCGCGACCCTGTGGCAAAAGCTCGCCGCGCGGCTCGGCGTGGAAGTGGAATTCCTGCCCGGCGACTGGCGCCACGGCGCCGATCCCGAAGCGATCGAGAAGCGGTTGCGTGCCGACGGCCAGAAGCGCATCCGCGCGGTGTGCGTCGTGCATAACGAGACTTCCACCGGCGTGGTGTCGCGCATCGCCGAGGTGCGCCGCGCCATCGACGCCGCCGGCCATCCTGCGCTTTTCATGGTGGATACGATTTCGTCCCTCGCCTCCCTCGACTATCGGCACGAGGAATGGGGCGTGGATGTCACGGTCGCAGGCTCGCAGAAGGGGCTGATGCTGCCCCCAGGACTGTCTTTCAACTGCATTTCCTCAAAGGCGCTCACGGCTTCAAAGTCGGCCCGCCTGCCGCGCAGCTACTGGGCCTGGGACGAAATGCTGGCAAACGGCAAGAACGGCTACTTCCCCTACACGCCCGCGACAAACCTGCTCTACGGGCTGCGCGAAGCGCTCAAGATGCTCGTCGACGAGGAGGGACTGGATGCGGTGTTCGCGCGGCACCAGCGCCACGGCGAGGCAACGCGCCGCGCGGTGCGCGCGTGGGGGCTGGAAGTGCTCGCCGCCGATCCGCGGGAATATTCGGGCTCGCTCACCGCGGTGATGATGCCGGCCGGCCACGACGCGGACCGGGTGCGCAAGGTGATACTCGAGGCGTTCGACATGTCCCTCGGCACGGGGCTCGGACGCCTCGCCGGCAAGGTTTTCCGCATCGGTCACCTGGGCGATTTCAACGACCTCACCCTCATGGGCACGCTCGCGGGCGTGGAAATGGGCCTTGAGCTCGCCGGCGTTCCAGTGAGAAAAGAAGGCGTGCAAGCCGCCATGGCTTATCTTGCAGAGACGCACGCGCATCCGAAACGCGCGGCGGCCTAAAAACTACGGAGGAGGAATTATGAAAGCGCATCTTTTTGCCGTTGGCGTCCTTGGCTTGATGTCGACCGCGTCCGCATGGGCGCAGACCGAGATGAAGCTCGGCCACGTGGGCGAGCCCGGCTCGCTCATCGGCGCCGCCGCCGACGAGTTCGCCAAGCGGGCCAATGACAAGCTGGCGGGCAAGTACAAGATCGTGACCTACGGCTCGAGCCAGCTCGGC
Source organism: Burkholderiales bacterium (assembly GCA_036263315.1). GTDB lineage: Bacteria > Pseudomonadota > Gammaproteobacteria > Burkholderiales > SG8-39 > SCGC-AG-212-J23. The sequence goes on from DATAHF010000185.1 coordinate 22,602, forward strand.
GGCGACAAGGAGCTGCTGCAGAAGCTGAAGCTCGGGACATTGGAGTTCGCCGAGCCCTCGACCGTGATGTCCTCGGAGGCGGACATCTTCGGCGTGTTCGAGATGCCCTATCTCGTGAAGGACCGCGAGCACATGAAGCGGATCGAGAAGGAGCTCTTCTGGTCGAAGATGGAGCCGGCGGTGGAGAAGAAGGGGCTCAAGATCCTGGCGGTGTGGGAGAACGGCTTTCGCCATATCACCAACAACAAGCACCCGATCGTGACGCCCGCGGACCTGCAGGGCATCAAGCTGCGCGTCCCGGAGGGAAAGTGGCGCGTGAAGATGTTCCAGGCCTACGGCGCCAATCCCTCCCCGATGAAGTACTCCGAAGTGTTCACGGCGCTCCAGACCGGCGTGATGGACGGACAGGAGAATCCCTTCGCGCAGATCTTCAGCGCCAAGTTCTATGAAGTGCAGAAGTATCTTTCGCTGACCGGCCATGTGTACTCCCCCGCCTACCTTGCCGTAGGCCTGAAGAAGTGGAACAGCCTGCCCGCCGACGTGCGCAAGACGCTGGAATCCACTGCCAAGGACGTGCAGGCCTGGGTCTACGAGAAGGCCGCCAAGGACGACGACATCCTGCTGGAGAAGATGAAGGCGAGCGGCAGCATCCAGATCAACAATGCGAACAAGGACGCGTTCATCGCCGCGTCGAAGCCGGTCTACGACGAGTTCGCCAAGGAAGTCCCCGGCGCCAAGGAAATCATCGATCGCGCCATCGCGCTCGGCAAGAAATAGCGCCCATGCTCGGCGAGCTGCGTAAGCGCTACGAGCGCTTGCTGGAGTGGATCGTCATCGCCCTCATGGCGGTGCTCTTTGTCGAGGTCACTCTCGGCATCGTGTACCGGACGATCGGGGCATCGCTACCCTGGTATGACGAGGTCGCATCGATCCTGCTCGCCTGGCTGACGTTCTATGGATCGGCGCTCGCCGCCGTAAAGCGTGCGCACATCGGCTGTCCGGAGGTCATCGCGCTGCTCGGGCCCGGCGTCCGGGTCGCCGCGCGCGCCGTCGCTTCGACGCTGGTGATCGCGTTCTTCGCGCTCCTCGGCTGGGTGGGCTACGTCATTCTCGAGGTGCTCGCCACCGACCATCTCGTCAGCCTTCCTGAAGTCGAGGTCGCCTGGGTGCAGTCGGTGATCCCGATCAGCGCGGCGCTCATCATCCTCGGCGAGCTGCTGTCCCTTCCGTTGGCGTTCCAGCAGGCGCGCGCCGGCCATGCGGGGCAAACGGGCGAGGCTACCCAGTAATGGCGATCCTGATCATCTTTGCCTGCGTGCTGGCCCTGGTCATCATCGACGTGCCGATCGCGGTGGCGCTCGGCATCGTTGCCGTTGCGGCCATGGTCATCACCCAAGGCACCGGTTCGCTCCCGAATCTTCCGGTGGTGCTCTATAACGGCGCGACGAACTTTCCGCTCATCGCGATACCGCTCTTCATCCTTGCCGGCGCCATCATGAACGCGTCGGGAATCTCGCAGCGCCTCATCGCCTTTGCGAGCGCGCTCCTCGGCTTCATCCGCGGCGGGCTCGCCATGGTGTCCATCGGGACGTCACTATTCTTCGCGGAAATCTCGGGCTCGGCGGTTGCCGACGTGTCGGCGCTTGGCTCCATCCTGATCCCCGCGATGAAGAGCAAGGGCTACCCCAGCCCGCTCGCCGCCGCCATCATGTCCTCGGCCGCTACCCTGGCGGTGATCATCCCGCCCTCCATTCCGATGATCCTGTACGCGGTCATGGCGGAGACCTCCGTCGTGAAGCTGTTCGTCGCCGGCGTCGTGCCCGGCCTCCTCGGCGGCCTCGGCCTCATGGGGATGGCGTACTGGTTCGCCCGGCGCTACAAGCTGCCGGTCGAGGAAAAGTTCCAGTGGGCCCGGGTGCGCCAGACGTTCCGAGATGCGTTCTGGGCCTTTACGCTGCCGATGATCATCCTGGGCGCCATCTTCGGCGGCGTGGTCACGGCCACGGAAGGGGCGGCCATGGCCGTGCTCGCTGCGCTCTTCATCGGCCTGGTGATCTACAGGGAACTCGACCTCAAGCACCTGAAGACCGCGATGATCGACGGCGGAGTCCAGACCGCCGTGGTCATGCTCCTGGTCGCCACCTCAGCGGTGCTCGGCACCTACCTGAGCGAAGTGCAGGCGCCGCAAAAGCTCGCTCAGGCCGTATCCGAGCTGACCCACAACAAGTGGCTCGTGCTTGCGCTGCTCAACGTGCTTTTCCTGGTACTCGGCATGTTTCTGCACTCGGCCGCGGCGATCATCCTGGTCGTCCCGGTCGTCATGCCGCTCGTGAGATCGGTCGGAATCGACCCGGTGCACTTCGGCTTGATCGTCACCGTAAATCTCGGCATCGGTCAGCAGACCCCGCCGGTAGCGAGCGTGCTGATGGTGGCCTGCTCGATCTCGAAGTCGAGCGTGTGGGAGGTCACGCGGGTAAACATCTGGTTCATCGGCGTGCTGCTGGCGGTGTTGCTGCTTGTGACCTACGTCCCGGTCACGGGCATGGGCCTCGTGCACTTGTTCTACGGCTAGAGCACTCGCGGCCAGCTCAGCGCGTCCGCGCGGCGCCCATCAGATGGTCGGGCAGCCAAGTCGCGATCTCCGGGAACACGCACAGGATCAGGATCGCCAGGAACATGCACAGCACGTACGGGATGGTGCCCCACATGATCTTCGCTAGCGGCACGTCGGGCGCGATGGAATTTACGATGTAGATGTTCAGGCCCACCGGCGGATGGATGAGGCCGATCTCCATGTTGATCGTCAGGATCACGCCGAACCAGACGGGGTCGAAACCCGCCGCCGTGATGATGGGAAAAAGGATCGGGCTCGTCATGAGGATGATCGCGGCCGGCGGGATGAAGAACCCGCACACGAGCAGGAAGACGTTGATGAGCCCCATCAGCACCCAGCGATTGACGTGCATGTCGGCGATCGCCTGCGCCAGCGTTTGCGTCAGGTACAGCGACGTCAGCATGTAGCCGAACAGAACGGCGGCGGCGATGATCGTCAGGATCATCACCGATTCGCGCGTCGTATCGCGGAGGATCGCCCACCAGTCGCGTACTCGCCACATCTTGTAGATGACGACGGCAAGAACAACGCACAGCGCAGCGCCCACGCCGGCGGCCTCCGACGGCGTGGCGATGCCGCCATAAAGCGCGTACATCACGCCGACGATGATGGCGATGAAGGGCGCAATTTTCGGAATGGAGCCGAATTTCTGCTTCCAGCTGTAGCGGAAATCCGCCGCATGGGAGCGAAAACCCTTGCGCCAGATCGCGAAGAGCGTCCACAGCATGAATAGGCCGGTCAGCAGCAGGCCGGGCAGCACTCCGGCCAGGAACAGCCGCCCGATCGACGTCTCGGTCGCTATGCCATAAAGGATGAACGTGATGGACGGTGGGATCAGGATGCCGAGCGTGCCGCCCGCGCAAATGGAGCCGGTCGCAATATCGTCCGGATAGCCGCGCCGTCGCATCTCGGGAATTCCCATCTTGCCGATCGCGGCGCAGCAGGCCGGCGACGACCCGGTGAGCGCGGCAAAAATGGCGCACGCGCCCAGATTGGATATCACGAGGCCGCCGGGTAGGCGGTAGAGCCACCGGTCGAGGGCCTCGTAGAGGTCCTTGCCGGCAGGCGAGGAGCCGATGGCGGCACCCATCATCACGAACATTGGGATCGCGACCAGCGTGAAGTCGTCGAGTCCGGCGTAAAACGTCTCGGCGACGATGCGCATCGCATCGATGCCCTGGAAAAACAGCAGGAAGACGATGGAGACGGCACCCAGCCCGAACGCTACCGGCACGCCGGAGAGCAAGACGAGCAGGGTAGCGACAAGAACGATGAGGCCGTTCGTGGTGGGGCTCATGCCGCGGGACGCTCGTCCGTAAGGCCGAAAGGCGGAACGCGCCGCGTGACCAGGCAGACGAGCTCGACGATGTACTGAAGCACGAGCAGCGAGAGGCCAATCGGCATGGCGCTGTAGGGAATCCAGAGCCGCGCGCGCCATACGGTGTCCGATCGCCAATTCCCGGCCCACGCCTGGTACCAGTACACGGTGCACGCAGCCAACAGCACCACGCAGAACGCCAGCCCGAGGAGCGTCGTAAAGACCGCCAGACGGTAGCGCGCGCGCTCGCCGAGATAGAGTGGCAGCACATCGACGTTCACGTGGCCACGGGTCATGAGCACATAAGCGCTGCCGATGAACGTTGCCGAAACGATGCTGTAGGTCACGACGTCCAGCTGCCAGATCGTGGTGCGGCCCAGACCGTAGCGCTCAACGACGATGTCGATGATGATGACTACGCCGAGCGCAATCAGGGCGGCAGCCACTACGCCCGCGATGCGCGAGGCAAGGTTCACTCCCCGAATGAATGTATCCATGGGCGGCACAGCTGGCGGGCCGCTACGGCCCGCCGCCGGGCATCGTTGTTATTTGACCGACAGCGCTTCGTCGATCAGCTTCTGGCCGTTCGGCACATCCTTGGCGAACTTCGCGTACGCGCTTTTCTTCGCGACTGCGAGCCACTCGTTGTACTCGGCGTCGCTGAGGGTAATGACCTTCACCTTGTGGTCCTCGAAGGCCTTGATCGCCTCGGCATTGACCTGATCGGCCTTGCCTTCGTAGTACGCCTGCGCTTTTTTGCCGGCTTTCAGGATCACGTCCTGCTGCTGCTTGCTCAGCCGGCTGAATGCCTTCTTCGACATCAGCACCGGCTCGTACATGAACCACAGCGCGTTGTTTCCGGGGCCGGTGAGGCAGTCCGTCACCTCGTAGAGGCGCGTAGAGGCGAAGGTGCCGAGACTCGTATCGGTTGCGTTGACGACGCCCGTCTGGAATGCGTTATAGATCTCGTTGGACGGCGGCGTGACGATGCTGGCGCCAGCGGCCTCCCACATGGCGGCAAACGTCGGGCCGGCCGCGCGGAATTTCATGCCCTTCAGGTCGGCCGGCTTCTGGATGCACTTCTGCTTCGCCGCCATGCCGCCGGCAAACCACGCGTCGGACAGAACGATGACGCCGTGCTTCTCGATTTCCGCGCGCACATCCTTCATGAATTGCGAGTCGTTGACGCGTTTCGCGCGGTCCTGGCTGCGGATGAGGCCAGGCATCAGGGTCGCGCTGAAGGTCGGCACCTTGCCGCTCGCGTAGTCCAGCGGGAAAAGCGAGATGTCGAGCTGGCCGTCCACCATGGCGTTCCACTGCTGGTTCGGCTTGAAGAGCGAAGCGCCCGGGTAGACCTGAATGGTCAGGTCAACGTTCGCGTCCTTGGCTTCCTTGGCGATCATCTGCACCATGTCGTCGCGCACATCGCCCTTGCCGCCGGGGAATTGGTGCGAAGCGCGAAGGGTGGTGGGGGCGGCGAACGCCGTGAAACTGATCGCCGAGAGCATCGCGGCCACGATGGCCGCACGTCTTGTCGTGGTCATACGGTCTCCTCCTCAGGAAATCGGCCCATATGCTAAACCAAACGGTCAAATTACGCCGTCGGCGCGCAACTTCGCGATCTGGCTGTCGCTCTGGCCCAGGATTCCCCGCAAGACTTCGTCGGTATGCTGCCCGAGAAGCGGCGGCGGAAGCTTGTATTCGAGCGCCGTGTCCGAGAAGCGCATCGGGCTCGCCACCATGGGCAGCTTTCCCGCCACGGCATGCTCGAGTTCGATCTTGACGCCGCGCGCCTGCACTTGGGGCTCCTCGAAGACCTGTGCGACATCGTTGATCGGACCGTTCGGCACCCCGGCGGAATCGAGCAGCTCGATCCATTCGCGCTTGGTCCGCTTGAGAAAGAGGTCCTGCAGCACGGCGGTGATCTGCGCGCGGTTTTCCACCCGCTTGCCATTCGTGGCGAAGCGCTCGTCCTTCGCGAGCTCGGGGCGACCCGCCGCCTCGCAGAACTTGCGGAAAAGGTTGTCGTTGCCGCAGGCGAGGATCACCTCGCCGTCGGAAGTGCGAAAGGGCTGGTACGGCACGATGTTGGGATGCAGATTGCCGATGCGCCGCGGCGGCTTCCCCGTCGCGAAGTAATTGGTGTTCTGGTAGGCAAGGAGCGCGATCTGCGAATCGAGCAGTGCCAGGTCCAGATGCTGGCCCTTCCCCGAGCGCTCGCGATGCACGAGCGCCGCGCAGACCGCGATGGACGCGTACATGCCGGTGATAATGTCCGCGATCGGCACGCCGGCGCGCTGCGGCCCGCCGCCGGGCGCGCCATCGGGCTCGCCGGTGACGCTCATCATCCCGCCCATGCCCTGGATCATGAAATCGTAGCCGGGCCTTTCCTTGTAGGGACCCGTCTGGCCGAACCCGGTCACCGAGCAGTACACGAGGCGGGGATTGAGCTCGTGTAGCTGTGAAAAACCCAGGCCGTAACGCTCCAAATCGCCGTACTTGTAATTCTCGAGGAGGACATCGGACTTTTCGGCCAGCGCGCGTACGAGCACCTGGCCTCCCGGCTTCGACAGATCGACGGTAATCGACTTCTTGCCGCGGTTCGCCGAAGTGAAATAAGCCGAGTCCTTCGAGTCGCGGCCTTGCGCGTCCTTCACCCACGGCGGGCCGAAGGCCCGCGAGTCGTCCCCGACCTTGGGACGCTCGACCTTGATGACCTCCGCGCCGAGGTCGGCGAGGTTCTGGCTTGCCCATGGCGCCGCAAGCACGCGCGAAAGATCGAGCACGCGCATCCCGGATAGGGGTCCTGGCATCCGGTGAATCTATCATGCAGCCGCGCCGCCACCGGCCGCGGACGATGAAACCGCTACTTCACCGCAATGTTGTTGTGCACGGTGCGCACGCCGCTCACGCCGGCCGTCACCCGGCCTGCGCGCGAGACGATGTCCGGGGCAGGCACGAACCCGGAAAGCTGCACCTGGCCTTCATAGGTCTCTACCGAGATGGAGAGAGACGGGATCCCCTTCTCGGCGAGAAGCGCGGCCTTCACGCGCGCCGTCAAAGCCGCGTCGCGCAGGATGCGGCGCTCGTTATCCTGCTTCGCGTAGATGTATTCCGCTTCCGACAGTCGTCCATCGCCGTCGGCATCGAAGGTGGAGAAGCGCTTCGCGATCTCGCGATCGCCGGCGGCTTCGAGCTTGCTCAGGAAGCCGTCCTTGTTCCGGTCGAGCGCGGCAAAGTCGGCCCGCGGCACCGCCGCGGGAGAAGGCTCGCCGGCCGGCTGCGCCCAGCCGGGAAGCTGCGTGAGGAATAGCCCGATGAAAACCAATGCGCGCATGGACTCACTATAGGGGCCACGCTCGGTTTTCCGTGTGACACACTTCCTGCGCTGCAATGATTAGCGTGTCGCCAGACAGCGACGCTGCGTCAATCCTTCACCACAAGCGGGCCAGCAAGCGGATCGCCAGTGCGTACAAGATCAAAGCGAGCACTACGCGCAGCTTCTTTACCGGCATGCGATGGGCGAGCTTGGCGCCTGCGGGCGCCGTGAACATGCTGCTTGCCGCGATCAACGCGAGCGCGGGCAGATAGACGTAGCCGAGCGTGCCGTCCGGCAGATCCGGCACCCGCCATCCTTGGAGGACGTACGCGGCGGTGCCGGCTAAGGCGATGGGAAAGCCGTTCGCCGCTGCCGTGCCGATGGCCCGGCGAAGCGGGACATTGCACCATGCCAGGAAGGGAATCGTGAGGAACGCCCCGCCCACGGCGAGCACGCTCGAGATCGCGCCGATGACGGATGCCGCGGCGAAGACGCCCGCGGGCCCCGGGATGGCACGCGTGGTCTTTGGCCGCAAGTCGAGGATCACCTGGGTGGCGGCGACGAAGATGAGCGCGGTAAAGACGATCGCGAGCGGCCGGGTAGCTACCATGCCTGCAATCAGCGCCGCCACGAACGCGCCCGCCAGCATCCCGGGCACCATGATGCGCGCCATGGCCCAGTCGACCGAGCCGTGCGCATGATGAGCCCGTGCGCTCGAGATCGAGGTGAACACGATGGTGGCCATGGTCGTAGCGAGGGCGAGGTGCAGCAGGTGCGCCTCTGGCACGCCTTGGGCCGTGAACGCAAACACGAGAAGCGGCACGATCACGGCGCCGCCGCCGATACCCAGCAGCCCGGCGATGAACCCGGCCAGGGCGCCGATGGCAAGGTATGCGAGCCACCAGTGCATCAGCGCAGCAAGTGCGCGGCGAGCTCGGCAAACCCCGCGCCGCAGGACGCGCTCGTGACGTATTTCGGCTTGTTGACGAGCAGCCCATCGAACCGCTGCACGTTCGCCACGCCGACCGAATTGTCGAAGAATTCGAACATGGGCGCGTCGTTGGGCGAATCGCCGGCGAACACGATGCTCGAATTGCCGGCACCCAGGTCCACGCCGAAGCGCTCGGCGAGCAGCAGGCGAGTCGTGGAGAGCTTGTCGTAGTTTCCCAGCCAGCCATTGACGTGGATCGAGCTGATCTTCGCGGTGAGGCCGGCTTCGCGCATGATGGCGGCAATGCGCTGCGCCGCGGCCATAGGCAATGGCGCCACGTCCTCGCAGTAGTCGATGGCCAGATCCGTCGCGCGATACGGCTGGTCCGATGCAAGAGCGCTGCCGGGGACGCTGCGCAGCACTTCCGCAGCCACGGCGTCGAGGCGAGCGCGATTGTCGGCGAGCAGCGCGGCATGCGCATGGAAGCGCTTGTGCAGGCGTCCGTCGTGGAACGAGAAGTAGAAGGCGCCGTTCTCCCCTACCACCGCATCCACGGGCCACATCCGCGCAATATGGTCGCACCATCCCGCCGGACGGCCGGTGACCGGCACTACGCGCTTTCCCGCCGCATGCAGCCGCTCAAGCGCGCTGTAGGCCTCGGATGTAAGGACCCCATGCGTAGTCAGCGTGTCGTCGATGTCCACGAGCACCATGGCAATGTCCTTCGGGTCCAGCACGGCCAGGGGCTTCATCCGTGCAGCACTTGCGCTACGCGCGCACGCTGGCGCTCACTCATCTGCAAGCCCGCCTTCGAGCGTCGCCACAGGACGTCCTCGGCGGTGGAAGCCCATTCGCGCTCGACGAAGTAACGTACTTCGCGTTCGGTCAAGCCGCCGCCGTAACGCTCGCCCAGCTCGCCGTCTCCCAGCACCTGCGCCGCAAGCGCGCCATGCCGCGCGAATACTTCCAGAACTTCCTCCGCCGGCAAGCGAGGATAGCGCTCGAGCAGCTTGCGCTTGGCCTCTTCCGAAGACGAAAACCGGCTTCCGGCGAGCGGCTCAGCGGCCGTCCACGCGCCTTTCATTTCCGGGAAATGCGGCTTCAGCTTGTCCAGCGCATGCTCCGCGAGCCTCCGATACGTGGTTATTTTGCCCCCAAAGACGGACAGCACGTCGCCTCCGCCGGCATGGTCGAGTTGCAGGACGTAGTCGCGAGTGATCGCAGACGGGTCCGTGCTCCCGTCGTCGTGAAGCGGACGCACGCCGGAGTAGCTCCATAGCACCTGCCGCGGCGCTACCTCGTTGCGGACATAGCGGTTCACTGCACGGCACAGGTATTCGATCTCCTCCGGACTGGCTACCGGGCGATCCGGGGCGCTGATCGTAACGTCAGTCGTTCCGATCAGGGTGAAGCGCGTCTGGAACGGAATCATGAAGACCACGCGGCGGTCGTCGTTTTGCAGAATGAAGGCGTGGTCGCCTTCGTAGAGCCGCGGCACCACGATGTGGCTGCCCTTGACGAGCCTGACATTCTCGGTACTGCTCACGCCCAGGCGCTCGTTCAGCACTTCCTTCACCCAAGGGCCGGCCGCGTTCACGATGACGCGAGCGCTCAGGACTTCGCCGCTGGACAGGGTCGCTCGCCAGCCGTGGCCATCGGGGAGCGCGGAAAGGCATTCCGTGCGCACCAGCACGCGCGCGCCGCGCGCAGCCGCGTCTGCGGCATTGCAGACCACCAGGCGCGCATCGTCGACGCTGCAATCGGCGTAGCAAAAGCCGCGGCGAAACCCCGGCTTCAGGCCCGATCCATAGGGCATGGCGTCGAGCCTGATGGCTCGGGAAGCGGGCAACAGGGACCGGCGCGCCAGGTGGTCGTACAGGAAAAGCCCGGCACGGATCATCCAGCGCGGGCGCAGGCCCGGCACGTGAGGCATGACGAAAGTCGCCGGGTGCACCAGATGCGCCGCCGTGCGCAGCAGGATCTCGCGCTCGGCCAGCGCCTCGCCTACCAGGCGGAATTCATACTGCTCCAGGTAACGCAGGCCGCCATGGATCAGCTTGGAGGAGGAAGACGACGTTGCCCCCCCGAGATCGCCGCGCTCCGCGAGCACCACGGAAAGGCCGCGGCCTGCGGCGTCCCGCGCGATGCCCGCGCCATTGATGCCGCCGCCGATGACGAGCAGGTCGACCATGGCGCGCGACTATAGACCATAGCCGCGCTGCCACGCCGGCGGCTGAAGCTAGCTGCCGTTCGCCTTCTTGAGCTGGTCGAGCTGGAGGACTTTCACGCGCACGGCGCCGTCGCTCGCCTTCGCGTCCGGCCCTGGCCTGGATTGCTCGCGTACCTTGGTCTGCTGCTGGCGGCGTACGCGCTCGAAGGTCTTGCGCACGTCGGTGTCGAAGCTCGGCTTGTATCGGAAAGAGGAATCGAGGATGTGTTTCATGCGCGGCTCTCCTACGCTGACGGCGCCATTGTTTCAGCGGCCGCGCGCCGGCGTTGGTGGGTCGATCTAGTCTGCGCGGACTATCTTGGAGAAACTGCGGATTATTTCAAGTCGCGGAGTTGCTACACGCGTCGCGGCCGGCGCTACGGCGCGATGATTTTCTTGAGTTTATTTTTTTCGCAGCCTGCGAATTGCCGCGAGCTGGGCCGCGAGCATGGCGAGCTCGCCCTCCACCGTGGCGATTTCCTGCTTGCTGGTGGCGGTGCGGCGGGCCTCTTCCGCGCGCTTGAGCGCTTCCTGCGCCTTAGCCTCGTCGAGGTCCTGGCCGCGAATGGCCGTGTCGGCGAGAACGGTGATGACCTTCGGCTGCACTTCAAGAATGCCGCCCGCGACGAAGATGAGCTGCTCTTCTCCCCCGCCCGGCGGCGTGATGCGCACCGCGCCTGGCCGAATGCGCGTGATGAGCGGCGTGTGGCGCGGATAAATACCGAGCTCGCCGGCTTCTCCGGGGAGGACGACGAACTCGGCTTCGCCGGAAAAAATCGACTCCTCGGCGCTCACCACGTCCACATGCAGCGTAGCGTTGGCCATTACTTGAGACTCTTCGCCTTCTCGAAGGCTTCTTCGATGGTGCCGACCATGTAGAACGCCTGCTCGGGAAGCGCGTCGCACTCGCCGTTGACGATCATGTTGAAGCCCTTGATCGTGTCCTTCAGCGAGACGTACTTGCCCGGGGTGCCGGTGAAGTTCTGCGCCACGGTGAATGGCTGCGAGAGGAAGCGCTGGATCTTGCGCGCGCGCGCCACGGCGAGCTTGTCTTCGGGCGAGAGCTCGTCCATCCCCAGGATGGCGATGATGTCGCGCAGCTCCTTGTAGCGCTGCAGCGTGGCCTGCACGGCGCGCGTGGTGTTGTAGTGCTCTTCGCCGATCGTGTTGGGATCCACCTGGCGCGAGGTCGAATCGAGCGGATCCACGGCGGGGTAGATGCCGAGCGCGGCAATGTCCCGCGAGAGCACGACAGTCGCGTCCAGGTGGCCGAACGTCGTGGCGGGCGACGGGTCGGTGAGGTCGTCCGCCGGGACGTAGACCGCCTGGATGGACGTAATGGAGCCCGTCTTGGTCGAGGTAATGCGCTCCTGCAGGCGGCCCATCTCCTCGGCGAGCGTGGGCTGATAGCCGACCGCGGAAGGCATCCTTCCGAGCAGGGCCGAGACCTCGGTGCCGGCGAGCGTGAAACGGTAGATGTTGTCGACGAAAAAGAGGATGTCGCGTCCCTCGTCGCGGAAGTCCTCCGCCATGGTCAACCCGGTGAGCGCGACGCGCAGGCGGTTGCCCGGCGGCTCGTTCATCTGTCCGAACACCATGGCCACCTTCGACTCGGTGAGGTTGTCCAGCTTGACGACGCCCGCCTCGGTCATCTCATGGTAGAAGTCGTTGCCTTCGCGCGTGCGCTCCCCGACGCCCGCGAACACCGACAGGCCCGAGTGCTGCGTGGCGATGTTGTTGATGAGCTCGAGCATGTTCACCGTCTTGCCGACCCCGGCGCCGCCGAACAGGCCGATCTTTCCGCCCTTGGCGAACGGGCAAATGAGGTCGATCACCTTGATGCCCGTCTCCAGCAGCTCCACCGAGGGCGACAGCTCGTCGAATTTCGGCGCGATCTGGTGGATCGAGCGCTTCTTGTCGGACTTGATCGGGCCGACGTCGTCGATGGGGCGTCCCAGCACGTTCATGATGCGGCCGAGCGTCCCTTTGCCGACGGGCACCGAGATCGGTCCGCCCGTGGAGCGCACCTTCATGCCGCGGCGCAGGCCGTCGGAGGAGCCGAGCGCGATGCAGCGCACCACGCCGTCGCCGAGCTGCTGCTCCACTTCGAAAGTGAGGTCTTTCTCGACCAGCGGGTTGTTGGGGTCCTCGACCAGCAGGAGCGCGTCGTAGATGCCGGGCATGCTCTCGCGGTCGAACTGAATGTCCGTGACCGCGCCGATGCACTGGACGATGGTGCCCTGACTTTGCGTACCGCTTGCTTGTGCCATATGCGTTCCCTTTAGACGGCGGCTGCGCCGCCGACGATTTCTGAAAGCTCTTTGGTGATCGCCGCCTGGCGGTTCTTGTTGTAGATCAGTGTCAGCTCGTCGATCAGCGTGGCGGCGTTGTCCGAGGCCGATTTCATGGCGACCATGCGCGCCGACTGCTCGGAGGCCATGTTTTCCGCCACCGCCTGGAAGATGATCGCCTCGATGTAGCGGGTCATGACTTGGTCGAGAACCGCGCGCGCCTCGGGCTCGTAGATATAGTCCCAGACGGTTTCCGGCGTGCCCAGGCGCTCCCCCGAGAGCGGCAGAAGCTGCTCCACGACCGGCTCCTGCTTCATGGTGTTGATGAAGCGGTTGTAGGCGAGCATCAGGCGATCGAAGCGGTCGGTGGTATAGCCATCCAGCATGACCTTGACTGCGCCGATCAACCGATCCATCTGCGGGCGGTCGCCGAGCTGCGTGGCTTGCGAGACGATGTTGGCGCCCAGGCGCTGCATGAAGCCGAGGCCCTTGTTGCCGATCGCGCAAACCTCGATCTCCTCGCCCTGCGACTGCCATTCCTTGTACTGGTTCAGCACCATGCGCAGCAGGTTGGTGTTCAGAGCGCCGCACAACCCCTTGTCGGTGGTCACCACAATGATGCCGACGCGCTTCACGGTATCGCGCGAGACGATGAACGGGTGGCGGTATTCGGGGTTGGCGTGCGAGATGTGCGCGGCCACGTTGCGGATCTTTTCCCCGTAGGGGCGCGCCTGGCGCATGCGGTCCTGCGCCTTGCGCATCTTCGAGGCGGCGACCATCTCCATCGCCTTGGTGATTTTCCGGGTGTTCTGCACACTCCGGATCTTCATCCGAATTTCCTTGGTGCCGGGCATCAGTAGCTGCCGTTCTTCTTCCAGTCCTCGATCGCCGCCTTCAGCGCCTTCTCGTCGTCGGCCGACAGGTCCTTCTTGTCCTCCATGACCTTCACCAGCGCCGCGTATTTGCTCTTTAGGTGGTCGCGCATGGACTTCTCGGCCGCGAGCGCCTTCTTGACGTCGATGTCGTCGAAGTAGCCGTTGTTCACCGCGAATAGCGTGAGCGCCATCTCCCAGACCTGAAGCGGCTGGTACTGCGGCTGCTTCATGAGCTCGGTGACCATGCGCCCGCGCTCGAGCTGCTTGCGCGTGGCCTCGTCGAGGTCGCTTGCGAACTGCGCGAACGCCGCAAGCTCGCGGTACTGCGCGAGCGCGAGGCGCACGCCGCCACCGGTATCGCGCCGCTTCATGATCTTGGTCTGCGCGGCACCGCCCACGCGGGACACCGGGATGCCGGCGTTGATGGCCGGCCGGATGCCCGCGTTGAAGAGGTCGGTCTCCAGGAAGATCTGGCCGTCGGTGATGGAGATGACGTTGGTCGGAACGAAAGCCGTGACGTCGCCTGCCTGGGTTTCGATCACCGGCAGCGCAGTCAGCGAGCCCGTCTTGCCCTTCACCGCGCCCTTGGTGAACTTCTCGACGTACTCGGGATTGACGCGCGCGGCGCGCTCCAGCAGGCGCGAGTGCAGGTAGAAGACATCGCCAGGATACGCCTCACGCCCCGGCGGCCGCCGCAGGAGCAGCGACACCTGGCGATACGCCCAGGCCTGCTTGGTCAGGTCGTCGTAGATGATGAGCGCGTCCTGTCCGCGATCGCGGAAGTATTCACCCATGGTGCATCCGGAATAAGGCGCGATGTATTGCATCGCCGCCGACTCGGAGGCGGACGCCGCCACGACGATCGTGTACGCCATGGCGCCGTGCTCCTCGAGCTTGCGCACCACGTTGGCGATGGTGGAGGCCTTCTGGCCGATCGCGACGTACACGCAGAAGAGGTCCTTGCCCTTCTGGTTGATGATGGTGTCGACCGCTACGGCGGTCTTGCCGGTCTGGCGGTCGCCGATGATGAGCTCGCGCTGCCCGCGGCCTACCGGCACCATGGCGTCGATCGCCTTCAGGCCCGTCTGCACGGGCTGGGAAACCGACTGGCGCGCAATCACGCCGGGCGCGACCTTCTCGATCACGTCGGTCAGCTTGGCGTTGATCGGGCCCTTGCCGTCGATCGGCTGGCCGAGCGAATTCACCACCCGCCCGAGAAGCTCGGGTCCGATCGGCACGGACAGGATCTTGCCGGTCGTCTTGACCACGTCGCCCTCGGTGATGTGTGTGTACTCGCCGAGAATCACCGCGCCGACGGAGTCGCGCTCCAGGTTGAGCGCGAGGCCGAAGGTGTCCTTCGGGAATTCCAGCATCTCGCCCTGCATCACATCGGAAAGCCCATGGATGCGGCAGATGCCGTCGGTCACCGATACCACGGTGCCCTGCGTGCGCATCTGCGCGCCGGCATCCAGGTTCTGGATCCGGCTCTTGATGAGTTCCGAGATTTCGGACGGGTTGAGTTGCATGAGCGCTCCTTAAGCTTTCAATGCCGCCTCGAGCGCGTCGAGCTGCGCGCGCGCCGAAGCATCGATGACCTTGTCTCCCAGCACGACCTTGACGCCAGCGATGAGGGAGGAATCCACTTCAAAACGAGGCTTGATCCGGCGGCCGGTCTTCTTTTCCAGCCGCTGCACGAGGTCCGTCGCCTGCCCCTCGGAGAGCTCGAACGCCGTGAACACCGCGGCCTCGATCACGCCCTCCCGCTCGTTCTTCAGCAGGTCGTACTGGGCGTTGATCTCGGGCAACAGATCCAGCCGCCGGTTCTCCGCCAGCACGCGCACGAAATTCTCCGCATCGCCGTTGAGCTTTCCAGCCAGGATGGAGATGAACACGCCCGCAGTCTGCGCGTCCGAGAGCTTCGGGTCGGCGACCGCCGCGCGCACGCGATCGTCGGCCGCCACCGCGGCCAGCGCGGCAAGCATGCCCGACCACTCCGCCAGGGCGCCCTTGTCGTCAGCCAGGCGAAAAGCCGCCTCGGCGTAAGGCCTGGCTACGGTGCTTGGTTCAGCCATCGCCGGCTAGAGCTGCCGCTTGATGGAGTCGAGCAGATCGGAGTGGGCCTTGGCGTCGACTTCGCGGCGCAGGATCTTCTCGGCCCCGGCCACGGCCAGCGCGGCGACCTGGTCGCGCAGCTGCTCGCGTGCGCGCGAGACCTCCTGCTCGATCTCGGCGCGGGCGGCGGCCTTCTCGCGGTTGCCCTCTTCCTTCGCCGCGCTCTTGGCTTCCTCGATCATCTGCGCCACCCGTTTGTCGGCTTGGGAGAGCAGCTCGCTCGCCCGCTCGCGCGCCTTGCGCAGCTCCTCATCGGCCTGGCGGCTCGATACCTCGAGCGACTTGCGGCCCTGCTCGGCGGCAGCCAGGCCGTCGGCGATGGTCTTCTGGCGCGCCTCTATGGCGCGCAGCATCGGCGGCCACACGAATCGCACCGTGAACCAGATGAACGCGGAGAAAGCGATGGCCTCCGCGATTAGCGTGAAGTTCAGGTTCATGCTGCCCCCTGGGGCTCCTGCACTAGCGGAAAGCCGTGGCGAGCGGGTTCGCGAACGCGAAGAACATCGCAATGCCCAGGCCGATGATGAACGAAGCGTCGATCAGGCCGAGCAGCAGGAACACCTTGCCCTGCAGGGCATTCGTCAGCTCGGGCTGGCGCGCCGCGGCCTCGAGGAAGCGGCTGCACATGATTCCGACGCCGATGCAGGCGCCCGCGGCGCCGAGCCCGATCATCAGTCCCACGCCGATGCCGGTGTAGGCCTGGACCATCGCGAGCAGTTGAAGCTTATCCATGGGGTTTTCCCTTTCTTTGCGTACGTTGCGATTTAGTGGTGTTCGTGCGCCATCGCGATGTACACGATGGTCAGCATCATGAAGATGTAGGCCTGCAGCAGCACGATCAGGATGTGGAAGATCGCCCAGCCCAGTCCGAGCACCGCTCCGAAGATCGTGCCCGCGACGCCGGTCGCGGCCCACATCCACAGGAGCAGGAACAGGATCTCGCCCGCGTACATGTTTCCGAACAGGCGCAGCGAATGTGACAGGGTCTTCGAGACGTACTCGACGAGCTGGAAGGCGAAGTTCGCCGGCCAGAGGAGCGGGTGTGCGCCGAAGGGCGCGCAGAAAAGCTCGTGCAGCCATCCTCCGAGGCCCTTCACCGAAATCGAGAAATACACGGTGAGCACGAGCACGGAAATGGAAAGCGCGAACGTCGTGTTCACGTCGGCGGTGGGCACCACGCGAAAGCCGTGCTCCGAGACGTGACGCGTGCCGAGCTCGATCCAGTCGGCGGGCAGGAAATCCATCGCGTTCATCAGCACCACCCAGACGAACACGGTGAGCGCGAGCGGCGCCACGAAGCGATGGCGGTCGCCGTGATGGAAGATGCCCTTGGCCTGCTCGTCGACGAAATCGATGAGCAGCTCGACCAGCGCCTGGCGCCGGTTGGGCACGCCGGAAGTCGCGCCACGCACCACCCACCAGATGAAGCCGACGCCGACGATGCCGAGCAGAATCGACACGACCAGGGAGTCGACGTTCAGCACCCAGAAGCCGCTGTCCTCGCCGGCGAGCGGCTTGGAGAAGAACGTCAGGTGGTGCTGGATGTATCCGGAGGGCGTGAGCTCGGTGTCAGCGGCCATGGCTAGGGCAGGTCAGTATTCGCGAACAAAGAACGCCATTGTGAAAATCAGCATCGTCACGACGAACGATCCGACGAACACGCCGACGATCGCCTGGTCGTAGTTCTTCAACACCAGCCACAGCAGGAGCACGGAGACGCCGATCTTGATGGCCTCGGCCCTCAACGCGCCAACCAGAACCCCCCCTGCGGATCCCCCGTGGCTCCTCGAAGCCACCCATCCCGCAACCGCGCCGGCAAACAGGCTTATTGCGCCGCCTGCGGCCGCCGAGATTGCGCCATGCATGCCCAGCGCCAGCGCAGCCATGAGCGTCATCGCAAGCGTTGCCGCTGCCTGCCAGCGCATTACGGTGCGGATGGGCTTGCTCAGGCGGCGAAGCATGCTACGCATTTCTCCGCGCCCGGCGAAGCCCGCAAAGTATAGCGCAAAGTGCGCTCAGCGGAGCTTCTTCAGCAGCTGCTCGAGGTGCTCCAGGCTCGAGTAATGCAGCACCAGCTTGCCGGTGCCCTTGCGCGCCGCGCGGATCTCCACGGTCGTGCCGAGCCGTTCGGAAACTTCTTCCTCGAGGCGGGCGAGGTCGCGGTCGATTTTGCGCCGGGCGCGGGCCGCCGGGCCGCGCAACATCTGCTGCACGAGCGTTTCGGTGTCGCGCACGGAAAGGCGCCGTGCGGCCACGCGATTCGCAGCTTCGATCTGGCGTGCGCCGTCGAGGGCAAGCAGCGCGCGCGCGTGGCCCATCTCCAGCGCGCCTTCCATGAGCATCTCCTGCACCGGCTTCGCCAGCTTGAGGAGCCGCAACAGGTTCGTCGTGGCGCTGCGCGAGCGGCCTACCGCGTCTGCGGCCTGCTCGTGCGTCATCCTGAACTCTTCCACCAGGCGATTGACCCCGGCGGCTTCCTCCATGGGATTGAGGTTCTCGCGCTGAATGTTCTCGATAAGAGACATGGCCAGCGCGGCGTCGTCGGGCACCTCGCGGATGAGCGCCGGGACGTCCTCCAGCCCCGCCATCTGCGCGGCGCGCCAGCGCCGCTCGCCGGCGATGAGCTCGTACCGGTCGCGCTCGACCGGTCGCACGAGCACGGGCTGCATCAAGCCTTGCGAGCGGATCGAGGCGGCCAGCTCGGCGAGCGCCTGCTGATCCATCTTCGTGCGCGGCTGATAGCGTCCCGGGCGGATGCGACCGACCGGCAGCGTCGTCAGCGTTTCGCGCGGTGCCTCGTCGCCGCCGCCCGCGCCAAGCAAGGCGTCGAGCCCGCGGCCGAGCCCCTTTGGCCGGCTCATGCGCCTTGTCCCTGGGCGAGGATTTCCTGTGCCAGCCCGACGTAGGCCTGCGCGCCCTTCGAGCTCGCGTCCCAGAGCACGCCGGGTATGCCGTGGCTGGGCGCTTCGGCAAGGCGCACATTGCGCGGCACGAGAGTGCGGAAAACTTTGTCGCCGAAATGCTCTTCCAGCTGCGCCGATACCTGTTGCGAGAGCATGTTGCGCGGGTCGTACATGGTGCGCAGGAGGCCCGCGATCTCGAGCCGTGCGTTCAGGTTCGCGCGCACGCGCTTGATTGTCGCCACGAGGTCGGAGAGACCTTCCAAAGCGTAGTACTCGCACTGCATCGGAATGAGGACGCACTGTGCTGCGGTCAAAGCATTCACCGTAAGGAGGCTGAGAGACGGCGGGCAGTCAATGAGGATGAAGTCATATTCGCTCGCGACACGGTCCAGGGCGGCGCGCAAGCGCGTCTCCCGCGCGGGCAATTCGACCAGCTCCACCTCGGCGCCGGCGAGCTCGCGGTTTGCCGGCAACAAGTCGTAGCCGGCACCCTCTGCGCGCACGCGGACGGACGCGAGCTCGCCGAGGCCGAGCAAGACATGGTAGACGGTCCTCGCGAGCGGCCGCTTGTCCACGCCGCTGCCCATCGTGGCATTGCCCTGCGGGTCGAGGTCGACGAGCAGGACCCGGCGGCCGGATTGCGCCAGCGCCGCGGCCAGATTCACGCTGGTCGTGGTCTTTCCTACGCCGCCCTTCTGGTTCACGACGGCGACGACGCGCGCTGCGCTCATGGCGTGACCCGGCATAGCACGAGATGCCGCTGCGCGCGAAGGTACGGAACCGTGATCGGTATCGCGCGGCCGCACTCGCAGGCGGCGGGCAGGTGCGAAAGCTCGTCCGCCGGGTAAGCGCCTTTCATCGCGGCGAGCGAGCCGGCGGGCGCAAGCAGATGGCGGCAGCAATCAAAAAAGCGCGCGATTTCCGCGAAGGCACGCGAAATCACGACGGCGAACTTCGCATCAGGACGCCACGTCTCCACGCGCGCGCAGTGCACCGAAACGTTATCGAGCTTCAGTTCTATGGCCGCCTGCCGCAGGAACGCGGCCTTCTTCTCGCTCGCCTCGTTCAACGTCACATGCCATTCCGGGCGCGCTATGGCGAGCGGGACGCCGGGCAGTCCAGCGCCGGAACCCGCGTCGGCGAGACGGCCGGACGCGCCCATGGGCAAATGCGGCACGACCGCGAGGCAGTCGAGCAAATGGTGCGTCACCATCTTGGCCGGCTCTCGAATCGCCGTGAGGTTGTAGGTCCGGTTCCACTTCGCGATCAGCTCGATGTAGCTCAGCAGCTTCTCGCACGCGCGGCTCGGCATTCCGAGCGCCAGTTGCTCGAGTCCACGCTCGAGCAGCGCGCCGGGCGTCATGCGATTTTCTTTTTTTGCGCTTTGAACCCGCGCTTCAGCCATACGAGCAGAAGCGATACGGCTGCTGGCGTGATTCCCGCGAGGCGAGAGGCCTGGCCCAGCGTTTGCGGCCGGTGACGATTCAGAAGTTGCTGGACCTCGTGGGATAGCCCGGGTATTTCGCGGAAATCCAGCTCCGGGGGCAAAGGCATTTCTTCCGAGGAACGGCGACGCTCTATCTCTTGGTTCTGGCGCGCGATGTAGCCCTCGTACTTGGCCTGGATTTCTACCTGCTCCGCGACCTGGACATTATCGACACCGGGGGCTGCCTCGGGCAATGCCACCACGCTGGCATAGGTGCTCTCCGGTCTGCGCAAAAGATCTATAGCACGCACTTTTTCCAGGAAGCTAGTGCTTACATACGTAGTGCGCAGACGCTCCTGCTCGCGGGCAATGAGGTCGCGTTTGCGGCTGAACGCATCCCAGCGGGTGTCGCTTACCACCCCGAGCTTGCGGCCGGTCTCCGTAAGCCGGAGGTCCGCGTTGTCTTCTCGCAGCATCAGGCGGTATTCCGCGCGGCTCGTGAACATGCGATACGGCTCCGTAACGCCTCGCGTCACCAGGTCGTCCACGAGTACCCCCATGTAGGCCTGGTCGCGCGCAGGCCACCAACACTCGAGGCCCAACGCACGCCGGCCAGCGTTGATGCCTGCAAGTAGCCCTTGGGCGCCCGCTTCTTCGTAGCCGGTGGTGCCGTTGATCTGGCCGGCAAAGAACAAGCCTTGGAACGACTTCGTCTCCAGGCTTGCCCGTAGGTGGCGCGGATCGAAGTAGTCGTATTCGATCGCATAGCCGGGGCGCAAGAGGTGGGCGTTTTCCAGGCCGCGAATGGAGTGCACCAGCTCGAGTTGTACGTCGAAAGGCAGGCTCGTGGAGATCCCGTTGGGATAAATCTCGCTCGTAGAGAGCCCTTCCGGTTCGAGGAAGATCTGGTGGCTCGACTTGTTCGCGAAGCGGTGGATTTTGTCTTCGATGGAGGGACAGTAGCGCGGCCCCACCCCCTGGATGACGCCGGTGAACATAGGGGAGCGGTCCAGGGCGCCACGGATGATGGCGTGCGTTTGCTCATTGGTGTGGCCAATCCAGCAGGGCAACTGGCGCGGGTGCTGGCTGCGCTCGCCAAGGAAGGAGAACACCGGTTCCGGTGAATCGCCCGGCTGCTCCGCGAAGGAGGAGAAGTCGATCGTCCGGCCGTCGAGCCTCGGCGGGGTTCCAGTCTTCAGCCGGCCCACCGGCAGGTTAAGTTCGCGCAGCCGCTCGGCGAGCGTGATCGCCGCGGGGTCGCCGGCCCTGCCGGCACGGTAGTTGGACAAGCCAACGTGCACCAACCCCCCAAGGAACGTCCCGGTGGTCAGGACAATGGACCTCGCCCGGAATCGGATGCCCAGCTGCGTCACTACGCCTACCGCAGCTTCGCCTTCGATCCAGATGTCATCTACGGCCTGCTGGAAGACGCTGAGCCCGCGCTGGGCCTCGAGGCGACGCCGGATCGCCTGCCTGTAGAGCACCCGGTCCGCTTGGGCCCGCGTGGCCCGCACAGCGGGCCCTTTGGAGGAATTGAGCGTCCGGAACTGAATCCCCGCCTCATCGGTGGCAAGGGCCATGGCGCCGTCTAGCGCGTCGATCTCCCTCACCAAGTGCCCTTTGCCGATGCCTCCAATCGAGGGATTGCAGGACATCTGCCCCAAGGTTTCGATGCTGTGGGTAAGAAGCAGCGTTCGGCAGCCGAGTCGGGCAGCCGCGAGCGCGGCCTCGGTGCCGGCATGCCCGCCGCCGACCACGATGACATCAAACTCGGACGGGAAAACCATGAGGGGAGCGAATCATACGCGAACGGCCACCGCCGAACTAGGCAGCGCGCCCGCAGGCGAATGTTTCACGTGGAACACCTAGCCGCAGCAGAAATGCTGCGGCGCACAATCGCGTATTGCTGCTATGCGGAAAGTCTCTGGTGCATCTCGCCGCGCCTCGCCTCGAGAGGCGAGGGCAAGTGACGACCCAGCTTGCCAAAGAGTTCGTCGTGGGAAGCCAGCTCATCGCGCCACGCAGTGCGATCTACGTCGGCGATCTGCTCGTAGCGCTGCTTCGACACCTTCTCCAGACCAGCCCAATTCAAGTCTTCGAAGCGAGGCATTACGCCAAGCGGCGTAGGCACGCCCTGCGCTCGGCCCTCGCACCGATCCACGATCCACTGCAGCACGCGCATGTTCTCGCCGTATCCAGGCCAGATGAACTTGCCATTCGCATCGCGGCGGAACCAGTTGACCCGGAATATTTTGGGCACCTGGGTCACCGCGCGCCCCATCTTGAGCCAGTGCGCGAAATAGTCGCCCATGTTGTAACCGCAGAACGCAAGCATGGCCATCGGGTCGCGCCGCACTACCCCGACCTTGCCGGTGATGGCCGCGGTGGTTTCCGAACCGAGCGTGGCCGCCATATACACGCCTTCCTCCCAGCTCGGCGCCTCGGTGACCAGAGGCACGGTGCTCGAGCGCCGGCCGCCAAAGATGAAGGCCGAAATAGGAACGCCTGCAGGGTCCTCCCAGCTCGGATCCATGGAGGGACATTGCGAGGCGGGCACGGTGAACCGCGCGTTCGGATGCGCCGCCAGACGGCCCTTTTTGCCGTCCGCCGGCGTCCATTCCTTGCCCTGCCAGTCTATGAGCCGGGCCGGGGGCTCGTCGGTCATCCCCTCCCACCACACATCGCCTTCCGGCGTCATCGCCACGTTCGTGAAGATGACGTTCGAGTGAAGCATCTTCATCGCGTTCGGGTTGGTGAGGTCAGAGGTTCCGGGCGCCACTCCGAACAATCCCGCTTCCGGGTTTATCGCGTGGAAGCGCCCGTCCTTGCCTGGCTTGATCCAGGCGATGTCTTCCCCGATGGTGGTGACTTTCCACCCCTTGTAGGCCGCCGGGGGAATCAGCATCGCGAGATTGGTCTTGCCACATGCCGACGGGAACGCGGCCGCGACGTAGGTTTTCTTCCCGGCGGGCGACTCCACTCCGAGGATCAGCATGTGCTCGGCGAGCCAGCCTTCATCGCGCGCCATCACTGAGGCGATACGCAGCGCGAGGCACTTCTTTCCGAGCAGGGCGTTGCCGCCATAGCCCGATCCGTAGGACCAGATCTCGCGCGTTTCCGGAAAATGGACGATCCATTTTTCCTTCTCGTTGGAAGGCCAGGGGACGTCCTTCTGCCCGGCTGCGAGCGGCGCGCCCACGGAGTGCACGCAAGGTACGAACGCGCCGTCTTCGCCGAGCCATTCAGCTACCGCGCGGCCCATTCGGGTCATGACCCGCATGCTGACCGCCACATAGGCGGAATCCGAAATTTCGACGCCGACTTGGGCGATGTGCGATCCGATCGGGCCCATGGAGAAAGGCAGCACGTACATGGTGCGACCGCGCATGCATCCATCGAACAGGCGGTTCAACGTCGCGCGCATCTCGCGCGGGTCGATCCAGTTGTTGGTCGGCCCCGCGTCCTCCTTGTCCTTGCTGCAGATGAAAGTGCGCTCCTCCATGCGGGCCACGTCGCTCGGATGGGAGCGCGCGAGGAATGAGCGCGGGCGCAAAGTCTCGTTCAGGCGCACGAAGGTTCCCGCATCGACCAGCTCGTTGCACAGGCGCTCGTACTCGGCCTGCGAGCCGTCGCACCAGACGATGCGCTCGGGCTTTGCCAATTGGGCGATCTGCGCCACCCACTGGCGCAGGCCCCGGTGGCGCACCCAGCTTGGCGCGTTGGATTGATCAGCCGGGGCGGTTGCAGATGCGGTCATGGAACCTAGCTCCAGAAAGGCAAACGGCCCAGCGGGGCTGGGCCGGTCGAATAGGGAAACAATCGTCGCCGATTGTAGCACCGGCCCAGCGCGCGAAGCCGCCGGGCGCCCCCCGCCATCCGGATAAATCCACGATATTACAATGTGTTACGTCTGCGAAAGCGATTCATACAAAGGCGCGCGAAACGGTAGCTCGGTCCCGTCGTGGTGATCAGTACGATCACCCGCGTCACGTGCGCAGCGGTAACCAGCGGCACGCCGAGCTGCAACACCTTGGCGGTGATGCACATCTCTGCGATTCCACCCGGCGCCGTAGCGAGCACCAGGCTGGCAACCGGAACGCGGCTCGCCCATCCGAGCAACGCAGCGAAGGCCATTGAGCAGCCGATGGCGGCTAATACGCTCGCCAGCGTGGCGCCGACGTACCGCGGCGCCGATGCGAGGGATCGGCGTTCAAAGCGCTCACCGAGAGCGCAGCCAATCAGAACCTGCGCCGCGTTAGAGATCGGGCCGGGGATGGAAGAGAACTGCACCTCGTTAGCCGTCAACACGACGACGAGGGCGAGGGGCCCGAACATGAAGGCATTCGGCATGCCTGTGCGGGCGAGGATGACGCCCGCGATGGTGGCAAGACCCAGGAGCGTGGCCAAGCCTGGGTAGGCCACTGGCGTTGCCGCAGGCGCATAAGCATCGGTGCCGTGCACGCCGG
Organism: Burkholderiales bacterium; assembly: GCA_036263315.1. Classification (GTDB taxonomy): domain Bacteria; phylum Pseudomonadota; class Gammaproteobacteria; order Burkholderiales; family SG8-39; genus SCGC-AG-212-J23. Next base: position 47,066 of record DATAHF010000185.1, read on the forward strand.
AATAGGTCAGCGCAAAAGGAATGACCATCACGACGATCAGGATGCGGAGCGACTGGGCGAGCGCGACGCGATCCGGGCGCGCGCCGTAGCGCTCGCCGAGGATGGTCATCTCCGCGGCACCTCCCGGCACACTTGCAAAGAAGGCCGTTCGCGCATCGGTCTGACCCAAGCGACTTAGCACCCAGCCCGAGAACACGCCCAGCAGAATGGCGAATACTCCAGCGAAGATCAGGAGCGGCCAGAAAGACGCCACTTGGCGCGCCACTACTGGCGTGAAATAAAGCCCCAGGGCGGTGCCGATGACGATCTGGCCAACCGATCGGCCTCCCGGCACGGCGCGAAGCCGGGCGCCGGCAAAATTGCCGGCCGCCATGGCAAGCAACGGCCCGAGCATCCACGGCAGCGGCACGTGAAGCACGCGGAAGAGCGCGCCGGCCGTAGCGCAAAACGCGAGCGCCAGCAGCGGGTTAACCCAGCTGTCGCGCGCGGGTCTCACTTGCCGATGCAGAAGCGCCCGAAAATCTCGCCGAGCAGGTCGTCCGCGGTGACTTCTCCGGTAATGAGGCCGAGCGCCTTCTGCGCCAGGCGCAATTCCTCGGCGAACATCTCCCAGCGGGCGAGTTCGCGTCCCGCGGCCTGCAGATGCTGCTGGGCGCTTTCCAATGCGCGCACGTGCCGCTCGCGAGCGAGATACACGGTCTCGCCCGCACTCGAGGACCAGCCGGCCGCTTCGAGAATGCGCGCGCGCAGCGCATCGAGGCCCTCGCCGCTCGTGGCGGAAACCGCAAGGGCGCTCGAGTCCAGTCGGCCTCGTTGCCGATCATCGAGCAGATCGATCTTGTTGTAGACGGTGATGCGCGCTACGCCAGACGGCAGGCGCTGCAAGCGCGAAGCGGGCTTGGAAGCGTCGAGCACTTCGAGCACGACGTCGGCTTTCGCCAGCTCCAGCTCGGTGCGCTCCATGCCGAGCCGCTCGACGATGTCCTCGCTCGGGCGCAAGCCCGCCGTGTCGACGAGGACAAGCGGCACGCCGCCGATCTGGATCGACTCGCGCAACGCGTCACGAGTGGTCCCGGCGACGGGCGTGACGATGGCGCGCTCCTCGCCCGCCAGCCGGTTGAGGAGGCTCGACTTTCCCACGTTCGGGCGCCCCGCGATCACGACGTGGACCCCGCCGCGCAAGAGGCTGCCGCTACGGCTCTTGGCGAGCGTGCCACGAATCGCCTGCGTCACCTCGTCGAGCATGCGCAAGGCCGTCTCCCGGTGCAATGCCTCAACGTCCTCCTCCGGGAAATCGAGCATCGCCTCGACCAGCGCGCGCAGCGCCACGAGCCGGGCGACGGACGCGTTCACCTCGCTCGAGAACTCCCCTGACAGCGAGCGCAGCGCAGAACGGGCCGCCTCCCGGCTCGACGCGTCTATGAGATCGGCCACCGCCTCGGCCTGCGCGAGATCCAGCTTGCCGTTCAGGAATGCGCGCTTGGTGAACTCGCCGGGCTCGGCGAGCCGTGCCCCGGCATCGATGCATGCGGCGAGCAGCGACTGCATCACAATTGCGCCGCCGTGGCCCTGGAGCTCGAGCATGGGCTCCCCGGTGAAGGAGCGCGGCGCTTCGAAATACAGCGCGATTCCTTCGTCCAGCGGCTCGCCTCGCGCATCGCGAAAAGCGCAGAACGTTGCAGTGCGTTCGGCGGGCAGCCGGCCGATCAACTCCCGGGCGATCGTCGCAACCTGCGGCCCGGACAGGCGCACGATGCCGATGCCGCCACGCCCGCTCGGCGTCGCGACCGCTACGATCGTGTCGCCGTCCACCTCACCGCTTGGCATGGGCAGGTTTGTCGCGCTGGAACATGCGCTGGATCTGCCATTGCTGAAGGATGGAGAGGATGTTGTTCACCAGCCAGTAGAGCACCAGCCCGGCAGGGAAGAAAAAGAAGAAGATGCTGAAAACGAACGGCATGAACTGCATCACCTTCGCCTGCACCGGGTCGGGCGGCGTGGGATTCATGCGCGTTTGCAGCACCATCGTGGCAGTCATCAGGATGGGAAGCACGAAGTATGGGTCGAGCGCCGAGAGATCGTGGATCCACAGGACGAAGGGCGCGTGGCGCAGCTCGATCGCGGCGAGGAGCACCCAGTAGAGCGCGATGAACACCGGAATCTGCACCAGGATCGGGAAGCAGCCGCCAAGCGGGTTGATCTTCTCGGTCTTGTACAGCTCCATCATGGCCTGATTCATCTTCTGACGGTCGTTTCCGTACATCTCGCGGATCTTCGTCAGGCGCGGCGTGATGAGCTTCATCTTCGCCATGGACTTGTAGCTCGCCGCGGACAGCGGGAAAAAGAGAATCTTGATGAACACCGTGAGCAGGATGATCGCCACGCCCCAGTTGCCGGAGAACTCGTGGAATTTCTCCAGCAGCCAGAAGAGCGGCCAGGCGATGATCGCGAGCCAGCCGTAGTCGACCACCAGATCGAGGCCCGGCGCAGCCGTCTTCAGCCTGCGCTGCTCCTGCGGGCCCGCGTAGATGGGGACCGAGACACGCGCGCTCGCGCCCGGCGCGAGCGTGGCTAGCGGAACCAGGACGCGGCCCGCGTACAGGCCGTCGGCGCGCTTCTCCAATACGTATTCCCTCGGCTGCCCCTCCGCCGGCAGCCACGCCGAGACGAAGTAATGCTGCACGAACGCAAGCCAGCCGTTGTCCGCCTGCTTGACGAGGTCGGTTTTTCCCTTGTCGATGTCCTCGAGCGGCTCCTTCTGGTACTTGTGCTCGTTGCTGTAGGCCGCATAGCCGGTGAAGCTGCGCGCGCCGAACGACTGCGCCATGGAGTTCCCGGTGGTCTCCTCCTTGCCGTCGTGCGTCAGCTGGTAATAGGCATACGGCGTCACGGTGGCGGAGCCTTCGTTGCGCACGCTCAACGTCACGCCGATCACGTAGCTGTCGCGATGAAAGGTATAGACCTTCTCGGCGCTGATCCCATCGCGCCCGCCCGCGGACAGGCGCACTTCAACCGTATCCTGGCCGGGTTTCAGCGCATAGTCGCCCGGGGCAACGCGCCAGAGGGTCCGATGGTTCGGCCCGCCTTCTCCAGTGAGACCGCTTTGCGCCTCGTACTGGTGCTCCGGGCCAAGCAGCACGAGGTTCTTGCTCGCATCCTTCGCGTCCTTGTGCTTGAGGAGCTCGACCCGCTTCAGCGTCGCGCCGAGCGTGTCGATATCCGCGAGCACGACATCCGTCTGCACGTGCACGAGCTCGCCCTTTTGCGCCGCGCTATCGCCTGCGGGCACGCTGGAGCGGGAAGGCGCCGCCGGCGAGGCGGCCACGGGAGGCTTTGCCGGCGCGGGCACGGCCTGCGTGCTCGACGCGACCGCAGGCGGCTTGGGACGATGCTCTTTCTCCCAGGCTTCCCATAGCATGAGAACGGAGAAGCCGAAGATCAGGAGGAGGACGAGCCTTTGGGTATCCATGGTTCTATGGAACGGGGTCGTATCCGCCCGGGTGCCAGGGGCCGCAGCGGCAAAGCCGGCGCAGCGCGAGCCAGCCGCCGCGGCACGCTCCATGCCGCATCAGCGCCTCCCCGGCATAGCAGGAACAGGTGGGATGGAACCGGCAAGCCATGGGCAACAGCGGGCTCACGAAATACCGATAGCCCGACAGCAGCCATGCGAGGCACCGGGCGATCATGGATGCAGCTTGCCGAACAATTGCCGAAGCCGAAGCACCATGCTCGCGGAGCCCTTCAGGCCGTACGGCGGACGCACCAGCAAGTCGATCGGGCCAAGGCTTTCCTGCGAAAGCCGGAACGCCTCGCGGATGCAACGCTTGATCCGGTTGCGTTCCACGGCCCGGGGCGAGTGCTTGCGTGTAACGAGCAGCCCTAGGCGCGGCGCACCGTCTTCCCGGCAATTCAGGTAGAACGTGTATCCCTCTACGCTTCTGCGGGCGCCGTGGCGCAGGAGGCGCTCGAAATCGGCTTTGCGCCGCAAGCGCCGCTCGGTACCAAGGCCGTGCCGCTTGCGTGCCGCGGCTACAACCCGAGGCGGCGTCGGCCGCGCGCGCGACGGCTGCGAAGCACCGCGCGCCCGCCACGAGTGCGGCTGCGGACCAGAAATCCATGTCGCCGCGCCCGACGGGTCTTCGACGGTTGATAGCTTCGCTTCATCGCTGCCTCGATCCGAAAAAGGGCGGTATTAGAGCGTGCGCGTCAATGCGTTGTCAAATGATTCGCGGCGCTCACGGAACCGCGCGTAATCGAGCGCCACGGTGTGGATAACCCAAGACGAAGCGGGTAAAATTCCGACTCACCAAGGCTCAACCACAAGATGCAAAATCTATGGGACGCCTGCCTGCGTCGGCTCGAGCAGGAGCTCCCCGCGCAGCAGTTCAATACCTGGATCCGCCCTCTTGCGCCCGAAGCGGGCGCCACTGCCGACACGCTGGTTCTGGCCGCTCCGAATCGTTTCGTCCTCGAGCTGGTGCGCGAGCGTTTCGCCTCGCGTATCGAACGACTCGCCGCGGAAGCGGCCGGCCATGACTGCGGCTTGCGCCTCGTGCTGGCAAGGGCGGCCGAGGGCAGCGCGCGCCTGTCCCCGGTCTCGCCGCGCTCCGAGGCGGTCCTGCCCGCCAGCCCCGCGGCCTCTTCGCTCGAGCGCGCCCGGCTCAACCGGGCGTTCACGTTCGACAGTTTCGTCACAGGCAAGGCGAACCAGCTCGCTCGCGCGGCCGCGGTGCAGGTGGCGGAGAATCCTGGCATCTCGTACAACCCGCTCTTCATCTACGGCGGCGTGGGCCTGGGCAAGACGCACCTGTTGCAGGCAATCGGAAACCATGTCGCCGATCAGCGCCCGCAGGCCCGGATCCGATACAGCCACGCCGAGCAGTACGTGACCGACGTGGTGCGCGCCTATCAGCAGAAATCCTTCGACGACTTCAAGCGCTATTACCACTCGCTCGATCTGCTGTTGATCGACGACATCCAGTTCTTTTCGAACAAGGGTCGCACGCAGGAAGAGTTCTTCTATGCGTTCAACGCTCTTGTGGAAGCGCACAAGCAGATTGTCATTACCTGCGACAGCTATCCCAAGGAAATTGCGGGGATGGAGGAGCGGCTGATTTCGCGCTTCGGCTGGGGTCTAACCGTCGCCATCGAGCCGCCCGAGCTCGAAATGCGCGTCGCCATCGTCCTCAAGAAAGCCGAGGTCGAATCAGTCTCGGTGTCCGAGGACATCGCCTTCTTCATCGCCAAGCACATCCGCTCCAACGTGCGCGAGCTCGAAGGCGCCCTGAAGAAGGTGCTCGCGTTCTCGCGCTTCACCGGCAGGGAGTTGTCGCTCGATCTCGCCAAGGAGGCGCTGCGCGACATCCTGAACGTTGCCAGCCGCCAGGTGAGCGTCGAAGGAATCCAGAAGACCGTCGCGGAATACTTCAAGATCAAGGTCTCCGACATGCACTCGAAGAAGCGCAGCCGCAACGTCGCCCGCCCGAGGCAGGTCGCCATGGCGCTCGCAAAGGATCTGACGCAGATGAGCTTGCCGGAGATCGGCGAGGCCTTCGGCAACCGCGACCACACCACGGTGCTCCATGCGTGCCGCACCATTGCGAGCCTGCGAAAGCAGGACAGCACTCTGAATCGCGACTATTTGGTTCTCGAGCAAGTCCTCAAGGGATGAGGATTGAGCAGCCCGCGGATGGGACGGACAAGCTGTGCACGGCTGCCGAGCAAGCTGTGGGTAAGTTGGCCAAGTCGCCCCGCGCCGAAAACAGTCCCATTCGCTCCACAGGCGCTCCACAGCTTGTTGGGCGGCCGAACTGCATGCAAGCGTCAGACGGCAAAAGGCTTTTGAAGTTATACAGCGCTTCCACGGTCTTTATTAGCTGTTATTAATATAAGAGAAGAGAAGACCTAAACCATGGCACAGGTCAAAGCTAAGCGCGATGAGATCCTCGGACCCCTTTCCGCGGTGAGCGGCATCATCGAAAGGCGGCACACGCTGCCCATTCTGTCGAATGTGCTGCTCGAGCGCGGCGCCGATACGCTTTCCTTTCTCGCCACCGACATCGAGATCCAGATCGCAGCGAAAAGCGCGATCGCGGTGGGCGCGGACGCGCGCGCGGTCACGGTCGGAGCCCGCAAGCTGCTCGACATCCTCCGGGCCCTGCCGGAGGGCGCCGAAGTCACGCTGCAGCAGCAGGACAAGCGTCTGGTGGTCAAGGCGGGAAAGAGCCGTTTTTCGCTGCAGACGCTGCCTGCGGAGGATTTTCCGAGGCTCGCCAAGCCGGCCGGTGAGGCTGCCCGGTTTTCGATGAGCCAGAAGGCTTTGCGCCGCGTGCTCGGACTGGTGCAGTACGCCATGGCGCAGCAGGACATTCGCTACTACCTGAACGGCCTCCTGATGCTCGTGGAGGAGCGCCAGCTCAAGCTCGTCGCCACCGACGGGCACCGCCTCGCCTATGCGGCACTGAAGCTTGAGAGCGAGCTGCCGCGCCAGGAGGTCATCGTGCCGCGCAAGACGGTTCTGGAGCTCGCGAAGCTCCTCGCCGACAGCGATGATCCCGTAAAGATCGAGCTGTCCGCGACGCAGGCGGCATTCTCCTTCGGGTCCGTGGAGCTGGTCTCTAAGCTCGTGGACGGAAAATTTCCAGATTACACGCGCGTCATTCCGACGCAGCACAAGAATGTCCTGCGCGTGGAGCGCGACGCGCTTCGCCAGGCGCTGCAGCGCGCGGCAATCCTGTCGAACGAGAAGTTCCGCGGAGTGCGCTGGGTGCTCGCCGACGGCGCCTTGAAGATCGTGTCGTCGAACGCCGAGCAGGAGGAGGCCAACGAGGAGCTCGAGGTGCAATACAGCGGCGACGCGCTCGACATAGGCTTCAATGTCAATTACCTGCTCGACGTGTTGAACAACGTGTCGGCCAGCGCGGTCGAGTGCGCCTTCGGCGATTCTTCGTCGAGCGCGCTCGTGAGCTTTGCCTCCGAGAAGGATTTCAAGTATGTCGTCATGCCGATGAGGATCTAGCACGTGGGTGAAACCGAGCGTCACATAGCCGATCCCAACGACTACGGATCGGACTCCATCAAGGTCCTAAAGGGCCTGGAGGCGGTCCGCAAGCGTCCGGGCATGTATATCGGCGACACGGCCGACGGCACGGGCCTTCACCACATGGTATTCGAAGTGGTGGACAACGCAGTCGACGAGGCGCTCGCGGGCTACTGCGACGAGATCGTCGTGACGATCCATACGGACAACTCCATTTCCGTGCTGGACAACGGCCGCGGCATCCCGACCGGCATCAAGGAGGACGACGAGCTCAAGCGCTCGGCGGCGGAGATCGTCATGACCGAACTCCACGCGGGCGGCAAGTTCGACTCCAATACCTACAAGGTCTCGGGCGGCCTGCACGGCGTCGGCGTGTCGGTGGTCAATGCGCTTTCGGAGTGGCTGCGACTCACCATCTGGCGCGACGGGAAGGTGCACCAGATGGAATTCCGCGACGGCGCCGCCGTCGCGCCGCTCAAGGCGACCGGCGCCAGCGAGCGGCGCGGCACGGAGGTGCACTTCCTCGCGTCGAAGGTCACCTTCGGGCTCATCGATTACCACTACGACATCCTGGCGCGGCGGCTGCGCGAGCTTTCCTTCCTCAACAACGGCGTGAAGATCCTGCTGATCGACCAGCGCGCGGGCAAGGAGGAAAACTTCGCGTTTTCAGGCGGGGTGCAGGGCTTCGTGCAATACATGAACCGCGCGAAGAACGTGCTGCACCCGAACGTCTTCGTCGGGCGCGGCGACAAGGACGGAATCAGCGTCGAGGTCGCTATGCAATGGAACGACTCCTATCAGGAGTCGGTGCTGTGCTTCACCAACAACATCCCGCAGAAGGACGGCGGAACGCACCTCACCGGCCTGCGGGCGGCGATGACGCGGGTGCTGAACAAGTACATCGACGAGATCGAGCTTGCCAAGAAGGCGAAGGTCGAGACCACCGGGGACGACATGCGCGAAGGCCTTGCCTGCGTCCTGTCGGTCAAGGTGCCGGAGCCCAAGTTTTCTTCCCAGACGAAGGAGAAGCTCGTCTCGTCCGAGGTTCGCCCCGTAGTGGAGGAAATCGTCGCCGAGCGGCTGCGCGAATACCTCGACGAGCGGCCTGCGGACGCGCGCGTGATCACCTCGAAGATCGTCGAGGCGGCAAGGGCGCGCGAGGCGGCGCGCAAGGCGCGGGACATGACGCGGCGAAAAGGCGTGCTCGACTCCATGGGCCTGCCCGGCAAGCTGGCCGATTGCCAGGAGCGCGATCCGGCGAAATGCGAGCTCTACCTCGTCGAGGGCGACTCGGCGGGAGGCTCGGCCAAGCAGGGGCGCGATCGGCGCTTCCAGGCCATCCTGCCCCTCAAGGGCAAGATCCTCAACGTCGAGCGCGCGCGCTTCGACAAGCTTCTCTCGTCCGCGGAAATCGCCACGCTCATCACGGCGCTCGGCTGCGGCATCGGCAAGGAGGAGTACAACATCGACAAGCTGCGGTATCACCGCATCATCGTGATGACCGACGCCGACGTCGACGGCTCCCACATCCGCACCCTGCTGCTCACCTTCTTCTATCGCCAGATGCCGGAGCTGGTGGAGCGCGGCTACATCTACATCGCGCAGCCGCCGCTCTATCGAGCCAAGCTCGGCAAGGAAGAGCGCTACATCAAGGATGAGCACGAGCTGAACGAAAGCATGCTGAAGCACGCTCTCGTGGATGCGGCGCTCTATCCCGCCGCCGGGCGCGAGCCGATCGCCGGCGACGCGCTTGCGGAGCTCGCCAAGTCGTACCTTCTTTCAGAAGCCGTGATCGATCGCGTCGCGCGCCTGATAGACCGCGACGCGCTGCAGGCGATTTTGCGCGGCGTGCAAATCGACCTCACGCGGCGCGATACCGCCGAGGCGTCGGCGGAAGCGCTCGAGCAGGCGATCGGCTCAAGCGGCGTGGCGGTCGCACCCCATTTCGATGCAAAGACCGAGCGCTACCAGGTGCGCATCGAGCGGACGCGCCACGGCAATGTGCGAATGAGCACCATCGATACCGAGTTCGTGCATTCCGGCGATTACGCGCAGATTCGCCAAACCGCGGAGATGCTGCGCGGTCTCATCGACGCGGGCGCCTACGTGCAGCGGGCGGAAAAGAAGCAGCCGGTGCGGGATTTTGCGGAGGCCATGCGCTGGCTGCTCGCCGAAGTCGAGCGCTCCATGACGCTGCAGCGCTACAAGGGCCTGGGCGAGATGAACCCGGAGCAGCTCTGGGAGACCACCATGGATCCCTCGACTCGCCGGCTGCTGAAGGTGCAAATCGACGACGGCATCGCCGCCGACGAGATCTTCACCAAGCTGATGGGCGACGAGGTCGAGCCGCGGCGCGCCTTCATCGAGTTGAACGCGCTGGGCGTTCGCAACCTCGACGTGTAGTCACGCCGCGCGGGAGCGCCGCGCGGTTTTCTTCGCGGGCTTGTCGTCGGCCGATTTGGTCTTCGGTGCGCGCGGCTGGAACTCGAAGCCGATCTTGCCGTCGGGCTGCTTCACGAGGAACGCCTTGAACGGCCGTCCTTTCTTGGAGATGAAGCGCGGCAAGAGATCGGTTCGCCCGGTCTGCAGCAGCTTCTTCATCTGCTCGCGCTCGATCGGCTGCTGCAGGATCATCCGGCCGGAGCGGAAATCGCAGGTCTTGCCCGGACCGACCGCTTTTTCGCAGGTGTAAACCATGCCGTGCTCGAAGACGCGCGCTGCGCATTTCGGGCAGGCGCCCAGAGGCTCCTGGCCGCTGAAGTCCGGCGCCTCCTCGCCTTCGCCGGACTGACCGAAGTCGAACTCCAGGCGCAGCTCGTCAGTCAGTTTGAGCACCGCGCTGAAGGGCTTGCCCATCTTGCTGCGAAAGCCGGTGAGCGGTCCGATCTTGCGCTTGGTGACCAGTTCCGCGACCTCCTCGGGCGTCCACTCGCGGCCGGAGGTCACCTTCCAGAGAGAGAAGTCGCACTTCTGGCACTGGAACTTGCGATAGTTCTCCTGCACGGGCCCCTTGCCGCACTTCGGGCACGGGGCGGGCACGGTGGCGTACACCACGTCGGGGATCTCGCCCGTCTTGATGACACCCACCACCTTGCGCACGAGCTCGTTGATCTGCTTCATGAACTCGTCGCGCGTCAGCTTGCCCTGCTCGATCAGCTTTAGCTTGTGCTCCCATTCGCCGGTCAGCTCCGGGGAGGCGAGCTCCACGATATGCAGCATGTGCAGGGCGAAAAGCAGGGAAAAGGCCTTAGGCGTCGGAATCAGCTCACGGCCTTCGCGGTTGACGTACTCCTCGCGGATCAGGCCTTCGATGATCGCTGCGCGCGTCGCCGGCGTGCCGAGGCCCTTGGCCGCCATGGCCTCGCGAAGCTCGTCGTCCTCGACCAGCTTGCCGGCGCCTTCCATCGCCGAGAGCAGCGTCGCCTCGGTGAACCGCGGCGGCGCCTTGGTCTGATTCGCCTGCGCGCCGACCTCCAGCACCTTCACCGTCTCGCCGGGCTCGATCGCCGGCAAGGTCTTTTCTTCGTCACCCAGGGCACGGCCGTAGATCGCGAGCCAGCCGGGCGCTTGCAACACGCGGCCCTCGGTGCGGAAATGATGCTCGCCGACCCTCGTGATGCGCGTCGTCTGCAGGTATTCGGCGGCCGGGAAGAACACGGCAAGGAAGCGCCGCGCGACCAGGTCGTAGAGCTTCTGCTCCGCCTCGTTCAGATGCTTCGGCGTCTGCAGCGTCGGGATGATGGCGAAGTGGTCGGAGATCTTGGTGTTGTCGAAGATGCGCTTGTTCGGCCTCACCCAGTTCTGCTTCAGCGCCTGGCGCGCGAAGGTGCCGTACGCCGTCGTCTCGCCGAGGACTTTCATGGTGTCCTTGACGGTCGCGAGGTAATCCTCCGGCAGCGCGCGCGAATCCGTGCGCGGGTAAGTCAGCACCTTGTGCTTCTCGTAGAGCGCCTGGGCGAGGGAGAGCGTCATGCGTGCGGGGAAGCCGAAGCGGCCGTTCGCCTCGCGCTGCAGGCTGGTCAAGTCGAACAGAAGCGGTGATAGCTGCGTCGACGGCTTGCTCTCCTCCGTCGCGGTGCCTTTCTTGCCTTCGCAGGCCGACACGATGGCGCCTGCACGCCGCTCGTCCCAAAGCCGCTCTGCCTTGCGCTCCGCGTCGTCGTCTTTCTTGAAATCCGGATCGAACCAGCGCCCGGGGTACTCGCCCGCCTTCGCGCCGAAGCGTGCGTGGACCTCCCAATAGTCCTTGGCGGTGAACGCCTTGATCTTCTCCTCGCGCTCGACCAGGATCGCGAGCGTCGGCGTCTGCACGCGGCCCACTGTAGTGAGGTAGAAGCCGCCTTCCTTCGAGTTGAAAGCCGTCATTGCGCGCGTGCCGTTGATGCCTACGAGCCAGTCGGCCTCGGAACGGCTCTTCGCGGCGTCGGCGAGCGGCAAGAGCTCTTTGTCGGCCCGCAGGTGCTTGAAGCCCTCGCGGATCGACTGCTGCGTCATCGATTGCAGCCACAGCCGCTCGATCGGCTTCTTGTTCTTCGCGTGCTGCACCAGGTAGCGGAAGATCAGTTCGCCCTCGCGCCCCGCATCGCAGGCATTGATGAGGCCGCTCACGTCCTTGCGCTTCATCAGGCGCAGCAGAACGTTCAGCCGGGCCTCGCTGCGCTCGATCGGCGCGAGCTCGAAGTGCGGCGGGATCACCGGCAGCTTGGCGAACGACCACTTGCCTTTCTTGACGTCGTACTGCTCGGGCAGTATGAGCTCGAGCAAGTGGCCAACGGCCGAAGAGATGACGTAGTCGTCGTTCTCGAAATAGTCGCCCTTGCGCGCGAAGCCGCCAAGCGCGCGAGCGATGTCGGCCGCGACCGACGGCTTCTCTGCAATGATGAGTTTCTTGCTCATGCGGCGGAAGGCCGCAGATGATAAGTGCAAACGGCGCGCCGGTTCAACCGGCCGGCGGCGCGGCGACCGCGCGGGCGAGGCCCGTCAGCTCGGCAGGCGCGAGTGCGGCGCGCTGAAAAGATCCTCGGCGAGCAGGCGGCTGGTGGGTGTTTGCTGGTTCCAAAGCACCATGAGAACAATGAGCTTCAGCTGCTCGAGCGTCAACGCGTCGCCCGAGGCGGCGAGCGAGCGCTCCAGGACGAGCTCGCGATTCTGCGCGTTCAATATGCCGGATTGCTCCAGCGTGAGAAGGAAGCCGCGGCAGGCCGCGTCGAGCTTCGCGAGCTCGCGCGGGGCAAAGGCCCGGAGTGCCGTGCGCGCTTCGGGAATCGGCTTCGGCCCGCTCTGCGGCGCTCGCACGACGCCCGCGAGCCAGTGCAAAGCCTCGCTGATATCCGAATCGTCGAACCCGGCGGCGGAGAGCTTTTTCGCCACGCGCTCGCGGTCATACGCCAAGTCGGCCTGCTGGCAGTTCTCGAAGACGTAGACAAGGATGTCGTACATGGCTTCTCCTTTTTGTTTTAACGCGCGACGCCGCTCATCGTTTACCCGCCGCGGCGGTGAACAGCCGTTGGTAAAGCCCTCCTGGCAGCGCGGTCACTTCCCCGCCGAGCTCGAGGCGAAGCAACTCGGCCGCCACCTGCTGAGCACTGAGCGCGGCCAGCGCGCACAGCGAGTCAACGTCGATCGGGTCATGGCCCATGTAAGCCAGCAGCCCTTCCGCAGGACGCACGGTCTCACCGCGTGTCGCGTCGGTTCCCGCGGCCGCGGCATGCGCGTTTACCCCCGAGAGCTCGGCCAGCACGTCATCGGCCGACTCGACCAGCTTCGCGCCCGCCTTGATCAAGGCGTGGCAGCCTTTGTGCAGCGGGGAATGGATCGAACCGGGAATGGCGAACACATCACGGCCCTGATCGGCCGCCGCGCGTGCGGTAATGAGCGAACCGGATGCAAGGGCCGCCTCCACCACTAGGCACCCGCGGCTCAGGCCGCTGATGAGCCGGTTGCGCCGCGGAAAGTTATAGGCGGCCGGCGAGGTGCCGAGTGGAAACTCGGATACCAGCGCGCCGTTCTGTTCGATCTCGCGCGCAAGCTCGGCGTTGCGCTTCGGATACGCAACATCGATACCGGTGCCGAGCACCGCGACGGTCGACCCCGGGCCTCGCAGGCCGCCCCGGTGGGCGGCGGCATCGATGCCTAGCGCAAGCCCCGATACGATCGTCAGCCCTGCTTCGCTGAACGCGCGCGCGAAGCTGGAAGCGTTGGCTTCACCCTGCGCGCTTGCATTGCGGCTCCCGACGATCGCGAGCGAAGTGGACTGCAGCAACTCAGCGCGCCCCGCCACGTACAGGAGCGCTGGAGGATCGGTAATTTCCAGCAATGCACGCGGATAGCGCTCGTCGGCGAGCGTGATGGCGTAGCGCCGCGGCCCGTTCAGCCATTCCAGCGCGTTGTCGACCGATTGGCGCACGCTTGCCGAGTCGAGCGCCTGCAGCGCGGCGGGACTGACGTACGGCGCCAACTCGGAGCGGCGCCGGACCAGGATTGCTTCGGGCAGGCCGAAAGTGCGCAGCAGGCCGCGCAGCGCGGCGGCACTGAGCCCGGGCGTGAGCGTGAGTTGGAGCCAACTCGCCAGCCCGGGGTCTTGGATCATCCCGGCGGCGCGGTGCGGGAATGGCTTTCCCGCTTCTTGTTCTTAGGGCGTTTGCACCACATCCAGAGGAGCGATCGGCCTCGTGACGTGCATGACCAGCGCATAGGATACCCGGTCGAACACGCGGAACACAAACACCAGACCGGCCCGCTCTTCGGGTAGCTGTATGAGAGCGCTCTTGGCTGTGGTCGGCTGGGTTCGATCGCGCACCGTGCCGCCGCGCGCGTACACCGCGAGCACGTGCCCGACTTCGATCCCGTCCGCTTTGCCGCGGTTCAGCGTGACGATGGATTGCGGCCCGGCTTCGCCGATGCCGGCCAACCCACCATAGATGGACATGACGCGCCCCTTGATCATCGTGGAGGGGGCGTGCGGCGCATAGTTGACCGGCAGCGCGCGACCGGCCGCCACCAGTTTGTCGCCGGCGCTCACTTCCTGCACTGCGCTGGTGACGACGACCGTGGCAGGGTCCCCTGGGCGGCTGACGCGCGCCGTGCCGAGATAAATCGCCTCGTAGGCGAGCGTCTGATTGCTGTCCGGGTCTACCAGCGGATTGCCGCGTCGATAGAGGTACCAGGTTTCCTCTTTGGAACTTCCCATACCACGCACGTAAGCGGTGTTGTCAGTGGCGACAACCACGCGGTCAGCCTGGGTGGCGATGATGGTGGGCGCTTTTTCCATCCCATCCGGCTCGACGACCAGAGGCCGCGTGAGAAAGGGCTCGATCACCGACGCCGGAATGCTCGGGATGGCGGCTTCGGCGAGCGGCGCAGTACGCGTTCGTGGGCTGAGCTTTACGGTTCCGCCGGAACCGCCGTCCAGAGAAACCTGTCCACGCGCGCGATCGAGCACGAGCACGTTTCCCGGATAAATCAGGTGAGGGTTGCGGATGTCATCGCGATTCAGGCCCCACAGTTCCGGCCAACGCCAGGGCGAGTCGGTATAGCGCTGGGCGATGCCCCAGAGGGTGTCGCCCGGGACCACGACGTAGCGGTCCGGCGCATCCGGCTTGAGCTTCAGAGGCGCCTGAGCAGGCTGCCCGAACCCGAGCAGCGGGACAAGGAAGAAAGCGAGCGCTGTGATAGACTTACGTAGCTGCTGGACCATGGCGACCGTCCCCTTTTACCGCTTCCTGGACCGGCTGGAAATTGTTTGAAACTTGTTCTTTCGACCCCAATTTAGCATACAGGCCGAAGAGCTTATATATCGCGTGAAATTGTCCATATAATCTATTCAATTAGCAAGTGAAATAGTCCTCAACTCCCTCCGATGCCGCTTTTGAACATACTCCGCTACCCCGACGCTCGGCTCCACAAGGTCGCCTCTCCCGTCACCGTTTTCGATGACGCCCTGAAAAAGCTGGTCGCCGACATGGCGGAAACGATGTACGCCGCCCCGGGCATCGGCTTGGCCGCCACGCAAGTGGACGTGCATAAGCAGATCATCGTCATCGACGTTTCGGAGCGCCGGGACAGCTTGGTCGTGCTCGTCAATCCGGAAATTCTCGATGCGACCGGCGTTTCCGACATCGAGGAAGGGTGCCTGTCCCTTCCCGGGATCTATGAGCTCGTGGAACGTGCGGAACGCGTGAAAGTGCGCGCTTACGATCAGAACGGCACGGCGTTTACCCTCGAAGCCCAAGGTTTGCTTTCCGTATGTATCCAGCATGAACTGGATCATCTGAAGGGCAAGGTTTTCGTCGAGCACCTTTCGCAACTGAAGCAGCAACGCATCCGCGCGCGGCTCGCCAAGCAGCTGCGCAAGTCGGCCTGACCGCGCTTTCCTGCGCCTAGTTTTCGCGGGCACACCGGACTTCGCGCAACGCGCGCTGAGCGCGCTCGTAGCGGCAGGCCACGAAGTTGCGCTGGTCCTTACCCAGCCTGACCGCCCCGCCGGGCGGGGCATGCGCCTGGAGCCGAGCCCGGTCAAGCGGTTTTCACTGGCCGCCGGACTACCCGTATGGCAGCCCTCGCACCTCAAAGGCGAAGAGACCGCGGCGCGCCTTCATGACGTGAAGGCCGACGCGATGGTGGTCGCCGCCTACGGGCTGATTCTTCCGCCGAGCGTGCTCGCTGCCACGCCGTGCGCGCTGAACATTCACGCGTCCTTATTGCCGCGCTGGCGCGGTGCTGCGCCGATTCAGCGAGCCCTGCTCGCCGGTGATCGCGAAACCGGAATTTCGATAATGCGGATGGACGCCGGCCTGGATACCGGACCGGTGCTCGCGCGCGAAGCGGTGCCGATCGCGGCCGATGAGGACGCGGGGACGCTGCACGATAAGCTCGCCGCCGTCGGCGGCAAGGCCGTCACCGAGGTTTTGAAACGGCTGGATCATGCCTTGGCAGGCGCCGCGCCGCAGGACGACTCGCAAGCGACTTACGCAGCCAAGATCCAAAAAAAGGAAACTATGCTGCGTTGGTCGCTCCCCGCACAGCAGCTTGAGCGTGCGGTGCGCGCCTTCCGACCGTCACCCGGGGCGCAAACCACGCTCGGCGAGGAAGGACTCAAGATCTGGCGCGCCGACGTTGTCGACGAACAGGCCGCGCCGGGTTGCATCATCAAGGCCGACGAGGCGGTCGTGGTGGCGTGCGGGGACCGGGCGCTGGCCATTACGGAGCTGCAGCGCTCCGGGGGCAAGCGGCTTTCCGCACACGAGTTCGTCATGGGGCATCCCTTGCATCCCGGAACCAGGCTTGGTGCCGGGCAATGAAAGCGAGCGCGAAGCTCGCTGCCGCGCTCTCTAGATCGGCGAGGATCGCAGCAGGCGTCGCGTCGGGCCGCAGCACTGCCGACCGATCCATCGAGCTGCAAGCTGATGCAAATGACGTGAATCGCGCCGCGGTGATGGACATCACGCAAGGGACCTTGCGCCGATATGGGCGGGTGCAGGCCCTCGTGCGATTGCTCTCAGCGCGCGGCAGCGCGCCGGAGCTCGTGCAGGGACTGTTGTGGTGCTCCTTGTACGCTATCGATTCGGGCCGATATGCGGACTACACCGTGGTGGACCAGGCAGTCAAAGCCTGCGCGCCGCTGCATATCGAGAACGCCAAAGGCTACGTCAACGCGGTGCTTCGCAGCTACCTGCGCGATCGGCAGGCTATGGAGAAGAAGCTGGCCGAGGACCTGGAAGCAACATACCAGCATCCGCGCTGGTGGATTGAGCTGCTGCGCGACGCTTACCCGACGCATTGGCAGGACGTCTTGGCAGAGGGGAACACGCATCCGCCAATGTGCCTGCGCGTCAATCGCCGGCGCGTTTCCGCGCGAGACTATGCGGTGCGCCTTGAAAGCGAAGGCATTACGGCTCGCACGATTGGCGAGCAGGCCTTGCTTCTTGCGAAGCCGGTGCCCATCGAGCGGCTGCCGGGATTCCAGAGCGGCGACGTGTCAATCCAGGACGCAGGCGCGCAGCGCGTTGCGCGATGCATGGATCTTGCCCCGGGCCTTCGCGTCCTCGACGCCTGCGCGGCACCCGGCGGCAAAGCGGCGCATATTCTCGAGACGTCGGATGTGGAACTGACGGCGCTGGATGTGGATGCCACCCGGTGTGAGCGCATCGGCCAGAACCTGGCGCGCCTTGGGCTTCGCGCGAACGTCGCGTGTGCCGACTGCACGCACCCCTCGGCGTGGTGGCGCGGCGCGTATTTTGATCGCGTGCTGGCGGACGTGCCGTGTTCCGCTTCGGGCGTGGTGCGCCGCCGTCCCGACGTCAAGTGGCTGCGCCGCGCGAGCGACGTTGCGGCATTCGCGGCGCGGCAGGCGGCGATGCTGGATGCGCTTTGGCAGGTGCTCGCCCCGGGTGGTAAATTGATGTACGTCACCTGCTCTGTATTTCCAGGGGAAAACGAAGAGGTGGTTTCCCGATTCCTGACGCGAGCGCCGCGGGCTCATCGGCTGCCCTTGCCCGATGGCGGGCCGGCGCAGTGGTTTCCGAGCTCGGAGCACGACGGGTTCTTCTACGCATTGATCGAAAAAGCGGCCTGATGCGCCGCTTCCTGCCCCACGCCGCAGTGCTAGCGCGCCTGCTCGTGCTGCTAGCGATGCTGCCAGCGCAGGCGCTGGCGGAGGATATCGAGGTCCGCGATGCCCGTCTGCATGCGGTGGACGAGGGGCTCGCCTTGGACGCCGACTTCGCATTCGATCTGACCCCGCGCCTGGCGGACGTCGTGGCCAACGGCGTCCCGCTCTATTTCCTGGTGGAGTTCGAGCTCAATCGCCCGCGCTGGTACTGGTTCGAGGAGAAGACCGCCACGAAGCGCCTGCAGCTGCGCCTGTCATACCATGCGCTGTCGCGGCAATACCGGCTTTCCACGGGGTTGCTGCAGCAGAGCTTTCCGACGCTGGACGAGGCGCTCAATGTGCTGAAGCGCGTGCGCAACTGGGTTGTCGTCGAGCGCAGCACCACGCTGACCGACGCCGACTACGAGGCGGCGGTTCGAATGCGGCTCGATACCACGCTGCTGCCCAAGCCTTTCCAGCTGAGCGCGCTCACGAGCCGGGAACTGCATCTCGAATCGGCCTGGAAGCGGTTCACTGTGCGTGCGCCCGAGCACGCGCCTGCACCGGTCGAGAGCCGGGAACAGAAGGTTCCCCAGGACCGATGAAGCTGCTGCTGATCATCGGGGGTGCCGTCGCTGCGATCGGGCTCTTCCTGCTCGCCACCGCGAGCGCGGATACCGCATTTCTCGCGCGCTACTACCCGGTGCTGATTGCAGTGAACGCTGCGCTTGCCGTACTTCTGGCTGCCATCGTGGGCTATCAGCTCGTGTCCCTCGTGCGGCGCTATCGCGCCGGCGTGTTCGGGGCGCGCCTGACGGTTCGGCTGCTGGTACGTTTTGCCCTGCTTGCCGTGGTGCCCGGCCTCATCGTCTACGCGGTCTCGGTCCAGTTTCTGACGCGCTCCATCGAGTCCTGGTTCGACGTGAAAGTGGACGCAGCGCTCGAGGGTGGCATTACCCTGGGACAGCAGGTCGTTGACCAGATGCTCCTGGATCTCCAATCCAAGGCACGCGGCATGGCGCTTGACCTCGCAGACCGATCCGGCACGCAACTGGGCGCGCGCCTGGAGCGCCTGCGAGAGCAGAGCGGCGTGGAAGAGGCCGTGATCCTCACCGCCAACAGCCGCGTAGTCGCAGCCGCCAGCGAGGACATCACCCGCTTCCTGCCCGACTTGCCGAGCTCCTACGCGCTCAGGCAGGCTCGGTTGAACCGCGGCTATTCCACCGTCGACGCGGCCGCCGGACGGCCGCTTGCCCTGCGCGTCATCGTACCCGTTGGCAGCATCGCGCTTGCGGACGAGTCGCGCTTTCTTCAGCTGCGGCAGACGGTGCCGCCTTCATTCGCACGCAGCGCCGAGGCGGTCGAAGCGGCGTATCGCGACTACCGCCAGCTTGCGATCTCCCGCGAAGGGTTGAAACGGATCTATGTCGTGACGCTGACCTTTGCGCTTCTCATGGCGCTGTTCGTCGCCGTCGCAGTCGCTGCCACGCAATCGAACCTCCTTGCCGAGCCGCTCGCCAACCTCGCCCAGGCGACCCAGGCGGTTGCGCGCGGCGATTTTTCGCGCACGGCGCCCGTGACGAGCCGGGACGAGCTCGGCATTCTCACGGAATCGTTCAACTCGATGACGCGCCAGCTCGGCGAGGCGCGGCGCGGCGTCGAGGCAAACCGCGTGGCGCTCGAGGCGGCGAAGGCAGACCTCGAAAATATCCTGGCCAATCTTTCGACCGGCGTGCTGGTCTTCGACCGCGAGCTGCAACTCACGATCTCGAACAACGGCGCGGCGGCGATTCTTGGTACCGAGGCCGAAAGCTTCGCGAGCGACATGCGCGCCCAGTTCGTCGCGCATGGACCGAAGGACTGGCAGCTCGAGCTCTCGCTCAGGGGCACCGGCAAGACGCTGCACGCAAGGGGGGCGGCCCTGCCCGCCTCCACCGGCGGCGGATACGTGCTCGTATTCGACGACATCACCCAGCTCATCCAGGCACAGCGCGCGACCGCCTGGGCGGAAGTCGCGCGGCGGCTGGCGCATGAAATAAAGAATCCTCTGACACCCATTCAGCTCTCGGCGGAAAGGCTGGAGATGAAGCTTGCCGATCGCCTGTCCCGGGAGGACGCGGAAACCCTGAGGCGGGCGACGGGCACGATCGTGAGCCAGGTCGCCGCGCTTAAGGCCATGGTGGACGCCTTCCGCGATTACGCCAGGCTGCCGGCGCCGGTGCCCTCGCGGCTCGACCTTAACGCGCTCGTGGCCGAAGTTCTTGCGCTATACGAAAATTCCAGCGTGCCGATCGCGCGGCGGCTGGCGGAGCACCTGCCTCCGGTATGGGCCGACGGCGCGCAAATCCGTCAAGTCATCCACAACTTGGTACAAAATGCGCAGGATGCCCTGGAGAATGCGCCGCGAACGGCCGTCCGGCCGTCCATCGAGGTGACCACCGAAATGGCGGGCCAGCATGTTCGCCTTGCGGTGTCGGACAACGGCGCCGGCTTTCCCGAGGAATTGATGGCGCGTATTTTCGAGCCTTACGTCACCACCAAATCGCGCGGTACGGGGCTGGGCCTTGCCATCGTGAAGAAAATCGTCGACGAGCACCAAGGCAGCATCGCGATAGAGAATCGGCCCAGCAGCGGCGCGTTGGTGAGCGTCCTTCTGCCGTTGGCGGCCTGACATGGCGTCGATTCTGGTCGTCGATGACGAAGTGGGCATTCGCGAGCTCCTGTCCGAGATCCTCGCGGACGAGGGCCACCAGGTCGCGCTCGCGGAAAGCGCCGGGGACGCGCGCCGAATGCGCGAGCGCGCGCGCCCCGACCTGGTGCTGCTGGATATCTGGATGCCGGATACGGACGGCATTACCTTGTTGAAGGAATGGGCCGCGAGCGGGCAGCTGACCATGCCGGTCGTGATGATGTCCGGCCACGGCACTATCGAGACCGCCGTCGAGGCGACGCGCATCGGGGCGCTGGACTTCCTCGAAAAGCCCATCGCCTTGCAGCGGCTGCTCGCTACGGTCAAGCGCGCGCTCCGGAACACGGAGGCCGCCGCTACGCCGCCGCTGGGGCTCGCCGCACTCGGCCGCTCGGCGGCCCTGGCGGAAGCAAAGAAGCGCCTCGCGCAGATTGCCCTGTCCGCGGCGCCGCTGCTCATGCGCGGGGAGCGCGGCATGCAACCGGAGCTGTTCGCGCGCCTGCTGCTCGCGCCCGGCGCGCCATTTCAGTCCGGCCATGAAGTTTTGGCCGAAGCGCCCTCGGACCTGCTTGGCCGTACGGCCGGGGGCATCGTATTCCTGCCCGACCTCACCAAGCTCGGGCGCAACGACCAGCGCCAGCTCGAGTTCCTGCTGGCGCGCGCAGAGCGCCACAAGGTCCGCATCGTCGCTTTTTCGCCGCTCGATATGCGCAACCTCTCGGAGAAGCACGATTTCGATCCGGAGCTGGCGGCGCGCCTTGCGCAGCTCACGCTCAAGCTGCCGGCATTGCGGGAGTTCTCCGAGGATGTGCCCGATCTCGCCTCGCTCATGCTCGCGCAGCTCGTGGAGGCACGGGCGTGTCCGCCAAAGCGACTGTCGATCGCAGCGTTGAATGCCTTGCGGCACCACGCCTGGCCCGGCAACCTGGTCGAGCTGGAGAGCGTCGTGAAGGACCTCGCCCTTACTTCACTGGAGGACGAAATCCGGCTGGAGGACGTGGAGCGCGTGTTTGCGGCGAGAGCGTCTCCCGGGGCGCTGCCCGAGGTGGCCTTTGAGCGGCCTTATCGCGAGGCGCGCGAGGCCTTCGAGCGACTGTACTTCGAGTATCTGCTGTCGCGCGAGAATGGCAGCATGTCCCGTGTCGCGGAGCGCTCAGGCTTGGAACGCACGCACCTTTACCGCAAGCTGAAGGCGCTTGGTCTGCCGGTGGGCCGCCGGGAGGAAAGTTAGCGAAGCGCCCAGATCCCCAGGCAGAGCCATGCCGCGATAAAAGCCAGGCCGCCGAACGGCGTGACCATGCCGAGGGCACGCGGCGCGCCCAATGCCAGGGCATAGAGGCTTCCGCAGAAGAGCAGTATCCCGAGCACGAATAATCCTGCGGCAGAACGCAGCCAGGCCGATGGCGCGCCATGCAGCGCGATGACGCCGAGCGCGAGCAGGCCGATCGAGTGCCAAACATGGTATTGCACCGCGGTGTGCCACAGGGCGAGGGCATCGGGCGCGAGACGCTGCTTCAACGCATGCGCGCCGAATGCGCCGAGCGCGACCGCCAGCGCCGCGAGTAGCGCGGCCGCTGCGAGCATCAATCGCGTGCCTGCCGGCATCGCGCGGCTACCCGGTTAGGACTTCTTTGCGGCTTTCTTGACGCGTTGAGGCCGCTTCTTGCCGTAGCTGCCCTTGTAGATCTTGCCGCGTCGCGTACGCTTATCGCCTTTTCCCATGGGCGCAATTATAGCGGTGCCGAAGCCGTTTCAGGCTCATAGGCGAGCGAAGGCGCAAGCCACTTCTCGGCGTCGGTGAGGCTGAGGCCCGAGCGCCGCGCGAAATCCTCCACCTGGTCGCGGCCGATTTTTCCCACCGCGAAATAGCTCGACTCCGGATGCGACAGGATGAAGCCGGCCACGGACGCTGCGGGCAGCATGGCGAACGACTCCGTGAGCCTCATCCCCGCGTGCCGCTCGGCATCGAGCAGCGTGAAGAGCGGCAGCTTGGCGCGGTGATCGGGACAAGCCGGGTAGCCCGGCGCGGGCCGGATTCCGCGGTAAGCCTCGGCGATGAGCGCGTCCTTGCCGAGCGCCTCTTCCTTGGCATAGCCCCAGTATTCGCGCCGTATCCGCTCGTGCAGGTGCTCGGCGAAGGCCTCCGCAAGGCGGTCGGCAAGCGCTTTGAGCATGATCGCGGAATAGTCGTCGTGCGCCCCCTCGTAAGCTGCGACGCGCTTTTCGATGCCGCCCGCACTCACGGCAAACGCGCCGACCCAATCGAGCATCCCGCTCTCTTTTGGCGCGACGAAGTCCGCGAGGCACAGGTTGGCGCGGCCGGTAGGCTTGACGTTCTGCTGTCGCAGATTGCGCCAGGTCATCGCAATCCGCTGCTTGCGCTGGTCGGAATAGATTTCGATGTCGTCGCCGTTCACCTGGCACGCCGGGTAGAGGCCAAACACACCGTTCGCCACAATCCAGCGCTCGGCAACGATACGGCGCAGCATCTCCTGCGCTTCGGCAAATAATTTCCGCGCGGCTTCACCTACGGCCGCATCCTCGAGGATCCTCGGATAGGCGCCCGATAGCTCCCAGGTCTGGAAGAAAGGCGTCCAGTCGATGTAGGGAACAAGCTCCGCGAGCGGGTAGTTCCTGAGCGGCGTGAGGCCGGGCTTGGCCGGTGCGGGCGGTCGGTACGATTTCCAATCGGTTTTCAACCCGAGCCGGCGGGCTTCGGCAATCGCAAGCAGCGGTCCAGGACCCTGCTTGTCGCGGTGCTGGCGGCGGATCTTTTCGTAGTCCGCGCGTACCTGTTCGATGAAAGGCGCGCGGCCTTCGCGCGATAGCAGGCTCTGCACCACGGGCACGCTCCGTGACGCGTCCGGAACATAGACGACTGGCCCGCCGTAGTTGGGCGCGATCTTCACTGCAGTATGCGCCCGCGAAGTCGTGGCGCCGCCAATGAGAAGCGGGACCTTCATTCCGCGCCGTTCCATCTCCTTCGCGACGTGCGCCATTTCCTCCAGCGACGGCGTGATGAGGCCGGAAAGCCCGATGACATCGGCGCCCTCCTTGGCCGCCGTGTCGAGGATGGTCTGGGTGGGCACCATGACGCCAAGGTTGACTACGTCGTAGTTATTGCACTGAAGCACCACCGCGACGATGTTCTTGCCGATGTCGTGCACATCGCCCTTGACCGTCGCGATGACCACCCGCCCCTTGGCACGGCCGCCCTCGCCGGATTTCAGCTTCTCCGCTTCGATGTAGGGCACCAGGTGAGCGACCGCCTGCTTCATGACGCGCGCCGACTTCACGACCTGCGGCAGGAACATCTTGCCGGAGCCGAAAAGATCACCGACGATCCCCATGCCGTTCATCAGCGGACCTTCGATTACTTCAATCGGATGCGGGTACTTGAGCCGCGCTTCTTCCGCGTCCGCGACTACGTGGCTTGCGATGCCGTTTACCAGGGCGTGGGCAAGGCGCTCCTCCACCGTGCCCGAGCGCCATGCCTCATCTTTACCCGGCTCGCGCGTCGCGCCGGACTTCACGGTCGCGGCGAACTCGACCAGCCTCTCGGTGGCGTCCGGGCGCCGGTTGAAAATCACGTCTTCTACACGCTCCCGCAGCCCGGGCTCCACCTCCTCGTAGACGCCGAGCTGGCCTGCATTGACGATGCCCATGGACAGGCCGGCGCGAATAGCGTGATACAGAAAAGCCGTGTGCATCGCCTCGCGTACGGCATCGTTTCCGCGGAACGAAAACGACAGGTTGGATACCCCGCCGGAAACCTTGGCGGCCGGCAGATGTTCGCGAATCCAGCGCACGGCCTCGATATAGTCGATGCCGTAGCGCGCGTGCTCTTCCAGCCCCGTCGCCAACGCAAAGATGTTCGGGTCGAACACGATGTCCTCGGGCGGGAACTGGACCGTGCCCGTGAGGAGCTCATAGGCTCTCTGGCACACCGCGGTACGCCGCCCCAGCGTATCGGCCTGGCCTTGTTCATCGAAAGCCATGACGACCACCGCGGCGCCGTACTTGCGGCACAGGCGCGCCTGGCGCAGGAATTCGGCCTCGCCTTCCTTTAGGGAAATGGAGTTGACGATCGGCTTGCCCTGCACGCATTTCAAACCCGCCTCGATCACCGACCACTTCGAGCTGTCGATCATGATCGGGACGCGCGCAATATCGGGCTCGGCGGCCACCAGGCTCAAAAAGGTCGTCATGGCCTTTTCCGAGTCGAGCATGGCCTCGTCCATGTTCACGTCGATGACTTGGGCGCCGTTGTCCACCTGCTGGCGAGCCACGCTGAGGGCTCCGGCATAGTCGTTGGCGAGAACCAGACGGGCAAACGCGCGCGAGCCCGTGACGTTGGTGCGCTCGCCGATGTTGACGAACAGAGAATGCTGGTCGACGTTCAGAGGCTCCAGCCCGGCAAGGCGCAAGGCCGGCGCTTTGGCCGCAGGCTTGCGCGGCGGTACGTCCTGCAACGCGGTGCGCATTGCGCGAATGTGCTCGGGCGTGGTGCCGCAGCAGCCGCCCGCAAGATTCAGCCATCCGTTGCGCGCCCACTCGCCGATGTGCTGCGCCATGAGCTCCGGCGTGTCCTCATATTCCCCGAAGGCATTCGGCAGGCCCGCGTTGGGATGGCAAGAGACGTAGCCTTCGGCGAGCCGCGCGAGCTCCTCGACATACGGGCGCAGTTCGCGCGCGCCAAGCGCGCAGTTCAACCCGACGACGTAGGGCCGCGCATGGCGTATGGAGTTGTAGAACGCCTCGGCAGTCTGGCCGGACAACGTGCGCCCGGAGGCGTCGGTGATCGTTCCGGAGATCAGTACGGGCAGGCGGATGTTGCGCTGCTCGAAAGTCGATTCGATCGCGTAGAGAGCAGCCTTTGCATTCAAGGTGTCGAACACGGTTTCCACCAGCAGCACGTCGACGCCGCCTTCCAGCAGTCCCTCCACTGCCTCGCCGTACGCCGCCACCAGAGCGTCGAAATTGACGGCACGAAACCCCGGATCGTTTACGTCCGGCGAGATCGAAGCGGTCTTGTTCGTCGGTCCGAGCACTCCGGCCACGAATCGCGGATGCTTGGGATCGCGGTTCTGCTGCTCGCGCACCGCGTGCACGGCGAGCCGCGCCGCCGCCAGATTCAGCTCGCGCGCGAGGTCCTCCATGCCGTAGTCCGCGAGCGCAATGGACGTGGAGTTGAAGGTGTTGGTCTCGATGATGTCGGCGCCCGCCTCCAGATATTGCGTGTGGATCTCGCCGATGAGCTGCGGCTGCGTAAGGCAAAGCAGGTCGTTGTTGCCGCGCAGATCGCGGGGCCAGTCGCTGAAGCGCTTGCCGCGGTAATCCTCTTCCGCCAGCCGGGCGCGCTGGATCATCGTGCCCATCGCGCCGTCGAGCAGGGCGATGCGCTCGCAGAACATGCGTTCAAGTCGCTGCAGGGAAGAAGCAGGATTCATGGCAGCTCAAAAAGAAAAAGGCCCGTTCAGCTCGCGGCCGAACCGGGCCTCGTCCGCCCCGTGCAGGGGGCTGGTGGGATTCTGCCCATCGGGTCAGGCAGTGTCAAACCCGCCCGTATAATCGCCGCCGACATGGCGAGCGACGAAGCTTTTTCTTCCATCGAGGCGCGCTTCGAATGCCGCGTGCATTGGGGCGATTGCGACCCGGCCGGCATCATCTTCTATCCCACGTACTTCCGCTGGATGGATGCGGCAACCTGGTCGTTCTGGGAGATGGTCGGATACGAGCCGCAGCGCTTTCGCGCCGAGCACCGCGCTATGCCGCTCGTCGCTGCGGATTGCCAGTTTCTCGCCCCGGCCAGGCAAGGCGATCGCTGCCTGGTGCGCTCGCGCATCGGCCGCTTCGGCGGGAAATCGTTCCTCGTAAACCATCAGATCGAGCGGCTCGATGGCCTGGCGCTTGCGAAAGGAAGCGAGACCAGGGTTTGGGGCCGCTACGAAAGCGGGCCGGGCAGCGCCTTGAAAGGCGAAGCGATAGACGAGTCCGTAAAAGCGCTATTTCTCGCTAGGTAGGCGGCACGCGCCGCGAGCGCTGCCCTCCCTCGAGGCTCAGAAGTCGAAAAATACCGTCTCGTTCCTGCCCTGCAATACGATGTTCCACTCGAGCGCGGATTTGCCCGTCTTTTTCGCAATCAGGGTATTACGGCGCGCGCTCGGAACGAGCTTGAGGATGGGATCTGCGGCGTTCGCCGGCTCGTCCGGAAAATAGATGCGCGTAGCGAGGTGCTTCAGCATGCCGCGCATGAAAACCGAAACCACGAGATGCGGCGCTTGCGGCCTGCCGCCGGGCCCGGGCACGCGTCCCGGCTTGATGGTCGTGAAGCGAAATCCGCCCTTCGCGTCCGTTGGCACCCGGCCGAAGCCGCGGAAGCCGCGCTCCATCGGCTTCTTCTGGTTGTCTTCGGGATGCGGATATTTGCCGTGCGAGTTCGCCTGCCAGATCTCGACGAGCCCGTCGCTTACGCCGACGCCGTCACCGTCGGTGAGCCGCCCCTGGATGGTGAAGCGCTCGCCGGGAATTCCCGCGGGCGCGATGTTGCGGGTGACCAGCCAGTTCAGGCCGATATGGAGGTATGGGCCCACGGTTTGGTTCGCGCTTGCGTAGAGGCTCATGTCATTTCTCCATTGGCGTGGCGTCGCGCCCGCGCAGCACGATGTCGAACCGGTAGCCGAGTGCCTGCTCCGGAATCGTCGTCTCCCAGTCGAAGAGCGACACAAGCCGGTTGCGCGCCGCCTCGTTGGCGATGCTCGTGAACATCGGGTCGTAAGGCAGGAGCGGATCGCCGGGGAAGTACATCTGCGTGATCAGCCGGGTGAGGAAGGCCTGGCCGAAAAGCGAGAAGTGGATGTGCGCAGGACGCCACGCGTTGTAATGGTTGCGCCATGGATATTCGCCCGGCCGGATGGTGACGAACCGGTAGCGACCCTCGGCATCGGTGAGCGTGCGTCCCGCGCCCGAAAAATTGGGATCGAGCGGCGCGTTGTGCTGGTCGGTCTTGTGCGGGTAGCGACCGGCGGAATTGGCCTGCCAGATCTCGACCAGCGTATGCGGCACCGGCCTGCCATTTTCGTCGAGCACGCGGCCGCTCACGATGATGCGCTCGCCGATCGGCTCCCCCTTGTGCTGGCGCGTGAGATCGTTGTCCGTCGGCTTGACGTCGTCATAACCGAAGATCGGCCCGGTGATCTCCGACAGCGTCTGCGGCGGCAGGACGAGCGGCTGAGTCGGGCAGCGCTTCTGCGTCGAGGCGTACGCCGGGTAGTTGTAGTCCGGCTGCGTGCCGGGATGCGGGCGCCTGTACCCGCGGAGCGGTTTCATGGTTCCCCCTTTATTCATTCGGCGTCGGGCTGCTTGGAAGGCTGAGCGCGGTCGAAGGCGTCGAGCTTCATGCAGGCGTCGAACACCCGCATCACCTCGGGATACGGCGCGAGGTCGCACTCGTAGCGCTTGGCATTGAAGATCTGGGGCACGAGGCAGCAATCGGCCATCGTAGGCGCGTTGCCGTGGCAATAGGTTCCGGTGCCTTGCGTCTGCCGCAGCATCCCTTCCAGCTTGGCGAGCCCATCGGCGATCCAGTGCCGGTACCAGGTGTTGATGCCATCTTCGCCCTGCCCGAGCGCGCGCTTCAGGTACTGCAGCGTTCTCAGGTTGTTCAGCGGATGGATCTCGCATGCGATCAGATCGGAAATGGAGCGCACGCGTGCCCGGCCCTTCGGGTCCCGCGGCAGCAGGGCGGGCTCAGGACGGGTCTCTTCGAGGTATTCCATGATCGCGAGCGACTGCGCAAGCCGCAGGCCCTCGTCGGTCACGAGCGTCGGCACGAGTCCTTGCGGGTTGACGTTTGCGTACCCTTCGGCACGGTGCGCGCCCTTGGGAAGGTGCACATATTCAGCCTGATAGGCGATGCCTTTCAGGTTGAGCGCGATCCGTACGCGAAAAGCCGCCGAGCTGCGGAAATACGTGTAGAGCTTCACAGCGCCGGGATGATTTTCACCTTGAGCTCGCCCACGCCGTCGATCCCCGCATGCAGCTCGTCTCCGGGCTTCACCGGCCCCACGCCGCCTGGCGTGCCGGAATAGATGAGGTCACCAGGCTCAAGCGTGTAGTACTCGGAAAGGTAGGCAATCTGCTCCGGAACCGACCAGATCATGTCGCCCAGATCGGCGCGCTGACGCTGCTTGCCGTTCACGTTCAACCAGAGCGCGCCCTTTGCAGGATGGCCCACCTTGCTCGCAGGTTGCAACACGCCGCACGGCGCAGCCTCGTCGAAATCCTTGCCGAAATCCCAGGGCCGGCCGTGATCCTTGCCCCACTGCTGGAGGTCCCTGCGCGTCATGTCGAAGCCGACGGCGTAGCCGTAAACGTACTCAGAGGCCCGCTTCGCGTCGATGCGCCGCCCGCCGCGGCCGAGCGCGACCACCAACTCGGTCTCGTAATGGTAGTTGGAGGTCTTGGCCGGATAATGCACTTCGCCGCCGCCCGGGACCAGGGTGTGCGCGCTCTTCAGAAAGAAAAAAGGCTGCTCGCGGCCGTCGCCGCCCATTTCCTTTTGGTGCTCGGCGTAGTTTCTGCCGACGCAGAAGATGCGGCGAACCGGGAAGGTATCGGAAGAGCCGGCGATCGCAAGCGCCGGCGCCTGCCATAACGGTATTGCGTAACCCATGGTGCCTCGCAAAAGGCGGGATTCTAGTCGATGCGGCGGATCGCTCCGCGGCCGCGCAGCTGGGCGCGGCAAGCGAGAATGATTCCCTTCTCGCGCTCGAGCGGTGCCAGCGCTCGCTCCGAGAAAGGCAGCTCTACGATTTCACCGTACAGCAGCAGGCACTTGCAGGTACCGCAGGTGCCGGTCTGGCACGCGAAGGGAAACGGCAGCCCGGCGCGCAATAGCGCGCCGAGAATGCTTTCCCCGGGCCCTACGGCGAGCGTCTCGGGGTGACCTTCCACAATAAGCTCGTTGCTCGCGGCACCGCTCCGAAATAAAAAAGGGCGCCGAAGCGCCCTTTTGTGGCGTTGGCCGATGTTACATGCGATACGCCGCCTCGCCGTGCGAGGTGGTGTCGAGGCCTTCGCGCTCTTCTTCCTCGCTGACGCGCAGCCCGATCGTGAGGTCGACCACCTTGTACGCAATCGCCGCCACGATGCCCGACCAAAGCAGGGTTACGCCGACGGCCTTGGCTTGGATCCACAGCTGGCCCGCGATGGAGTATTCGGCGCCGGTCGTCATCTTGCCGGTGAACCAGTCCACCGGGAAGCTCGGGCCGCCGAGGTCGGGCGAGTTGAACACGCCGGTCAGTAGCGCGCCGAGGATGCCGCCGAGCGCGTGCACGCCGAAGACGTCGAGCGAGTCGTCCGCTCCGAGCAGCTTCTTCAGCCCGCTCACGCCCCATAGGCAGACGAACCCGGCCGCGATACCGATCACGAAGGCGCCGGGGATACCCACGTTGCCAGCCGCGGGCGTAATCGCCACGAGGCCGGCCACGGCGCCCGAGGCCGCGCCGAGCATCGAGGGCTTCCCTTTGAAGATCGCCTCGCCCGCGATCCACGACAATACTGCGCACGCGGTCGCAAGATACGTGTTCATGAAGGCGAGCCCGGCCGAGCCGTTCGCTTCGAGCGCGGAGCCCGCGTTGAAGCCGAACCAGCCCGTCCACAGCAGCGCCGCGCCGATCATCGTCAGCGTCACGTTGTGTGGCGGCATGGCTTCCTTGCCGAAGCCGATCCGCTTGCCGATCATGAACGCGCCCACCAGGCCCGCAATGCCGGCATTGATGTGCACCACTGTGCCGCCCGCAAAGTCGAGCGCGCCCCATTGCCACAGCAGGCCAGCCTTGGCGTTCATTTCATCCACCACCTTGGCGCTCGTGTAGGCATCCGGCCCCATCCAGAACCAGACCATGTGGGCGATCGGCGCGTAGGCGAACGTGAACCAGATGACGATGAACGCGAGCACCGCCGAAAACTTCGCGCGCTCCGCAAATGCGCCGAGGATCAGGCAGCACGTAATCGCCGCGAACGTCGCCTGGAAGGCCACGTAGACGAGCTCGTACAGCGGCGTGCCCTTGCTGAACGTGGCTGCCATGGAGTATTCGCCTTTGGCTGCATCGAAGGTGCCCTTCAGGAACAGCCGATCGAGCCCGCCGAAGAAGGCGTTGCCTTCCGTGAAAGCGAGGCTGTAGCCGTAGATGCACCACAGCACCGTCACGAGCGAAAACACGACGAACACCTGCATGAGCATCGAAAGGACGTTCTTCGAGCGCACCATTCCGCCGTAGAAGAGCGCGAGCGCCGGAACGCTCATCATCAGCACGAGGGCGGTTGAAGTGAGCATCCATGCCACATCGCCCTTGTTCGGCGTCGGCGCCGGCTTGGCTTCCTCCTTCTTGGCCTCGGGCGCGGCCGCGGCTGCAGCCGCAGGCGCCGCAGCGGCCGACTTTGCCTCGTCCTTCTTCGCTTCGGCAGCCGGCTTGTCCGGCGTCGCGGCCGGCTTGTCCTGCGCCATCGCGGCGCCGGCCATGCCGAGCGAAGCGGCGAAAGCGAGCAGAGCAAGAATTTTCTTCATCACGTTCTCCTTAGAGTGCGGCCGCATCGGTCTCGCCGGTGCGGATGCGTATGACTTTTTCCAGATCGAAAACGAAGATCTTGCCGTCGCCGATCTTGCCGGTGTTGGCGGACTTCTCGATCGCCTCGATCGCCTGCTCGAGCAGCTCGGTCTTCACAGCCGCCTCGACCTTCACTTTCGGCAGGAAATCCACCACGTACTCCGCGCCCCGGTAGAGCTCGGTGTGGCCTTTCTGCCGGCCGAATCCTTTCACCTCGGTGACGGTGATTCCCTGCACTCCGATGCTCGAGAGCGCTTCGCGCACCTCGTCGAGCTTGAACGGCTTGATGATTGCGGTAACCAGTTTCATTCGGATCTCCGTCGGGCGGGCCGCGGGGCCCGCCCTTATTGATTTAGAACGTCTTGCCGATGGAGAGAAGGATCGTTCCCTTGCCGGCGGAGGTGGTGCCGCGGGTGCCGTTGGTGAAGCAGTACGGCTGAATGCCCGCCGTGGCGCTGCAGCTGTCCTTGGCGTTGGTCGTGACGAATGCCGCGCCGAGCGTCCAGCCATTCAGATCCTTCGTGGCACCGAGCTTGTAATCCGTGTAGCTCGCTTCGCTGAAGTTGTGCACCTTCAGGTGGCCGACATGGCCGTTGACGCCCCAGCCGCCGCCCATGTCATAGGTCGCGGACAAGTCGAGATAGTCGGAACCTCGGGTGCCGGGGACCGAGAAATAGTCGCTAAGCGAGTGGTTCCATTTGAGCGAGAGCCATTTCCAGCTGCCGCCGATATAGAACTCGGTGTTCTTGACCGTCCCGCTGTTGGTGGCTGTCGTATGCGGGTTGGCCAATGCGCCTTGGCTTCCGCCGCCCGCCGCGTTGCTGCCCGGGTAGTAATACTCGAGCAGACCGACGTCGAGGCCGTAGTCGCCCCAGGTATTCTTCCAGCCGCCGTAGAAATCCATCTCGATGTTGCCGCCCGGGTAGCCCGCCGTGTCCGAGACGTTGGAGTTCCAGTTCCCGAGGTAGAAGCCGCTCGCGTGGGAGTAGTCGATGCCTCCCTGGATCGCCGGCTTCTTGAAGGTCTGGGTAATGCCGCGAAACCGATAGTCGCTGATGATGGTCATGTTGCCGGTGAACGTGTGCGGCGACTTCGCCTCGGCAGCAGGCGCAGCCTGTTGGGCGCTCGCCCATCCGGGAACGGACAAGGTACCGGCGACGGATAAGGCGATTAAGGACTTGTGCATCGAGCTTCTCCCTGGGATTGAAGTGATTAGGCGAGCTTGACTAAGCACCTCCTATGCCAACGGTTTTAGTCTTTCTAATCAGAATGTTGCATCGGCGCGAGCGCTGCTGCGCCCCGCAATCGGGCATCGCCGACGAGCACCGCATTGAATTGGTGCGTCGTTGCGGTGGTACCTTTTCCAGATGATCGATAGACGGCTCTTCGACGACCTGAACGCGCGCCTCTCCGAGGCGCTGAAGAATTCCCCGGCGCACGATTTCGAGAAGAACATGCGCGCGCTTCTCGCGAGTTGGTTTGACCGGCTGGATCTCGTGACGCGCGAGGACTTCGAGCTGCAGAGGGCGCGCCTGGAGCAGGCGCAGGTCAAGCTCGCCGAGCTTGAAAAGCGCCTTGGCGAGCTCGAGAAAGGAAGCGCCTCCGGCGCGCGGTAAACCGCGCGGCTCTCTCCGCGTTGCTATCTCCGTGGAGGGACGCTCGTATGTCTGTCGCTACGGTGGCGAGCCGCGCGCTTGCCGGCATCGAAGCACCGCAGGTGACCGTGGAGGTGCACCTCGGCCCGGGATTGCCCGCGTTCCACATCGTCGGCCTGCCCGACACGGAAGTGCGCGAAGCGCGCGATCGCGTGCGTGCGGCGCTCAATCACGCCCGCTTTGAATTTCCCGCGCGACGAATCACCGTAAACCTAGCGCCGGCCGAGCTGCCAAAGGATTCAAGCCGGTTCGACCTCCCCATAGCGCTGGGCATACTCGCCGCCAGCGGCCAGCTCGCGCTCGAAGCGTTCGACGGCCTCGAGTTCGCTGGCGAACTTTCCTTGACGGGCGAGCTGCGGCCGGTGCGCGGTGCGCTCGCGATGGCGCTGTCCACGCGGCGCGCCGGGCGCGCGTTCGTGCTTCCCTATGACAATGCAGCGCAGGCCGCTCTTGCGGAGGGTGCGCGCATCTTGCCCGCCAGAACATTGCTCGAGGTCGTTGCCCATCTCTCCGGGGAGGCGGCGCTTGCGCAGTACGCGCCCGAGGCGTGCGAGGCAAGCGCGACGTACCCGGATTTCGCCGACGTCAAAGGCCAGCAGCAGGTCAAGCGTGCGCTGGAGGTAGCCGCGGCGGGCGGCCACAGCGTGCTCATGGTCGGCCCGCCAGGCACGGGCAAGTCGATGCTCGCGGCGCGATTCCCTGGCATCCTGCCGCAGTTGAATGACGCCGAAGCATTGGAGGTGGCCGCCATCCATTCCGTGTCGAACAACGGCTTCGACACGCAGCGCTGGCGCGCGCGGCCATTCCGCGCCCCGCACCATAGCGCCTCGGGCCCGGCGCTTGTCGGCGGCGGCAACCTGCCGCGGCCCGGGGAAATATCCCTCGCACACCAGGGCGTGCTGTTTCTGGACGAGCTCCCCGAATTCAATCGCGACGTGCTGGAAGCCCTGCGCGAGCCGCTCGAGTCCGGGCGCATATCGATCGCGCGCGCTGCCCGGCAGGCGGAGTTCCCTGCGCGCTTCCAGTTGCTCGCGGCGATGAATCCGTGCCCCTGCGGCCATTGCGGCGATCGGAGCGGGCGATGCCGCTGCACGCCGGAGCGGATCGCCCGCTATCGGGGAAGAATCTCCGGGCCGCTTGCCGACCGCATCGACATCAAGCTCGAAGTGCCGGCGCCGCGCGAATCCGAGCTGGTCGCTCCCCTCGGCGGCGAGGGCTCGGAGGTCATGCGCTCCCGGGTGGAGCGCGCCCGGGCGCTGCAGCTCGCGCGCCAAGGCATGCCGAACGCCCTTCTCGGAACGCGGGAAATCGACCGCCATTGCGCCACCGACCGTGACGGCGACCAGCTCCTGCGCCATGCGCTCGCGCGGCTCCTGCTTTCCGCGCGCGCCTATCACCGCGTGCTGCGCGTAGCGCGCTCCATCGCCGACCTGGCAGGAAGAAGCGCGATCGCGGCCGAGCACATCGCCGAGGCAATCCAGTACCGCAGGCTGGACGCGAGCTTCTAGAGCGCGCTGCTATATTCGGCCATGGCCACGTACGCGATCGGCGACGTGCAAGGCTGCTTCGACGAATTGCAGCAATTGCTGGCGCGCATCGGGTTTCGCCGCGAGCAGGACCAGCTGTGGTTCGTGGGCGATCTGGTCAATCGCGGACCGCGATCGCTGGAAGTGCTGCGCTTCGTACGCTCGCTGGAGGACCGGGCGATCACCGTGCTCGGCAATCATGACCTGCATCTCATCATGCAGGCCGAAGGCTTCGAGCGTTCGCGCGAGGACGACACGCTCGCTGAAGTGCTGGGCGCACCGGATGGGAAAGCGCTCGTCGACTGGCTTCGAGCCCGGCCGATGATGCACGCGCACGGGCGCTACGCCATGGTCCACGCCGGCCTGCTGCCGCAATGGAGCGTCGCGAAAGGCCTGGCGTTGGCCGCGGAAGTGGAAGCAGCGCTGCGTGGACACTCGTACCGCGGCTTCCTCCAGCATCTGTACGGCGGTACGCCCGATCGATGGAGCGATGACCTGGATGGCTGGGACCGCCTCCGGGTTATCGTCAATGGCATGACGCGCATGCGTTTTTGCACGCCGGATGGCCGCATGGACTTCAAATCCAAGGGAACGCAGCCGCCGCGCGGCTATCAGCCGTGGTTCGAGCTCAGGCGCGCGGAGGGGCCGACATTGATCTGCGGGCACTGGTCGGCTTTGGGCTTGAAGCTCATCCCGGGCGCCGCGATGCTGGACAGTGGCTGCGTCTGGGGCGGGGCGCTTAGCGCGCTGCGCCTGGAAGACGGGGCGCTCTACCAGCTACCATGTCCGGGCTATCAGCAAGCTGGGGAGGAAGCATGAATGACTGCGTGTTCTGCAGGATCGTAGCCAAGCAGATTCCCGCGACCGTGGTGCACGAAGACGCGCATACCCTGGCATTCATGGACATTGGCCAGGTGAATCCGGGCCATGTGCTGGTCGCAATCAAGGCCCACGCGGAAAACATCTACGAGCTGAACGATGTGCAGGCGGCCGCCCTGTTCCAGGCGGCCGCGCGCGTGGCCCGTGCTCTGCGTGCAGCATTCTCCCCGGAGGGGCTTTCGGTCTATCAGGCGAATGGCAAGGCGGCCGGGCAGACCGTATTCCATTTCCACGTGCATCTGGTGCCGCGGCACGCGGGCGACGGCATGGACCTCGTGTGGCCGGTGAAAAACCCGCCGCGCGAACAGCTGGAGCAAAACGCGGCGCGCATCCGCGCCGCCCTCGCGTAGCCGGCTTCAGCTCCAGGGCGAATAGCCGAAGGCCTTGCCGAAGGCTTGGCGGATCTCGTCCTGCGTCGCGCCGTGGTTCTGCGCTCCGCGCTGGGCGATCTTCAACGCGCCGAGCAGGGCGCCCAGCCGTCCGGTCGTGGGCCAGTCCCAGCCGTGGGCTATGCCGTAGAGCAGGCCCGCCCGATAGGCATCGCCGCAGCCCGTGGGATCGACGACCCGTTCGGCCGGAACGCTGGGAATCTCGTGCCGCTTTCCGCCCGACAGGATGAGCGAGCCGTTTCCGCCCAGCGTACAGATCAGCGCCTTCACCTCGGTCGCGATATCGTCCAGCTTGCGCCCGGTCTTCTCCTCGAGCAGCTTGGCCTCGTAATCGTTCACCGCGACATAGTCGGCGATGCGGAGGAATTCGCCGATCTCGGAGCCCGAAAACATCGGCAGCCCCTGGCCCGGATCGAACAGAAACGGGATGCCGAGCTCGTCGCATTGGCGCGCGTGCTGCAGCATGCCTTCCTTGCCGTCCGGCCCGATGATGGCGAGCTTGGCGCCCAGCCCGGCTGCGATGCGATTGTCCTGCGACCGGTTCATGGCGCCGGGATGAAATGCCGTGATCTGGTTGTCGTCGAGGTCCGTGGTGATGAACGCCTGCGCAGTGAAGTGGCCGGGAACGCGCCTGAGCAGGCGCGTGTCGATGCCCAGGCCGCGGAAACGCTCCAAGTACGGCTCGATATCGTCTCCGACAGTCGCCATGACGAGCGGCGCCTCGCCGAGCAGGCGCAGGTTATATGCGATGTTGCCGGCGGTGCCGCCATACTCGCGGCGCATTTCCGGCGTCAGGAAACACACGTTGAGGATATGCAGCTGGTCGGCGAGCAGATGGTTCTTGAACCGATCCGGGAACACCATGATGGTGTCGTAGGCGATCGAGCCGGTAACGAGGATGGTCATTGGGGGTAGAAGAGGTAGAGGCGATAGCCGGTGGCACGAGCGCGTCCGGCGTCGAAGAATACCCGCAGACTCGCTTCGGAAGAAGGTGCGATGCCCTGCCCCACCAGCGGCAAGCGCGCGGCGTCGAGATAATCGACTGGCCCCAGCACCCGGCGCAGCACGGCGCGATCGGCTTCGTCGGTCAGGGTCAGCTCGAGCGCCGGAAAATCCTGCGGGAATGGCGCGCGGTTCCGGATGACCGCGTTCAGCACGATGACATTGTCGCGCCGCGAATCGGCCTGCAGGTCGGAGGACTCTATGCTCATGAGCTCCGGGCGGCGCGGGAGCGAAATGTTGCAGTGAAGCGCCCGGCAGGCACTCAGCAGCATGGTCCGTGCCCCCGGCGCAAGCACCGCGAGCTCGGTTCTGTACCGGTAGGCGATCTGACCGGCGAGCACCAGGGCGGCAAGCAAAGCAAGAAAGGACCAGAGCAGCACCGCGCGCACCGAAGGCCGTCGCTCCTCGAGGAAAGGAGGCAGCGCGGAACCATCGGCCGCCTGCGCCTCTGCCTTTTGGCGCGCAGCGCGGCGCGACGGATCGAAAAGCCCAAGCTGCGGCGAAGGTTCGATCGCAATGCGCTCCACACCCTCGTCGACGAGTCCCTGGACGCCGTCAAAAACAGTGCCGCACTTGCCGCACCGTACCCGCCCGCCGCGAGCGGAGAGCTGTGCACGCTGCACGCGAAAGGCGGTCGCGCAGACGGGGCAACGCGTGGCGAGGCTCATCGCTTTCCTCCCACGAGGGCCCAGCCCTCGTCGCGCGCGAGGACGCGCAGCTCCAGCAGCCCGGCATACGCTCTGATGACTTCCTCGGCTTGCGGCTCCAGGATGCCTGACAGGATCAGCGTTCCGCGGTCTGCCACCCGCGCGCCGAGCGCCGGCGCGAGGACGATCAGGGGCTGCGAGAGGATATTGGCCATCACGATGTCATAGCGGATGCGGCCCAGGTCCTCCGGCATTGCGGCGCGCAACGCGATGCCGTTGAGCATCGCATTGGCGCGCGCGGTTTCAAGCGCCTGTGGATCAATGTCGACTGCGTCAACACGCGTCGCGCCGAGCTTTGCGGCTGCGATGGCCAATATACCCGAGCCGCAGCCGTAGTCGAGGACGCTGCCTGCTGCGTGCAGATGCTGGTCGAGGTACTGCAGCACGAGCCGCGTGCTCGCATGGCTTCCGGTACCGAAGGCGAGCCCGGGATCGAGCCTCACGCAAATCTTGCCCGCCGGCGGCGCCTGCCATGTGGGCCCGATCCACAACCGTTGCAACTCGAGCGCCTTGAACTGTTGCTGGCTTTTGCGCACCCAATCGTCGTCCGCGATCTCGTGAACGCTGTAGCGCGGAGCGGGCATCGCGCAAGCGGCCGCGGCCCGGGCGATGAAGCGCTCCGGCTGCTCGTGCGCCCCGACGAGCGCGCAGACGCTTTGCCGGCCCGGGTCCGAAGGCACCGGGTCGATCGAAACGGATTGCGCGCCGCAATCGAGCAGCGCGTCGCTCAAGCGCTCCGAGGCCGGCGCATCGAGCTCGACCGTCAAGGCGAGCCACGGCATCACTTTTTCTTCTTGTTTTCCTCGGCGAGGCGCTGCTCGAGATAATGGATCGAGACCCCGCCGCGCACGAACCGCGTGTCGGTCAGCAGCTCCCGATGCAGCGGGATGTTGGTTTGAATGCCTTCCACCACCATTTCCGACAGGGCGATTCGCATGCGGGCAATCGCTTGCTCCCGCGTCGCACCATAAGCGATGACCTTGCCCACCATGGAATCGTAGTTCGGCGGCACGGTATAGCCCTGGTACACATGCGAGTCCACGCGGATGCCGGGCCCGCCGGGCGGATGGTAGGACGTGATCTTTCCCGGCGAAGGCGTGAAGCGGTAGGGATCCTCGGCATTGATGCGGCATTCGATGGCATGGCCGCGCATCTGGATGTCCTTCTGCCGCAGCCGCAGCTTCGTGCCGGCGGCGACATGGATCTGCTCCTGCACGAGGTCCACGCCGGTCACCAATTCGGTGACTGGGTGCTCAACCTGGATGCGCGTGTTCATCTCGATGAAGTAGAACTCGCCGTTCTGGTAGAGGAACTCGAACGTTCCGGCGCCGCGGTACCCGATCTTGCGGCAGGCCTCCACGCAGCGCTCGCCGATGCGATCGCGCAGCTTGGCGGGAAGATCGGGCGCCGGCGCCTCCTCCATGACTTTCTGGTGGCGCCGCTGCAGAGAGCAGTCGCGCTCGCCGAGGTGCACCGCGTTCTTATGCCCGTCGGCAAGTATCTGGATCTCGATATGGCGCGGCTCTTCCAGATATTTTTCCAGGTAGACGACGGGATTGCCGAACGCCGCTTGCGCTTCCGCGCGCGTCATGTTCACGGCGTTCAGGAGCGCGGCCTCGGTATGCACGACTCGCATGCCGCGCCCGCCGCCGCCGCCGCTAGCTTTCACGATCACCGGATAGCCGACCTTGCGCGCGATGCGCACGACTTCCTTCGTATCGTCCGGCAGCGCTCCGTCCGATCCCGGGACGGTGGGCACGCCCGCCTTCAGCATCGCCTGCTTCGCGCTCACCTTGTCGCCCATCAGGCGGATATTCTCGGGATGCGGGCCGATGAAGACGAACCCGGAGCGCTCGACCTTTTCAGCAAAGTCGGCGTTCTCGGAGAGAAAACCGTACCCGGGATGGATCGCCTCGGCGTCGGTCACCTCGGCCGCGCTGATGATCGCCGGAATATTGAGGTAGCTCGCTGCTGCCGGCGCGGGCCCGATGCAGACGGACTCGTCGGCGAGCTTTACGTACTTCGCCTCGGTATCGGCTTCCGAGTGAACGACGACGGTCCGGATGCCGAGCTCGCGGCAGGCCCGCTGGATGCGCAGCGCAATTTCACCCCGGTTGGCAATGAGGATCTTCTCGAACACGGCTCAGGCGATGACGATGAGCGGCTGGCCGTATTCAACGGGCTGCCCGTTCTCGACCAGGACGGCCTTGATGACCCCCGAGGCATCAGCCTCGATTTCATTCATCAGCTTCATCGCTTCGATGATGCAGATGGTCTGGCCCTCCTTCACCGGCTGCCCGACCTCGACGAAGGGCTTCGCATCGGGCGAGGCGGCCCGGTAGAAGGTCCCGACCATGGGCGCCTTTACCAGATGGCCTTCCTGGACCGGCTCGGGTTCGGGAGCTGCCGCGGGGCGGATCTCGCCTGGAGCCGGAGCTGCAGCGGCCATGGGCGGGGTAGCGACCGGGTGCGAGACGCTGACGCCGCCCCCTTTGACGATCTTGACTTTCTCCTCGCCCTCCGTGATCTCGAGCTCGGCGATCCCGGATTCCTGGACGAGGTCGATGAGCTTCTTCAGCTTGCGCAGGTCCATTTGGTCTCCCTCCCCGCCGAAGACGTCCGGGCAGACGCGGCGTTTTACGGTTATTTCGAAGAAGAAGACGACATTTTACTGCAGTATGCCTTCCAAGACCGGCTCAAGCTGGCCTTCCCGCAGGCGGCCTAAGTGCCTGTACCGTATGGCGCCTTTCATATCCCGCACGATGGTGAATGGCAGCGCCCCGGCGTCGTTTCCAAGCTCGCCCATGAGTTCAGGTCCCCCAGCCTGTCCGGAAAGCAGGGGGTACGGAATCCGGTACTGGTTAGCAAATTGCTGCATTTTGTCTGCATGATCGATACCAATGCCTACAACTTCGACGCGGTTCTGACCATATTTCTGGCGGATACCGATCAGCAGCGGAATCTCTTCGC
This sequence comes from Burkholderiales bacterium, assembly GCA_036263315.1. Taxonomy (GTDB): domain Bacteria; phylum Pseudomonadota; class Gammaproteobacteria; order Burkholderiales; family SG8-39; genus SCGC-AG-212-J23. The sequence continues at coordinate 87,120 of DATAHF010000185.1, forward strand.
GGCAAGGTTCACACCAAGTCGCCCAAAAGTTGCACACCAAGGCCGGCGCGTGCCAGTCGGCGAGGAGGCGGGTGTTGCCAGCGAGATCACTAAACCGGGCAGAAGCGAGCGCCGCTTCGCCGCGGCGGCGCTGAAGGGTCACGGGAGCGAGCACGGCACCCAGGGCGGCTGCGCCGAGCCCCACTGCACCGAGGATCAGCGCCTCACGACGTCTCATCGTGGCGCAGCAGGGCGGCGACTTCCGGCGCGGCCGCGCGCTCGATCACGCGCCCCGCTTGGGATGTCTTCAGAGCAACCCTTTCCGCGCGCACATCGAACACCGACAACCTCACGGGGATGCCGTCCCACAAAAGCGAAAGTACCGTTGCAGCGTGGGACTGGTCGCCCGAATACCGGCGCGCTTCGCGGCTGCTATAAGCGATGTTGTGCTCCAGCAAGTACAGCTCGACCTCCTTTGCGCTGGTCGGGAAAAGCTGGATGTCGACTTCAGCGTAGGGCCCGGCGGTCCCGGTCAGGACCGGTCCGGTGAGATAGGGCGTAAATCGCGCAAGCTCCTGCATGACGCGCAAAGCGACCTTTCGCAGCTCGCTCAGGCGTTCGCGGTGTTCCGTAGCCTGGTAGAGCGCGCGGTAAGCCCGCAATTCGACCTCGATCTCATCGTTCGCCGGCAATGACTGGGTTTCCGGCGCGCCGATCTGCTTCGCAGCCTTGCGCTTGGCGAGGGAGAAGTCGTCGATCCCGTCCTCGGCCATGATGCGGGCGGCCGCAGCGGCGATGCGCGCGCGCACGTTTCCTGAGCGAATGCTTTTGCGCGTCATGGCGACGGGCGATCATAGCCCAGGCGCAGGGCGCGCAGCAGGCGTTCGCTAGAATGCCGGGCTCGCCGTAGCCATGCCCGCAGCAACTCCTTTCATGCCTCGCCATATCCACATCCTCGGAATTTGCGGAACCTTCATGGGCGGCATCGCGGCGATCGCAAAAGCCGCGGGCTTCCGCGTGACTGGCTGTGACGCGAACGTGTATCCGCCCATGAGCGAGCAACTGCGCGCGCTCGGCATCGAGCTCATGGAAGGTTTCGGCGCCGACCAGCTGGCGCTGCAGCCCGACGTCTGGGTGATCGGGAACGTGGTCACGCGGGGCAACCCGCTCATGGAAGCCATCCTCGACCGCGGCGATCGCTACGTTTCCGGCCCGCAATGGCTTGCGGAGCAGGTGCTCGCCGACCGGCACGTGCTCGCGGTGGCCGGCACGCACGGAAAGACGACCGCGACTTCCATGCTGGCTTGGATCCTCGAGTGCTGCGGGAGGCAGCCGGGGTTCCTTATTGGAGGCGTCCCGGTGGATTTTCCGGTGTCCGCGCGCCTGGGCGCCGCGCCCTATTTCGTCATCGAGGCGGACGAGTACGACACGGCCTTTTTCGACAAGCGCTCGAAGTTCATTCACTACCGGCCAAAGACGCTAGTGCTCAATAACCTGGAGTTCGATCATGCAGACATCTTCGCCGATCTTGCAGCGATCGAACGTCAATTCCATCACCTGATCAGAACCGTCCCGGGTTCGGGCGTGATCGTTTCCAACGGCGCGGATGCCAACTTGGAGCGTGTACTTACTCACGGAACATGGACGCCGGTTGAGCGGTTCGCGCTAGGACAGGAATGGCACGTCCTGGCGGCGAGCGGTGAGGCGTTCGAGATTGTGAAAGGCGACCAGAGTTTCGGACGCGTGGACTGGGGCCTGCTTGGCGACCACAATCGACTCAACGCGCTCGCCGCGGTGGCTGCGGCACGGCATGCCGGCATTGACCCCACCGCGGCGGTCCGGGCGCTATGCACCTTCCGCGGCGTGCGCCGCCGGATGGAGCTCCGGGGCCGGGAGGGTGGCGTCACGGTGTACGACGACTTCGCCCATCATCCGAGCGCGATCCGCGCCACCCTGCAGGGCCTGCGCGGCAAAGTCGGCAAGGCGCGCGTCCTTGCCGTGCTCGAGCCCCGGTCCAACACCATGAAGCGTGGCGTGATGAAGGACGAGCTCCCGGCGAGCCTCGCTGATGCCGACCGCGTCTACGTGTACACCGCAGGCTTGGGCTGGGACGCCGAGGCGGTGTTCTCGCCCCTGGGAGCGCGCGCCTTCTGCACGGCCGATCTGGAAACCCTGGTACGTGCGATAGCGCGCGACGCACAACCGGGCGATCACGTTGTCGCGATGTCGAATGGCGGGTTTGGCGGTATCCACGGCAAGCTGCTCGCCGCGCTCGCGCCGGCATGATCATCTACCTGCACGGCTTCAATTCGGCGCCTGCATCACACAAGGCGCGGGTTCTCCAGCGCCACTTGCAGGAGCGGGGACTCGGCGCCACTTATCGCTGCCCGGCGCTTCCCCCGAGCGGGCGCGAAGCGATGGCGCTCGTGGAGGGGTTGCTCGCGGCGGCCACGGAGCCCGTGTGCCTGATCGGTTCGTCGCTGGGTGGGTTCTACGCGACCTGCCTTGCCGAGCGCCACGGCGCGCGCGCGGTATTGCTGAATCCGGCGATCGAGCCGCATGTCGGGCTGCAGGCCTATCTCGGACCACAGCAGAACCTCTACAGCGCGGAGCGCTACAACCTGACGGAGAAGCACCTGGACGAATGGCGCTCGCTCTACCAGGAGCGCGTCACACCCGGACGCTATTTGCTCGTGGTGGAAACCGGCGACGAGCTGCTCGACTATCGCAAAGCGGTCCAGCGCTACGCCGGCGCCGCGCAGCTCGTCATCCCGGGAGGCGACCACAGCCTGCGCAGCTTCGGTGACCATCTGCCGCGCATCGTGCAGTTCGCACGGCACGGCGACTGAGGCAAGGGGTGCACGTCCTTTACGAGGAGGAAGGCGAGCTGAAGGCGGGGACGGTGCTGTCGGAAGCGCCGGCATCGCTTCAGATAGAAACGCTGCACGGGCGGCGCTCCAAGGTCAAGGCGAACCACGTGCTGATGCAGTTCGAGCAGCCTAGCGCCTCGCAGTTGATCGCAGAGGCGCAGAAGTTCGCCGGGACCATCGAAGCCGATTTTCTCTGGCAGTGCTGCGGCGCCGGGGAGTTCGGTTACCAGGACCTGGCGCGCGAATACGTCGGGCGGGAACCGGGACCGGCCGAGGCGGCCGGCGTACTGATGGCGCTCCAAGCCGCGCCGGTCTACTTCTATCGGCGCGGGCGTGGGCGCTTCCAGGCCGCTCCGGAAGCCACGCTCAAGCTTGCGCTGGCCGGGCTCGAGAAGAAGAAGCGCCTGCAGGAGCAAGTGGGCGCCTGGGCGGAGGCCTTGGCGAGCGGCGAGTGTCCGCGCGAGATCGCCGCGCTGCGCGACGAGATGCTTTATGCACCCGACCGCGCCAAGCCCGAGACACGGGCTTTCGAGCAGGCTTGCGCCAAGACCGGATTGAGCGCGGCGCGCCTGTTCGAGCGCTGCGGCCTGCTGCCCGACGCGCACGAATTCCATATCAACCGCTTCCTGCACGAGTTTTTCCCTCAAGGCACGGCGTTCCCGGCGCACGAAGTGCCGGCCCCCGCGCAAGAGTTGCCGCTTGCCGAAACGGCCGCGTTCAGCCTCGACGACGTCGGCACGACCGAGATCGACGATGCCTTTTCGGTACGCAAGCTGTCCGCGGAGCTCGTGAGGGTAGGGGTCCACATTGCGGCGCCCGCGCTCGGCTTCGCGCCCGGTTCGCCGCTCGATGCGATCGCGCGCTCGCGTTTGTCTACGGCATACATGCCGGGGCGCAAGTACACGATGCTCCCGGAGGACCTGATCGGGGCTTACTCGCTCGACCACGGATCCGCGCGACCCGCGATCTCGCTCTACCTGGACGTCTCGCTTGGCGATGGCGCGATCCGTGGTCACAGCTCGCGCATCGAGAGAATCAACATCGCGGCGAACTTGCGCCACGCCGAATGCGAAGCACTCAATTCGGCCTTCGAGAGCGGGTCGCGCGTCGAGCTGCCATTCGAGGAGGAGCTGCGCACGCTCTGGCAATTTTCCGGCGCGCTCGAATCCAGGCGCGGCCGCCCGAGCGCCACTTCCGCGATGCTCGACTACAGCTTCTACGTGGAAGGCGACCGTGTGCGCATCGTGCCGCGGCGCCGCGGCTCGCCGCTCGACAAGCTGGTCTCGGAGATGATGATCCTCTGCAACACGACCTGGGGGGCGCTGCTGGCGGAGCGCGACATCGCCGCCATCTATCGCGTGCAATCGACAGGCAAGGTGCGGCTGAGCGTCCACCCGGAGCCGCACGAGGGGCTTGGCGTTTCGTGCTACGCGTGGATGAGCTCGCCGCTTCGCCGGTATGTCGACCTCGTCAACCAGTGGCAGCTCGTCGCCGCGCTGAGCGGCCGGCGCCCCAGCTTTGCGCGCAACAGCGATTCGCTTTTATCTGCACTACGGGCTTTCGAGCTGACGTACGCCCGCTACGACGAGCATCAGCGCGCCATGGAAGGCTATTGGTCCCTGCGCTGGCTGCTGCAGGAAAAGCTCGCGACCACGACCGCAGTGGTTCTGCGTGAAAACGTGGTAAGGATCGACGGCCTGCCTCTCGTCGCGCGCGTCGGCACCCTGCCTGAACTGTCGCCAGGAACGCGCGTGCAGCTCGCCATCGAGGGCATCGATCTTCTCGAGCGCTCGCTGGCGGCTCGCTATCAGCAGACGTTGCCGGCGGGCGCATGAGGGTCGACGCGCGTGCCACAAAATCGGAAAAAAGCCTACAATGTGAAGGACTTGTCGGATTGAGGTGAGATTGCACATCATCTTCGCCGCCCGGGCATTGCGGGTAGGGGAGTGGCGCTTGGACCCGGACAACCGGGTCCTGCACACGGCGATTGCCATATCGATCGCGCTTCATGGCGCATTGCTCGCCGTCCACTTTCAGCTTCCCGATGCGCTGCGCTGGAAAAGCGCGAATGCGCCCCTGGAAGTCGTTCTCGTGAACGCGAAGACCCGCGAGCGGCCGGTCGCGGCCGACGTCCTCGCTCAGGCCAATCTCGATCGCGGCGGCAACGTCGATCAGCGCCGGCGCGCCAAGACGCCGCTTCCGGTGACCGCGCCGTCCAAGCCGGGGAAGGATCTCGCGCACGCCCAGCGTCGCGTGCGCGAGCTCGAGGCGCAGCAGCAGCGCCTGCTGGCGCAGGCGCGCGAGGCGAGCACGAAGGTGCCGGTGCAGGCGCCGAAAGCGCCGGCGCCAACGGAAGCGCCGCGCCCCACGGGTCGCGACCTCGCGGACCTTTCCCTCGCTGCCATGCGCCTGCAGGCGCAGATCGACAAGCAGATGGAGGAATACCAGAAGCGACCGCGCAAGAAGTTCATCGGCGCCCGCGCCGCGGAATACCGGTTTGCACAGTACGAGGAGGACTGGCGCACCAAGGTGGAGCGGGTCGGGTCGTTGAACTATCCCGCCGAGGCACGCGGCAAGATGTACGGCAACCTGCGCCTCACGGTCACCATTCGCCCGGACGGCAGCGTCGAATCCATCGAGCTCGACCGATCCTCCGGGCTGAAAGTCCTCGACGCCGCCGCTTTCAAGATCGTGCGCATGGCGACGCCATTCGCAGCCTTCCCCCCCGACATCCGGCGCGACACGGACCTGCTCATCATCACCCGGACCTGGTTCTTCGGCCAGGGCGACAAGATCTGGACGGAATGACGCGTCACGGCGCTGGCGCACGCCGGCCTTGAAGCGTCGGCGCAGTTTCAGCCTCCTCGGCTTGCTGAGCCGGGCTTTCGCTTATGCCGTGGGCGCGCTCGTCATCATCGTCGCGGCGGTGCAGCTCTGGTACTTCGGCCATGTGCTCTATTGGGTGCGGTTCAATCCCGCGACGACGGCGTTCATGGAGCGGCGCCTGGAGGCGCTGCGCGCGTCGCGACCGTCGGCGCAATTGCGCCATCAATGGGTGCCCTATGAGCGGATCTCGGTCCACCTGAAGCGCGCCGTGGTGGCGGCCGAGGACGCCCGCTTTCTGGATCACGAAGGCTTTGACTGGGAAGCGATCCAGAAAGCGATGGCGCGCAACGAGAAGCGCGGCAAGGTGGTCGCCGGCGCCTCGACGATCAGCCAGCAGCTCGCGAAGAACCTGTTTCTCTCGGGCGAGCGCTCGTGGCTGCGAAAAGGCCAGGAGGCCGCGATCACCTGGATGCTGGAGCACACCATGACCAAGCGGCGCATCCTCGAGCTGTACCTGAACGTCGCCGAATGGGGCGAGGGCGTCTTCGGCGCGGAAGCCGCGGCGCGCTACCACTTCGGCCTCCCGGCTTCGGCTTTGGCTCCGGAGCAGGCCGTCTATCTCGCCGTGATCCTGCCGAGCCCGCGACGTTATGCGCCAGGACGCATGACGCCGTATCTCGCCAATCGCGTGGTGACGGTGCATTCGCGTATGCGGGACGCGCAGATCCCTTGATACGCTTCGGCCATGGCTGAGGCGCTGCAAAGGCTCGAAATCGAGGATCTGCACCGCAATCTGCGCGAGGTGCAGGAGCTCCTGCTGCGTCGGCAGCTGGACGGAGAGGGCGCGGCAACGCTGCACCTTGGCGAGCTGCGCGCGAAGCTCGACTTGCTCCATCCCGCGGACGTGGCGTACCTGCTGGAGGCGCTGCCGCTGGACGAAAGGCTGGCGGTGTGGGATCTCGTCAAGGCGGACCGCGACGGCGAGATCCTGCTCGAAGTCTCCGACGCGGTGCGCGAGTCCCTCATCGCCAGCATGGACTCGCGCGAGCTCGTCGCTGCGGCGGAAACGCTCGAAGCCGACGAAATCGCCGACATCGCCGCGGACCTGCCCGCGGAAGTCATCGAGGAGGTCGTGCGCTCGCTTCCGGCCGAGGAGCGCGAGCGCTTGCGCGCCGCGCTTTCGTACCCGGAAGGTTCGGTGGGCGCGCTGATGGACTTCGACCACATTACCGTACGCGACGACGTCACGCTGGAGGCGGTGACCCGGTACCTGAGGCGGCTGGATCAGCTTCCCGACCACACCGATCAGCTCTTCGTCGTAGACCGTTCCGCCAAGCTCAGGGGTAGCCTGCCGCTTGCCCGCCTCATCGTGTCCGACCTGCACCTGGATGTCAGCGCCGTCGTCGTGCCCGAGAGCGTCAAGTTCTCCCCGGAGGATCGCGCGGAGGACGCCGCGAGCGCCTTCGAGCGCTACGACCTCGTATCGGCGCCGGTGGTCGGTCCGGCGGGCGAGCTCATCGGGCGCGTGACGGTCGACAATGTCGTCGACTACATCCGCCAGCGCAGCGCCGAGTCGCAGCTCGCCGAGGCGGGACTGCAGCAGGAAGAGGATGTCTTCGCTCCGGTGCTCAACAGCTTCAAGAACCGCTGGGCCTGGCTCGCGATCAACCTCGTCACCGCCTTCATCGCATCGCGGGTGATCGGCTTGTTCGAGGACTCCATTGCGCATCTCGTCGCCCTCGCGGCGCTCATGCCGATCGTCGCGGGCATCGGGGGCAACTCCGGCAATCAGACCATCACCATGATCGTGCGGGCGATGGCCCTGGGCCAGATCCGCCGCGAGACGTGGGCGAAGCTCTTCGCCAAGGAGCTCGGCGTCGCGCTCCTGAACGGCGTCATCTGGGGCACGTTGCTCGGCTTCTTCGCCTATGCGTTCTACAGCAGCGTGCCGTTGAGCGGCGTGCTCGCCCTTGCCATGATCCTCAACCTGGTGCTCGCGGCCGTGATGGGCGTCGCGATCCCCTGGCTCCGCCAGCGCTTCCGCAAGGACCCTGCCGTGGGCTCCTCGGTGCTCATCACGGCTTGCACCGACTCCGGCGGTTTTTTCATCTTCCTCGGGCTGGCAACGCTCTTCCTGGTGTGAGTTCCCGATGTGAGCGCGGTTACGTGCGGAATGCCTCGCGCGCCGCGGCAAAGGTGAGCTCGAGCTCGGCGGCTCCGTGGGCCGCCGAGACAAAGCCGGCTTCATAGGCCGATGGCGCGAGATAGATGCCGCGCTCGAGCATCGCGTGAAAGAAGCGATTGAAGCGGTCGCGGTCGCATTGCATGACTTCAGCGAAGGAAGCCGGTGGCGACGCGCGGAAATAGAGGCCGAACATGCTGCCGAGCGATTGCGCGGAAAAGCTGACGCCCGCATTGCGCGCCTCCGCCGCGAGGCCGCGCACCAGCTCCGTGGCCGTCGCCTCGATCTTTTCCTGGAAGCCCGGTGCCTGCACCAGCTTGAGCGTGGCGATGCCGGCCGCCACGGCGACCGGGTTGCCCGAAAGCGTGCCGGCCTGGTACACGGGGCCGAGCGGCGCGAGCTTCTCCATGACCTCGCGCTTGCCGCCGACCGCGCCCACCGGAAGCCCGCCGCCGATCACCTTGCCGAGCGTGGTGAGATCGGGGCGGATCCCGTACCGGCTTTGCGCGCCGCCTTGCGCGACGCGGAAGCCCGTCATCACTTCGTCGAAGATGAGTACCACGCCGCTCCGGCTGCACTCCTCGCGCAACGCTTCGAGGAACCCTGCGGCAGGCGGTACCAGGTTCATATTGCCCGCGACGGGCTCGACGATGACGCCCGCTATGGAGCCGCTTTTCTCCTTGAAGAGCTGCTTGAGCGCGGGAATGTCGTTGTATGGGAGGACCAACGTATGGGCCGCAATCTCCGCGGGCACGCCGGCCGAGCTCGGATTGCCGTAGGTCAGGGCGCCCGAGCCTGCCTTCACGAGAAGCGAGTCGGCGTGGCCGTGATAGCAGCCCTCGAACTTGACGATGTCGCCCCTGCCGGTGAAGCCGCGCGCAAGCCGAAGCGCCGTCATCGTGGCTTCCGTGCCTGATGAAACGAGCCGCACGAGCTCGAGCGAAGGCACGAGGCGGCAGAGCAATTCGGCCAACTCGACCTCCGCTTCGGTGGGCGCGCCGAAGGACAATGCGCGTGATGCGGCTTCCTGCACCGCCTCGACCACGCTGGGGTGGGTGTGGCCGGCGACCATGGGCCCCCAGGAGCCGACGTAGTCGACGTAGCGCTTGCCCTCGGTGTCCCAAACGTACGCGCCGGAGGCGCGCTGGAGGAATGGCGGTGTGCCGCCCACGGCGCCGAACGCGCGCACGGGGGAGTTGACGCCCGCGGGGATCACCCGCTGGGCGCGCTCGAAAAGCGAAAGGCTGGTCATGCGAACACCTCGGCATAGCGGCGGGCGCGCGATTCGACGTCGCCCGCGAGGAACAGGTCGGAAATGACCGCAAGCAAGTCGGCGCCCGCCTCGACCAAGCGCGGCGCGTTCTCGAGCGTAATTCCGCCGATGGCGCAGAGTGGCACGCCGAGCGAGCGGGCTTCGCTGAAAAGCGAAAGAGGCGCTCGCACCGCACCCGGCTTCGTGCTCGAGGCGAACACGCTCCCGAACGCGACATAGCGGGCTCCGGCGGCCACCGCGGCGCGCGCGCTTTCCAGGCTGTCGTAGCACGATACGCCGATGATCCTGCCGGGCATTCTTCGCAGCGCCGCGGAAAGGCTTTCGTCGTCGCGCCCGAGATGCACGCCGTCTGCGCCCGCATCAAGCGCGACATCGATGTCGTCGTTCACGATGAATGGGACGCCGTAGCGGCGGGCGAGGGCCGCGAGCGCCTTCGCTTCGGCGGCGCGGGACTCGGGGCGCAGCTTGTTTCTATATTGAAGGGCGGCGACGCCTCCGCGCAAAGCCGCTTCCGCCTTTTCCAGCAGACCATCGGGCGAATCCGGCGTGATCGCATAGAGACCGCGCAGCTTCATCGCGCCGCGTGCAGGCGGTCCGGGATCGATTGCGCCCGTCCTATCGAATGCGCGTGCGCGAGCGCCTTCCAGGTGAAATCCTGCGCTTCGCGCGCGGCTTCCGGGATGGGGCGGCCGAGCGCGATGCTCGACGCCAGCGCGGACGCGAGCGTGCACCCCGAGCCGTGGTATTCGCCGGGCAGGCGCTTCCAGCGGTCCTCGCGCACCATGCCCGAGCGGTCGTACAGCCGGTTCACTACATCGACGCCTGCTGCGTGCGTGCCCGTAACGAGCACGTAGCGGCTGCCCAGATCGAGCAAGCGCTGTGCGCCTCCGAGGCGCTCGGCTTCCACCGTGTTCGGCGTTGCCACCGTAGTGCGTGGCACTACGGCCATCAGGAGCAGCCGCACCATTTCGTCGCTGGCGAGGAGATCGCCGCGGCCGGAGGCGAGCACGGGATCCAGCACGACCGGAACGCCGCGGTGCTCCTCCAGAATCTCCGCTACCGCGCTTACGTTCTCCGCGGAGCCCAGCACCCCGAGCTTGAACGCGGACACCTTCACATCGTCGAGCAGGCGGCGGGCCTGTTGCGCGACCCAACGCGGCTCCACCGGGAGCACGCCGGCGACGCCGCCGGTGTCCTGTACGGTGAGCGCAGTCACCACGCACGTCGGAATGCAGCCCATCGCTGCGATCGTCTGGATATCGGCCTGCACGCCGGCGCCGCAGGTCGGATCGGAAGCGGCGAATGAAAGAACGACGGGCGGCGCAGAAGACATGATTTAGAATGCCGGCCGATTCTACTCGCGCGCTCTGTGATGACCGAAAACCAAGTGCAGTTCAAAACATGGATGTGCCTCATCTGCGGCTGGGTGTACGACGAGGCCGCCGGGCTGCCTGAAGAGGGCATCGCGCCGGGCACGCGCTGGGAAGAGGTGCCGATGAACTGGACCTGCCCCGAGTGCGGCGCGCGCAAGGAGGATTTCGAGATGGTGGAAATCTAAACTTTGCCGCGGCGCACGGCTCTAACACCCCTTGTACAGTAGAATGGGGGTGGCTGGATGTCCTCGATCAATCTGACGCATCACTTCCTGATCGCCATGCCCAACATGGCCGATCCGTACTTTTCGAGGACGCTCACTTACATCTGCGAGCACAGCGACCAGGGCGCTCTCGGGCTGGTCGTCAACCGGCCCATCGACATGACCCTGCAGTCGCTGTTCGAGCGCCTGTCCATCAAGCTCGACGGCGAGATGGCCGACGCGCCGATTTACTTCGGCGGGCCGGTGCAGACCGACCGCGGCTTCGTGCTTCACGAGCCGGCGGGCAACTGGCAGTCGACGCTTCGCGTGCGCGAAGCCATCGGGCTCACGACCTCGAAGGACATTCTCGAGGCGGTGAGCCGCGGCGAAGGGCCCAGGCGCATGCTCGTGACGCTCGGCTACGCCGGGTGGTCCGCGGGCCAGCTCGAGCACGAGCTGTCGCAGAACGCCTGGCTTACGGTCGAGGCGCGCGACGGCATCATCTTCGAGACACCGGCCGAGGAGCGGCTGCCCGCCGCCATGGAATTGCTCGGCCTTGATTTCGCCCGCCTGCAGGACGAAGCAGGGCATGCCTGAGCGCGGCGCGCGCACCGTGCTCGCCTTTGATTTCGGTCTGAAGCGCATCGGTGTGGCGGTGGGCGAGCCGGAGCTGCGCACGGCGCATCCGCTGCCCGCCATCGCAGCGGCGGGCGATGCGCGCTTCGCCGCCATAGAGAAGCTGGTCCAGGAATGGAAGCCCGCGCAGCTCGTGGTCGGGCGGCCGGTTTCGGTACAGGGCGAGGTGCACCGCATGACACGCCAGGCCGAGCGCTTCGCGCGCCGCTTGCAGGGACGCTTCCGGCTGCCGGTGGCGCAGGTCGACGAGCGCTACACCTCGGTGGAGGCCGAGAGCCGGCTGCGCGCGACCAAGGGCGCACGCGCCGGCAAGCTGGCAATCGATTCCGTGGCCGCGCAGCTCATGCTCGAGCAATATTTCGATGAGCTTGCCTGACGCCGAAAAGCTGTGCGAGGCGCTCGCTGCCGAGCTTGCGCGGCGAGTCACCGACAACACGGCCATCATCGGCATTCATACCGGCGGCGTATGGCTCGCCGAGCGCCTGCACGAGCGGCTGCGCGTCGCAGCGCCGCTCGGGGTCATGGACGTCGCGTTCTACCGCGATGACTACCACGCGCAGGGCTTGCACCATGATCCGAAGCGGACCCGCATCCCCTTCGACGTCAGCGGGCGCGACCTCCTGCTTGTGGACGATGTGCTGTACACCGGCCGCACGATCCGCGCGGCGATGAACGAGCTTTTCGACTATGGACGGCCGGCCAGCATAACGCTTGCCGTGCTCGCGGACCGCGGCGGGCGCCAGCTTCCCATCTGCGCGCAGCACTGCGGCGCCACCGTGGATGTCCCGGCGGGCATGCGGCTGCGGCTCAAGCGCACCGCCGACGGGGCGCTCGCATTCGAGCTCGAGGGGCAGCGTGGCGCGTAACCCCCAGCTCAATGCCGAGGGCAGGCTGCAGCATCTGCTCTCGATCGAGGGCTTGCCGCGCGAAGTGCTCGTGCAGATCCTGGATACCGCCGAGTCCTTCGTCGGCGTCACCGAGCGCGAAGTCAAGAAAGTGCCGCTCCTGCGCGGCAAGAGCGTGTTCAACCTCTTCTTCGAGCCGTCCACGCGCACGCGCACGACCTTCGAGATCGCCGCCAAGCGGCTCTCGGCCGACGTCATCAACCTCAATATCGCGGCCTCCTCGCAAACCAAGGGCGAGTCGCTGCTCGACACGATAGCCAACCTGTCGGCGATGCAGGCGGACATTTTCGTCGTGCGCCACGAAGCGTCGGGAGCGCCCTTTCTCATTGCCCGCCATGTGAAGCCCCACGAGCACGTGATCAACGCCGGCGACGGCCGACATGCGCATCCCACGCAAGGACTGCTCGACCTCTACACCATCCGCCATTACAAGCGCGACTTCGGCGCCCTGACGGTTGCGATCGTGGGCGACATCCTGCACTCCCGCGTCGCGCGCTCGCTGATCCATGGCCTGAACATCCTCGGCGCGCCCGAGGTGCGCGTGATCGGGCCGCGCACCTTGCTGCCGCGCGGCGTGGAGGCGCTCGGCGTGCGCGTGTTCCACGACATGCGCGAGGGCCTCAAAGGAGTCGACGTCGTGGTCATGCTGCGGCTGCAGAACGAGCGCATGGGCGGCGCGCTGCTGCCCTCGGCGCAGGAGTACTTCAAGAACTACGGCCTGACGCTCGACAAGCTGGCGGCGGCTCGCCCCGATGCCATCGTCATGCATCCCGGTCCGATGAACCGCGGCGTCGAGATCGACTCCTCGGTGGCCGACGGGCCGCATTCGGCGATCCTGCCGCAGGTCACCTTTGGCATCGCGGTGCGCATGGCGGTGATGTCGATCGTGGCGGGCAATTAATGCGCATCCACATCAAAGGCGGGCGCGTGGTCGATCCGGCGACCGGCAGCGATGGCGTCCGCGATTTGTGGCTCGCCGACGGAAAGATTGAACAAAAGGGTGAAACAGCCGATCGCGTAATCGACGCAAAAGGCCTGGTTGTCGCGCCGGGATTGATCGACCTC
>DATAHF010000186.1:0-5038 GCA_036263315.1 Burkholderiales bacterium
GCGCGCGGCCGGGTGCGGAAGATGAAGATGTGGACCACGTCCTTGGGCGAGGCGCCGGCGGCCTTCAGCGTCTCCATGATGCCGTCCATGGTCTGGCGCACCTGCGCCTCGAGGTCGTTCTTGAGGTATTGCAGGATCTGCTCGCGCTTGTGCGGATGGTCGTGGTAGACCGGCAGCGCGGTGCCGCCGGCGAGCCATAGGATCTTGCCGCTCTTCACCTTGATCGCGGGCGAAAACGGCATGAAGACGCTCTTGTCGTAGTTCGGGTGGTTGATCACCTCGAGGTGATCGCCGCTTTGCGCGCAGGCGCCGGCGCTGAAGGCGAGCAGCAGAAAAGCCAGTGCGGTTCTCATCGTTTCTCTCCCTTTGGGTTGGACTGCGAGGCCATCATATAAGATCGCGCGATGGAGGAGACGCAGCTCTGGCGGTGGGAGGCCGCCGACCTCGCGAGCGCAATTCGCGCGCGCCGCATCTCGTCGCGCGAGGCGGTCGAAAGCGCGCTGGCGCGGGTAGCGCAGGTCAATCCGCGCATCAACGCCATCGTCGACCTGATGGCCGACGAGGCGCTCGAGGCGGCGGACCGCGCGGATGCCGCGGTCAAGACAGGCGCTGAGCTCGGTCCTTTGCACGGCGTGCCGGTGACGCTGAAGATCAACGTCGAGGTCGCCGGGCGGGCGACCACCAACGGCGTCGCCGCGTTCAAGGACCGCATCGCGAAGGAAGACGGCCCGCCGGTCGCAAGCTGGCGCAAGAGCGGCGCGGTCTTCATCGGCCGCACCAACGTGCCCGCGTTCAGCACGCGCTACTTCAGCGACAACGCGCTCCACGGGCGCACGCTGAACCCGTGGGACGCGGCGCGCACGCCGGGCGGCTCGAGCGGCGGCGCGGCGGCCGCGGTGGCGACCGGCATGGGCGCGCTCGCCCACGGCAACGACCGCGCCGGCTCGATCCGCTATCCCTCGTACGCCTGCGGCGTCTACGGGCTGCGCCCGACGCAGGGGCGCATCGCCAACCTCGAGCCGGTCTCGCCCGAGAGCATCGCGATCACCACGCAGCTCGGCAACACGCAGGGCCCGCTCGCGCGCTCGGTGCGCGACCTGCGCCTGGGCGCCGTGGCCATGTCCGCGCGCGATCCGCGCGACCCGTGGTGGGTGCCGGTGCCGTGGAGGGACGAGCCCGGCGCGCCCGGCGTTGCCGCGGTATGGACCGGTGCGGACGCGAGCCCCGCGGTGGCCGACGCGGTGCGCCAGGCTGCGCGCTGGCTGGAAGAGGCAGGCTACAAGGTCGAAGAAGCGGTGCCGCCGCGGCTCCAGGAAGCGGGCGAGCTCTTCTTCACGCTCATCGCGAGCGAGGGCGCGGTATCGAAGGAAGACACCGCCGGCACTACGCGCGCCATCGAAGCGCTCGGCGACGAAGCGTCGAAGCGCGCGCGCCGCTCGACCGTCGCCTGCGTCAAGCCGCTCGACTACGAGGGGTACATCGCCGCGTTCGCGCGCCGCGCCGCGATCCTGAGGGAGTGGCAGCTCTTCTTCGAGCGCTACCAGCTGCTCCTGCTGCCGGTGTCGCTCGAGCCGCCGTTCCCGGTCGACGAGGACCAGAAGGGCGACGCGGCGGTGGCGCGCATCCTGAAGGCGCAGGTGCCCATGCTCGCGGCGTCGACGCTCGGCCTTCCCGGGCTTGCCGCGCCGGCGACCCTCGCCGGCGGCGTGCCGGTCGGCGTGCAGCTCATCGGACCGCGCTTCGGCGAGGAGCGGCTGCTCGCCGCCGCCGAGGCGATCGAGGCGCGCACCGCCGTGAAGGCGCCCATAGACCCGCGGCCGCAAGCATGATGCAGCGCCTCGTGCGGATGGTTTCCGGATTGGTGGGCGCGCTGCTCCTCGTGGCAGTGGCGATCAATTTCAGCAACGTGTTCGGCCGCTATCTCCTCGACATGCCGATCTTCTGGGCCGAGGAGGGCATGGGCTTCATCCAGATCGCGATCGTGGTGATCGGCGCGGCGCTCGTGGCGCGCGACAACGCGCACCTGAAGATGGACGCGGTCGAGCACTTCATGCCGGCCGCGCTCAAGCGCTGGGTCGATGTCGCCACTGCCGCGCTCACCGTCGTGGTCGCGCTCGTCATCGTGTGGATGGCGAGCGACGTCGTCATGCAGATGGTCCAGAACGACCAGCGCAGCATGGCGATGGAGCTGCCGCTCGCCATTCCCTACAGCATCTTTCCGCTGGGCTTCTCGCTCATCGCGCTGTTCGCGCTGGCGCGGCTGGTGCGGCTGCTGAGCAGGAAGAAATGAGCACGCTCCTCGTTCTCCTGCCGATCGCCATGCTGGTCGCCGGCATGCCGATCTTCCTGATCCTGCTCGCGACAGCGCTCGTGGCGCTCGCGTTCGTGCTGCACGTGCCGCTGGTCGGCGCGCCGCAGATGATGTTCGGCTCGATCGACAAGTTCTCGCTGCTCGCGGTGCCGTTCTTCATCTTCGCCGGCGAGATCATGAGCCAGGGCGGCGTGTCCGAGCGCCTCATCCGCTGGGTGCAGTCGCTCATCGGCGGGGTGCGCGGCAGCATCGCGCTCACCACGGTCGGGACCTGCGAGGTGTTCGGCGCGATCTCCGGGTCGAGCCCCGCCACCGTGGCCGCGATCGGGCGCACCATGTACCCGGCGCTGCGCGCCGGCGGCTACAGCGACACCTTCGCCCTCGGGCTGCTCACCTCGGGCGGCGCCATCGCGAGCATCATTCCGCCGTCCATCCTGATGATCCTGTACGGCGCCGCGGCCGAGCAGTCGGTGGCGAAGCTCTTCATCGGCGGCGTGCTGCCCGGCATCCTCATCGGCCTGCTGATGGCCGCGTACATCATCGTGTACGCGCGCAGCCGCAACCTGGCGCCCACCGAGCGCTTCAGCTGGCTGCGCCTGGCGCAAACCACCCGCCAGGGGATCTGGGCGCTCGCCGCGCCGGTCATCATCCTCGGCAGCATCTACGGCGGCATCTGCACGCCGACCGAGACCGCCGGCATCGCGTGCGTCTACGGCATCCTGGTGGGGCGGTTCGTCTACCGCGAGATCACGTGGCGGCGCGTGTTCGAGCTCGCCGGGAGCGCCGCCTACCTCACGGCGCAGATCATGATCATCGTCGCCGCCTCGGGCGTGTTCTCCTGGCTGCTCACCATCAGCGGCGTGCCGCAGGCCATCGTGCAGTTCATCCAGGAGATGAAGATCACGCCGGTAATGCTGCTCTTCGCCATCAACGTGCTGCTCCTGGTCGTGGGCTGCTTCATCGACCCCAGCTCCGCGGTCCTGGTCCTCACGCCGCTCCTCGTGCCGATCGTGCGGCTCGCCGGCATCGACCTGGTGCATTTCGGCATCATCGTGACGGTCAACCTGTCGATCGGCATGTTCACGCCGCCCTTCGGGCTCAACATCTTCGTGAGCCAGGGGCTGTTCAAGGCGCCGATGAGCACGATTGTGCGCGGCGTAGTACCGTTCCTGTTGATCCAGATCGCCGCTTTGATGATCATTACCTACGTGCCCTGGCTTTCGCTGTACCTGGGCCAATTCACCAAGTAAGGAGGAGGGGAAATGAAGAAGATCCTGTGGACCGCCCTCGCGGCGGCGCTATGCGGGCCGGCGGGCGCGCAGACCGTGATGAAGATCGGCACCGCCACCATCAACGACGTGCAGCACGAGTACGCCAAGCGCTTCGCCGAGCGGGTGACCAAGCAGTCGGGCGGCAAGATCAAGGTCGAGGTGTATCCGGCCGAGCAGCTCGGCTCGAACCCGCGCATGATCGAGGGCCTGTCGCTCGGCACCGTCGAGGGCCTGGTCGGCCCGCCCGAATTCATGGTCGGCGTCGACCCGCGCTTCCAGATCCTGGGCGCGCCGGGCCTGGTGAAGGACATGCCGCACGCGGTGCGGCTCGCCTCCGACCCCAAGTTCCGCAATGCGCTCTTCAGCTTCGGCGAAGCGAAGGGCATCAAGGGCGTCGGGCTGGTGATGTACGGCCCGAACAGCTACGCCACGCGCAAGCCGGTGCGCAGCGTGGCCGACTTCAAGGGCCTGAAGATCCGCATCTTCGCCTCGCCGATGCATACGCTCGCCATGCAGCACCTCGGCGCGACCGGCGTGCCCATGATCCCGTCGGAGGCGCTGCAGGCCATCGCCTCGGGCGCGATCGACGGCAACCGCACCGGGATGACGCTGTTCGTCGCCTTCAAGTACTACGATGTCGTCAAGTACGCCACGCAGGTGGAGGGCGACGCGTTCATCTTCTCCGAGTTCGCCGTGGGCAAGGCCTGGTTCGACAAGCTGCCCAAGGACGAGCAGAAGCTGCTGCTCGATACCGCGCTCGCGGTGGAGCCGGGCCTCAACGACTTCACCACCGAGCTCAACCGCAAGGCGGAGGCGGCGTGGAAGGAGCACGGCGCCGAGCTCATCCACATCACCGGCGCGGACCAGGCGGAGTTCGAGAAGCGCATGCGCAGCGTCGGCGAGGAGGTGGTGAAGCAGAACCCGCGCATCAAGGAAGCCTACGAGCTCATGGTGGAGCGCGCCAAGGCAACCGCGAAGTAGCTGGCGCTAGCGCCAATGCCGATGCCAGCGCCCGTGGTAGCCGTAGTAACCGTAGGGTTGCACGACGATTGCGGGCGGCGGCGCGGCATAGACGACCGGCGCGGGCTCGTAGGGCACCACGGCGCAGCCGCCGAGCGCCGCGGCCGCGATTGCGAGAGCAAGGATGGTTTTCATGATGAAGATTAGACGCCCGCGCGCGGCGCGCGCTCCGGCGTTTTTGTTACGAAATCTTGCAGGGGTTACACCATGAAAGTGCTTTCCTCGATGGCAATCAAGGGCGCATATGGCGAGCTGGTGCCGCAGTTCGAGAAAGCGCGCGGTTACAAAGTCGAGACCGAGTGGGTCGGGATGGTCGACATCCGCAAGCGCATGATGGCGGGGGAGGGCGCCGACCTGGTCATCGGCTCGGCCGCGCTCATCGACGAGCTGATCCACGCCGGAAAGCTCGCGGCCGGCAGCCGCGTCGACCTCGTGC
>DATAHF010000187.1:0-38989 GCA_036263315.1 Burkholderiales bacterium
CCGGAACAAGGACGGCTACCTCGATCGCAAGGAGCTCGCCGGCATGCGCCGGCACCTGACGGTCTTCGATCAGGCGGACGAGAACAAGGACGGCAAGCTCGACCCGGCGGAATTCATCCAGGCCGAGGTGCTCGTCAGCGAAATGAGGCGCGGCGGCGCGAAGCCGATCCCGGCCGCCTCCGAGCCGATCAGGAAAGAGCCGGCGGGCTAGCTATTCGATCTTCGCGCCGCAGCCGCGCAGCAGCCGCTCGATTTCCGGGCTCTCGGCGCGGATCTCGTCGGCGAAGGCCTCGGGCGAAGCCGAGGGCAGGGCATCCATACCCTGCGCGGCGATCTTCGCTTTCACGTCCGGCTTGGAGAGTCCCTTCATCGCCGCCGCGTGCAGCCGCTTCACGATCGCCTCCGGCGTTCCCGCCGGCACGTAAAGGCCGAACCAGAAGGTGGACTGGAAGCCCGGCACGCCGGCGGCGTCGCCGCCCGGAATGTTGGGAATCGAGGGCGAGCCTTTGGCGACGCTCACGAGGAGCGGCTTCATGCGGCCCGCCTGGATGAAGCCCGTCACGGTGGGCGAAGTGGCGAACATCATCTGCGTATCGCCCGCGAGGAGCGATTGCGCCGCCGGGCCGCCGCCCTTGAATTGCACGGAAGTGATCTTGATATCGGCCGCCTTCTCGAAGGCGCAGGCGGCCACGTGCGGGGCCGAGCCAAAGCCCGCGGAAGCGTTAAAGAGCTTGCCGGGATTCGCCTTGGCGAAGGCGACGAGATCCTTCGCGCTCTGGAACTGCGACCCCGGCGGGACGACCAGGATGGTGGCGCCGTTCGCGACGCGCGAGACCGGGATGAAATCCTTGTCGCTATAGGAAAGCCCCTTGTACATCACGCGGTTGTACGCGTGGTTGCCCTGGTTGAGGATGGTGTAGCCGTCGGGCGCGGACTTGGCGACGAATTCCGAGGCGATCGAGCCGCCGGCACCGGGCTTGTTCTCGACGACGAAAGTGACGCCGAGCTCCTTGGAAAGCTCGTCGGCGATGATGCGTGTGGTGAAGTCGCCCGAGCCGCCCGGCGGGTAGCCGACGACGATTTTCGGGGGTTTCGAGGGGTAGGTTTGGGAAATTGCCTCGAAAGAGAAAACAATAAAGATCAAAAACCAGGATCGCATCATTTCCCCACGAATTTTGGCGTGCGTTTTTCCATGAAAGCTTTTCGGCCTTCCTTGTGGTCCTCGCTCGCGAAGCACGCCTCGACCATCTTCATCGCCTTGTTGAGGTCGCGCTCCTCGGGATCCTTCAGCGCCTGCTGCGCGGCGAACTTGGCCGCGGCCACGGTGAGGGGCGCGTTCTCGGCGATCAGCTTGCAGATTTCGGCCGTGGCGTTCTCCAGCTCGGCCACCGGCACCACCTTGCTCACGAAGCCCATGCGCAGGGCTTCTCTGGCGTCGAATTTCTTCGCGGTGAAGAAGATCTCCATCGTGTTGGCCGCGCCGAGCACGTTGATGAAGCGGCGCACGCCCGCCGGGCTGTAGCCCAGGCCGAGGCGCGCCGCGGGCATCCGGAAGATCGCGTCCTCGGCGCAGATGCGCAGGTCGCACGCGGCCGCGAAGCCCAGGCCGCCGCCGATGCAAATGCCGCGGATGCTGGCGAGCACGGGCTTGGTCGCCTTCATCGGCGCGAGGTAGCCCTGCTCGACCGCCCGGTTGTACTCGAACTGCGCCTCGACTGTGCCGCGCAGCTTCTCGAACTGCGAGATGTCGGCGCCGGAGATGAACGACTTCTCGCCGTCGCCCTTGCAGACGATGACGCGCACCTCGGGATTGGCGTCGAGCTCGGCGAAGGTCTTCGGCAAGGCCTGCCACATGTCGAAGGTCATCGCGTTCATCTTCGCGGGGTTGGAGAAGACGACGGTCGCGACACCGCCCTGGATCGATGTTTTGAGTTCTGCCATGTGCTTTCTCTAGATGATTTTTCCGGAACGAAAAGTCTGGATCTCTTGATCTGAAAAACCGATTTCCTTCAAAACCTCATCCGTATGCTCGCCGCGCTCGGGCGAGGCCGTCAGCAGCTTCGCCGGCGTGCGCGAGAGCTTGACCGGCTGGTTCACGAGCCGCAGCTTGCCGAGCCGCTTGCTGGTGACCTCGGCCGCGGCCTGCATGTGCTTCACTTGCGGGTCGTTGAACACCTGGTCCATGCGGTAAATCGGCCCGCTCGGCACGCCGGCTTCGTTCAGGATCTCGACCCATTCCGCGCTCGGCCTCTTCGCGAACTCCTTGTTGAGCTCGGCGTTGAGGGAATGGCGGTTCTTCGCGCGGCTCTCCGCCTTCTTGTAGTCGGGGTGCTCGAAAAGCTCGGGCCGGCCGATCGCCTTGCACACGCGCTCCCACATCTTCGTGCCGGCGGCGGCCACGTTGATGTGCCCGTCGGCGGTCTTGTAGGCGGAGGTCGGCATGCTGGTGGGGTGGTCGTTGCCGACCTGCTCGGGGACTTCGCCCGACATCGTGTAGCGCGCAGCCTGGAAGTCGAGGAGCTGCAGCCCCGCCTGCAGGAGGCTCGACTGCACCCACTGGCCTTCGCCGGAGGTTTCGCGCTCGTAGAGCGCGGTGAGGATGCCGAGCGCGGCGAGGAGGCCGCCGGTCACGTCGGCCACCGCGCAGCCGACCCGCATCGGGCCTTCGCCGGGCTTGCCCGTGACCGACATGATGCCGGAGAGCCCCTGCGCGATCTGGTCGAAGCCCGGGCGCATGCGGTACGGACCGTCCTGCCCGAAGCCCGAGATGCTCGCGAGGATCACGCGCTTGTTCACTTTCTTCAGCGACTCGTAGTCGATGCCGAGGCGGTCCTTCACGTCGGGGCGGAAGTTCTCCACCACGACGTCGGCCGTCTTCACGAGGCGCAGGAAGATGTCCTTGCCCTGAGGCGACTTGAGATCCAGGGTCATCGAGCGCTTGTTGCGGTGCAGGTTCTGGAAATCCGGCCCTTCGCGCGGGCCGCCCATGTCCTCGGGCTGCGTGTTCTCGATCTTGATCACGTCGGCGCCGAAATCGGCGAGCTGGCGCACGCAGCTCGGGCCGGCGCGCACGCGGGTGAGGTCGAGCACGCGCAGCTTCGAGAGGGCGGGGGAGGCGGTGATCTTCGGCATGGGGCGCTATTGTAGGATGCACGCATGAAATCCTGGTGGATCGGCAGCGGAACAGGCGGCGGCACGGCGCTCGAGCAGCGCGAGGTGCCCGAGCCCAGCCCCAAGGCGGGCGAAGTGCTCGTCAAGGTGCGCGCCGCGGGACTCAATCGCGGCGAATTCATCGGCGGCCACGGGCTCGCCTCGGCGAGCGCGAAGCCGGGCGGCATCGAATGCGCGGGCGAGGTTGCCGGCGTGGGCGAGGGCGTGAAAGGGGTCGCCGTCGGGACCCGCGTCATGGGCCGCGCTTCGGGCGCCTATGCCGAATACGCGCTCATGCGCGCGGGCGACGCGATCCTCGTGCCCGAGCGCCTTTCCTGGGAGGAGGCGGGCGCCGCGACGATCGCCTATCTCACCGCCTACGACATGCTCTGGCCGGGCGGCGAGCTGAAAGCGGGCGAGTGGCTGCTCGTCGCCGGCGTCTCCGCAGGCGTGGGCGTCGCCTCGCTGCAGCTAGGCAAGCTGATCGGCGCGAAGGTGGCGGGCACCTCCGGGTCGGCCGACAAGCTTGCGAAGCTGAAGTCCCTCGGCTTGGATCTCGCTTTGCAGCACCGCAATGGAGGGTTTTCTCAAAAGATGCTGGAAGCGACCGGCAACCGCGGCGTGGACCTGGTCGTCAACAACGTCGGCGGCACCGTGTTCGCCGAATGCGTCAAGGTCCTCGCGTACAAGGGGCGTCTCGCGACGGTGGGCTACGTCGACGGCGTGGTGCACGCCGACTTCGACCTGGCCGCGGTGCACGCCCGCCGGCTCAGGATCTTCGGCGTATCCAACAAGATGCGCAGCGGCGCGGAGATCGCCGAGAGCGTGCGCGGCTACGTGCGCGACGTGCTGCCGGCGATCGCCTCGGGCACCCTGAAGCCCGTGATCGACAAGGTCTTTCCCTTCGCCGACCTTCCTGCCGCCAAGGCGCACATGGAAGCCGCCGGGCATCTCGGCAAGATCGTAGTCAGGCTCTCCTAGTCCGGGAATTGATCCGGCGCGCGGCGGTCAGAGCACCCGTGTCGCGGCGCGCGCGGCTCCTCCTCGGGGCCATTCTTGTCATCGGGGCGCTCGCGGCGGCGTGGCGCTGGACGCCGCTCGCCGACTACCTGAGCGCCGAGCACATCGTCGGCTGGGCGCGGGCGCTGCGGCGCAATCCCTGGGCGCCCGCGCTGCTCGTCCTTGCCTACACGCCGGGCACGATGCTCATGTTCCCGACGCCGGTGCTCACGCTCTTCGCCGTCATCGCCTTCGGCGCCTGGCCGGGGGCCGGCTACGCGCTCGCCGGCATCATGCTCTCGGCCTGCGTCCTGTACGCGATCGGCCGCTTCGTGCGCTACGAAAAAGTGCGGCGCTTCGCGAGCCGCGGCGTCGAGGCCGCGCGCGACCTCGCGCACGAGCACGGCATCCTCGCCATCGTGGCGGCGAACTTCATGCCGGTGCCGCCCTTCGGCGTGCAGTGCTTCATCGCGGGCGCGGTGCGCATGAAGTTCTGGGAATTCGCGCTCGGCAACCTGATCTCGCGCGGCCCCGGCGTGATCGTGGCGGCGATCTTCACGCGCGAGCTGCTCGCCGCGCTGGACGACGACTCGGGCGTCAACTACTGGCTGCTCGTTCCCGCCGGCATCGTCTTCGTCGCGCTCGCGGTCTTCGGGCGGCGCTGGGCGAAGCGCCGCGAGGCGCGGCTTGGCCGGAAGAAGCGGAAGTAGCGCGCTTCAGGCGGCTTTCGCCGCGCGCAGCTTCTGCCGGACGAGGCCGATGTGGGTGCGCAGCCGATAGAGCTCGTCGGTGTAGGCGAGCGGCACCATGATGCCCTCGGCGCGGGCCTCGAGCTTCTCCAGCTGGCCGAGCAGCTCCTCGGGCGGCGTCGACTTTTCCGCGAGGTCGTTCTCGATCTGGCGCAGGTTGCGGTACCAGCGGAAGATGCGCGAGCGGATGCGGAAGTTGTAGAGCGGCGGCAGGATGCGCGCGAGCGGGATCAGCACCGCCACGATCGAGAAGAGCGCCACCCACATGCGGTCGACCAGGTTGGCGAGCCAGAACGGCAGGTAGCGCTGCAGCAGCGGCGGGCCCGTGCGGTAGTAGCGCTCAGCGTCGCGCGCGAGCGGAAACTCGGTGTTGAGCGGGGTGGGGAATTTGCCGGGCGGCGAGACCCAGCTCCCCTGGCTGTGGATACGGCTCGCGGCCTGGACGAAGAGCTGGACGAGCGCCGGATGCAGATCCTCGCGCGCCACCAGCTGGGCGGTCGAGGCGACGAGCTGGATGTCGCGCGGCGGCACGTTGCGCGAGAGATCGACCACGCCGCGCGCCACCGTCACGGGAGAGAGGAAGGCGTAGCGGCGCGAATAGGCCTCGGCCTGCTTGAACTCGAACAGGCGCACGTTCGGCGTCTGGATGAGCATCTGCACGAGCGGCGACTCGGGCGCCGAGACCATGGCGAGCGCATCGAGCTCGTTGTTGAGCAGCGCGATCACCGCCGGCACGAGGTCGAGGTTCTTGCGCTGGATATCGTCCCGGTTCATGAGGTTCGCCGCGAGGAGGCGGCTCACGACGCCCGGGATGCCGCTGCCGCGCGGGCCGACGTTCACGTTCATGCCGCGAAAGTCGGCGATCTCGGAAAGTACCCGCTCGGGCGCCTTTTTCGCGACGTCGGCGCGATAGAAGAGCCATACCGGCTCGAAGAACATGCTGCCCAGGGACATGAGCGGCAGCGACTCGTCCGGCGCCGGCTGCCGGCCGATCTCGGTCGAGCCGCCCTGGACGAACGCGATTTGCACGTCCTCCTTCGGGTCGCGCAGCAGGCGCAGGTTCTCGCGCGAGCCGTTGGTCTGGCGCACGATCACCTCGATGCCGTAGCGCTTGAGCTCCTCGCGGTAGCGTCCGCCGAAGGTCGAGTAGGCGCCCTGCTCGGAGCCGGTCGCGAGCACCACGCGCTTGGGCGGCGTGGGCTTGAGGAAGAAATAGGCGCCGACCAGCAGGGCGATCGTCAGGAGGATGAAAGGTCCCGCCGTGGCGGTGAGCTCGCGGGCCGAGATGAGCGTGTCGCGGATGGTGCGGCGCATCGCCGGCAACTATAACGCGCGAGTGGAACGGCGATTGCGCCCTTCACGAAAGCGGGTCTAAGCTTCTCCGCTCAAGGAGGAGCTAACCCCATGAAACGCACCCTGATTGCCCTGGCGCTGGCCGGCTTCGGCTGCGGCATGCTGACCGCCACGGCGCAGCAGAAGGACGCCGCCAAGCCCGCCCCGAAGGCCGCCGCCCCGGCGCCGAAAGCCGAAGCGAAGAAGGAAGAGGAGCCGTTTTGGGCGGTCGGGCGCCCAAAAGGCGACGCGACTGCGAAGATGGCGCCCGTGCCGGCGCTGCCGATTGCCACCGCGGCCGACCAGCTGCCGGTGAAAAAGATCAAGCTGCCGCCGGGCTTCAAGGTCGAGGTCTACCAGGCGGGCGTGCTGGACGCGCGCGGCATGCGCGAGGGCGACAAGGGCACGGTCTTCGTCTCCTCGCTCTTCGTCGCGGGCAAGATCTACGCGATCACGAACAAGGGCGGCAAGCGCGAGCTGAAGACGATCGCCGAGAAGCTCTTCCTGCCGAACGGGATCGAGTTCTACAAGGGCGCGCTCTACGTCGCCACGCCGAAGGACATCACCCGCTACGACGGCATCGAGGACAAGCTCGACAGCCCGCCCAAGCCGGTCATGGTTTACGACAAGCTGCCCGGCGAAGTGCCGCACGGCTGGAAGTTCATCAAGATGGGGCCTGACCACAAGCTCTACGTGCCGATCGGCGCGCCGTGCAACATCTGCGAGCCCGACGTGAGCAAGGGCTTCACCACCATCATCCGCATGAACCCGGACGGCTCGGGCGTGGAGACGGTGCTGAAGGGCATGCGCAACACCGTCGGCTTCGACTGGCACCCGAAGACGAAGGAGCTCTGGTTCGGCGACAACCAGCGCGACTGGCTCGCCGAGGACATGCCGCTCGACGAGGTCAACCGCGTGACCAAGACCGGGCAGGACTTCGGCTTCCCCTACTGCCACTCCGGGATCATGGCCGATCCCCAGTTCGGCTGGGGCAAGGACTGCAAGACCTCGGTCAAGCCCGTGCTCACGATCGGGCCGCACGCGGCGCCGCTCGGCATGCGCTTCTACAGCGGCAAGATGTTCCCGAAGAAGTACCAGAACGCGATCTTCCTCACGCGCCACGGGCCCTGGAACAAGACCCAGAAATACGCGGCCGACGTGGTGGCGATCCTGATCGACGCCAAGGGCAACGCGAAGATGGAGCCGTTCATGACCGGGCTGGTGGAGAACAACAGCTACCTCGGGCGGCCGGCCGACGTGCTCGTGCTGAAGGACGGATCGATGCTGGTATCGGATGACCACAACGGGGCGATCTATCGCATCACGTACGGAAAGTGACTTGAGGGTTCTGTTTTGCGCCGTTGTTTTTCTTTTCTCTTCAGAAAGTTTTTCTGCAGAAAAAGACAGCAAGGCAGAACCCTGCTTCACCTGCCACGGTAACTCCGGCACGTCGCAAACGGCGCTGACCCCGTCGCTCGGCGGCCAGCCGTCGTTCTTCGTCATCGCGCAGCTCTTTCTCTTTCGCGAGGCGCGCCGCAACAAGTCGGGCACGCCGATGGACGCGATGGCGAAGCCGCTCAAAGACGACGACCTGCGCTCGCTCGCCGCGCTCTTTTCGAAGCAGCCGCCGCCCCAGCCGCCGGCCCGGGGGCGCGACGAGGCGAAGTACGCGCGCGGCAAGGCGCTCCTCGCCAAGCGCAATTGCGCCGTCTGCCATAACCCCGATTTTTCGGGACGCGACCAGATGCCGCGCCTCGCGGCCCAGCGCGAGGATTACCTCCTCAAGGCCATGCGCGACTACCAGAAGGGCGAGCGCATCGGCTACGGCAGCGCCACCATGCCCGAGGAGCTCGCGGGTCTTGGCGACGCCGACCTTGTCGACATCGCGCACTACTTGGCCCACGGCGCGCGCTGACCCTGTAGTGCCAAACACTTAAGGTCGCCCGGGGGCGACGAACCGTCCTGCGCGCCACGCGATGGGCGCGCGCCGCTGTCTCGGCATCTTTCTCTTTTGCAAGGAAGTCCTCGCCGCAGGCACGCATCCTGCGGAGAGGTCTGCGTTAGTCAACTTCCGGAGGAATTGAAATGAAAGTCGTAATGAAAGCTGTCATCGCCTTCTCGACACTGGCGCTCGCCACCGCTGGCGCCTTCGCGCAGACCTCGACGGACAAGGACAAGACGCCCTCCACCTCGGGCTCGAGCTCCTCGTCTTCGAGCACTGGCGTGAACCCGAAGTCCGGCCCGAGCCCCAACCCCAAGCAGGCGGGTGGAACGCAAGGCCCGGCGACCTCGTCGCCGTCGGCGTCGTCCTCGTCGTCCGACACGTCCAACAGCTCGACCAGCAGCACCGCGGCCGCCCCGTCGGCCTCGAGCAGCTCGAGCGGGGGCGCGAGCGTGACGCTCAAGTCGCTTGATACGAACAAGGACGGCTCTGTGAGCAAGTCGGAAGCCGAGGCGGCGCCCGATGTCGCCAAGGAGTTCAGCAAGCTCGACAAGAACCACGACGGCAAGCTCGACGAGACGGAGTTCTCGAAGCACAGCTCGTCTTCCTCGATGTCGTCCTCGAAGAAGTAACGCAACCGCTAGAATCCGGGTGGTCCTCGGACCGCCCGGATGCAGTACCCCATCCCAGAGCACGAAATCGAGATCACCGCGGTCCGCTCGGCGGGCGCCGGCGGCCAGAACGTCAACAAGGTCTCGAGCGCGATCC
The DNA here is from genome assembly GCA_036263315.1 of Burkholderiales bacterium. Taxonomy (GTDB): domain Bacteria; phylum Pseudomonadota; class Gammaproteobacteria; order Burkholderiales; family SG8-39; genus SCGC-AG-212-J23. The sequence goes on from DATAHF010000187.1 coordinate 8,941, forward strand.
ACCTGAGGTTCGACGTCGCGGCCTCCTCGCTTCCCGAGGCGGTCAAGGCCCGTCTGCTCGCGCGCAGCGACAGCCGCCTCACGAAAGACGGGGTGATCGTCATCAAGGCGCAGCAGCATCGCAGCCAGGACATGAACCGGGCCGAGGCCTTGCGCCGGCTCCACGAGATGGTGGGGGAGGCCGCGAGGGCGCCCAAGCCGAGGCGGGCGACCCGTCCCACGAAAGCGTCAAAGAAACGGCGGCTGGAGGCGAAACTCCGCCACGGGCGGATCAAGCAACTGCGGAAAGCCGTCCGGGAGGACGGCTAGGCCAACCCCTTAGAGGTCGTCCCGGCGGGACGGAATCGAGATTCCAGCCGGAATGTCCTCGCGCGGGGTCGAAGCCACGTGCGCGTCGACCGGCTGCGGCGGCGTCGAGCCCTTTTTGGGCCGGCCCGGGCGGTAGAACACCTGGAACGGCTTGAGCGGCGGCACCACGGGCGGCTTCTCGAGGTAGCGGCAGTCGGATTCGGTGGGCATGCTCGCCGTGGCGCCGATGCGACGGCCGCCGACGAAAACCGTGTAGCGAAGCATGTGCGCGGAGCCCGGGATCGGACGGGCGACGATTTCGTACTTACCGATCATGAAGCGCTGGAGCATAGACGAGCATTATCTCACGAAAACATTCCCCAGAGCCCTGTTTTTCAATATTTATTTCACTTGAGGTCGAGCTCGGGGTAGTGCCGGAAAATGCCCTGCTGGTTGAAGGGCAGGCGCCGGTCCGAGGCAAGGTAGCGGGCGATTGCCGGACGCTCGGCGACCCGGTCATGCAGGGCTGCCAGACGGGGATATTCCTTTTCCAGACCGCGCATTGCCCTCGGAAAGGCGTAGCGCATCCCCTGCACCATCTGGAAGAGGGAGAGGTCGGCGTAGCAGGCGCGGCGCCCGAGCAGGTAGCCTCCCCGGGGCAAAAGACCCTCGAAGTAATTCAGGTATTTGGGCGCCCGATTGACCAGGAAGTCCGCCGCCCGGCGCTTCGATTCGGCCTTCTGTTCCTCGTAGTAAAGCCCCGATCCGATCGGATGGTGGACATCGTGCGCCTCGCCGAGCCAGTCGGCGATCGTCAGCTGCGCCTGATGCACTTGGAGGCGGCCAGCCTCGCTTGAAGGGGCAAGGCGCAGGCGCGGTCCGAGGTAAAGCAGGATGTTGGCCGTTTGCGCGATCAGCCGCCGGCCCGAGACGAGAAAAGGCGGCGCAAACGGGGGATTCTTCTTCTGCCCGAGCAGCCGCTCCATCTCGGCCATGCCGCCCGGGTGGCGCGCCACGTCTTCGTAAGGGGCGCCCGCATCCTCGAGCGCGAGCCGCACGAACTCGCCCCGGCCCTGGATGCCGGGCCAGTAATAAAGAAGGTAGCGGGCCCGCGTTTTTCCGAGGCTCAGAAGGGGTTGTAGGTCTTCTTCGGCGTGTAGTGCATGTAGCCGACGCTCGCCCCGGCGCGCAGGCCGACGCCGAGGCGGATCGGCGCGAGCACGATGCCGTTCCTCTGCTGGTAGTTCATGCCGACGCCGCCCACGAAGTAGAGGCTTCCGTCCACGCCGGGGAAGCGCTGGAACATCGCGCTCGGCTTGGGCAGGTGATAGACGAGGATGAAGACCTTGGAGAGGTTCGCGCCCGCGTCGAAGCCGATCGAGGGGCCCGTCCACCACACGTGGCGCGAGCCCATGCTCTTGGTGACGAGCTCGCCGTCGCCGTAGCGCAGGCCGACGGTTAGCGCCGCGGCGCCCTCGTTGCCCTTGATGTAGCCGTTCGGCCGGCCGTGGTCGGCGAAGGCCTTCTCGATCACCTTGGCGAGGCCCTCGGTGTTCTTGCCGAAGAAGCCCTCGGCGTCCCGAAGGACCGAATCCTTGTCGTAGGTGCCGCTTTCGTTCTGCTTTTTATCTTCCGCGTAGCTGAACGAAAACAAGCCGAGCGCGAGAACGAAAATCAGCAGCAGGCGCGTTTTCATGGCGCCACTTTACACCTATCCCAGCCAGGCGAGGGCGGCGCCGACGTCGCGGAAATTCTTCACGTTGAGCCCGCGGTTCTCGGCCACCATGTCGATCATGTCGTTCGCCTCGAAGAAGCCGGGCGTGTGGTGAACGAGCGCGATGCGGTGCTCGGGCGTGAGGCCGAGCGAGGGCAGGCGCTCGACCAGCATGAACTGGCCGGTGCCGCTGAGCGGCACTTTCTGCGAGAGCTCGATCAGGATGCGCTTGAGGCCGAGGCGGCGGGCCTCGGTCATAATCGCCTCGCAGACCTGGAAGGGCGGGCGCGTCGTGTCGCGACCCCACACCTTGGCGTGCAGCAGGTCGGCCTTGGGCTCGAGAGTGAATTGCATGGGCAAAAAAACGCGCGATGCTAGCACGGATACTTTAGGGTTAAAACGATGAAGCCCGAATCTTTTCGCCTCGCTGTGCCGGATTCCTCGCTCGCCGAGCTGCGCGAGCGTTTGAAACATGCGCGCTGGCCCGACGAGCCGCCGCTCGAGCCGTGGTCGACCGGCACGAGCCTCGCGTACATGAAGGAGCTCGCCGCGTACTGGCGGGAGCGCTTCGACTGGCGCGCGTGGGAAGCGAGGCTGAACGCGTTCCCGCAGTACAAGGCGAAGGTTTCCGGCATCGATCTGCACTTCATCCACCTGCCGTCGAAGAAGAAGAACGCGCTGCCGTTGCTTTTGTCTCACGGCTGGCCGGGCTCGCTCTTCGAGTTCCACAAGCTCCTGCCGATGCTCGCCGAGGAGTTCACGGTGGTCGCGCCCTCGCTGCCGGGCTACGGGCTCTCGTTCGCGCCCGGGCAGCGGCGCTTCGGCGCCGAGGACATGGCCGACTGCTTCGCCGAGCTGATGAGCCTGCTCGGCTACGAGCGCTTCGGCGCGCAGGGCGGCGACTGGGGTGCTTCGATCAGCTCGCTGCTCGCGGTGAGGCACGCGCAACGCCTCATCGGCATTCATTTGAATTTGCTGATGGTGCGGCGGGAGCCGAAACTCGTCGATGACCCGGTCTATCTGCAGCAGTTGAACCACTTCCTGAAAGAAGAGGCAGGCTACCAGGCCATTCAAGGGACGAAGCCTCAGACGCTCGCGTACGGGCTTTCGGACTCGCCTGTCGGGCTCCTCGCCTGGATCGCCGAGAAGTTCCGCACCTGGAGCGATTGCGGCGGTGTGATCGAAAACGCGATCAGCCGCGACGAGCTGCTCGCCAACGTGTCGCTCTACTGGTTCACCGGCGCGATCGGCTCGTCCTTCTGGCCGTACTACGCGCGGCTGCACGGCGGCTGGCCGATTCCCGAGGGCTCGGTGAAGGTGCCGACCGGCTACGCCCAGTTCCCGAAGGAGATCCTCACGCCGCCGCGCGCGCTCGCCGCGAAGACCTATACCGACATCCGCCGCTGGAGCGTGATGCCCAAAGGCGGGCACTTCGCCGCCCTGGAGCAGCCTGAGGCGCTCGCCCGCGAAGTGAAGGCGTTCTTCAGCGAAATAGCGTAACCGCCGCGACGCCCGCGGCGAGCAGCGCCATGCCGGTGAGCTCGCGCCGCGACAGGCGCTCGCGAAAGAGCTTGAGCGAGACGAGGTAGCTGAAGACGAGCTCGACGAGGCCGAGCGTGCGCACGTGCGCGGCGGGCTGGAGCGCAAAGGCCGTGAACCACCCCGCCGAAGCGGCGGCGCCCATGAAGCCGGCGAGCACCGAGGGCCGCGAGAGTCTCGCCGCGCGCGCCACGGTCGGCGGACTCTTGAAGAGAAGAAAGCCGCCGAGCAGCACGGTCTGCATCGCCTGCGCAATGACGAGCGTGAAGGCGGCCGCGAGGAGGAAGCCCGCGCCGGAGAGCGCGAGCGCCGCGCCGCGGTAGCCGACCGAAGCGAGCGCGAAGCCCGCGCCCGAGGCGAGCCCGAGGAGGGCCGGCCCCGTTGCCCACCCGAGCTTGACGCCGCCCGGCGTGAGCATGAGCACGCCCGCGGTGCCCAGGGCGACCGCGATGCCGAGCGGGATCGTGAGCGGATCGCCGAGGAACACGAACGCGAAGATGGCGACCTGCAGGACCTCGCTCTTGGAATAGGCGACCCCGAGCGCGAAGTTGCGCTCCTCCATGACCCGCAGCAGCAGCGCCGTGGCGACGATCTGGGTGACGGCGCCGAGAAGCACCCAGAGCAGGAACGGCGAATTGATTTCAGGAAGCTTTTCGTGGACGAACGCTTGAACCGCGAAAAGCCAGACGACGGCAAAAGGCAAGCCGTAGAGGAACCGGACCCAGGTCGCGCCCAGCGTCCCGAGCTCGGCCGTAAGGCTGCGCTGCGCGGCATTCCTCACGGTCTGGGCGAACGCCGCCCAGACGGTAATCGGGATCCACCACCAGTCGGCGGGGCTCAAGGGGGGGGCTAGGCCCGGGCCTTACTTGCGGGGGGCCGGGTGGATGTTGTCCACCCAGTGCACTTCTTCGGGCTTCTCGACGACGGGGATGTCGAGGTTCACGACCACGGGCTCCTGGCCGCTGCGGCAGAGGACGCAGGAGAGCGGCTCGGTGTCGCTTGCGTTGATTTCCTGGTGGGGCACGTACGGCGGCACATAGATGAAGTCGCCCGGGCCGGCTTCGGCGACGAATTCGAGCTGCTCGCCCCAGCGCATGCGCGCCTTGCCGGAGACGACGTAGATCACGCTCTCGACCGGGCCGTGGTGGTGCGCGCCGGTTTTCGCCCTGGGATGGATGACCACGGTGCCCGCCCACAGCTTCTCGGCGCCGGCGCGTGCGCGCGTGATCGCCGCGGCGCGGTTCATGCCGGGCGTTTGCGGGGTGTTGATGTCGAGCTCGTTCGCATGGACGACGCGAACGCCCGAGAGCTTCCATTTCGAGTCGGCCATGGCGCTACCTCACCGGGCCGAATTTACCTTACTCAGCGCTGCGGGGGCGGAGCGGAGGAATGGCGCGGCATGCGGTCGTCATCGCGCCGCGCCTGCGCGGGCGGGACATCGTCCTGCCTTGCCTGCGGGGGCGGCGGCTGCCGGCCCTGCGCGATGTCCTCGTTGGCGAAGCGCTGCACGAGCGCGTAGAAGCCCTGGTAGAACTTGGGATCCTGGATGGTCTCGCGCGACTGCACCGAGAGCCGCTTCTCGGAGCCCGAGGGCAGGCTCAGCGTGAACACGCTGATGCCGGTCGTGGTCGAGTAGCCCACCTTCTGCAGCGTGCTGATCTCGCGCGAGGCGGTGGCGAACACGGTGCTCGTGCCGTCGCGGTTGTCCACGCAGGTCGCCTGCATGCGCTGCGTGATGTTGGTTTCTTCGTCCTTCTGCGTATCCTTGTAGCCGCTCATGACGAGCGAATCGGCGCTGCGCTCGAGCATGTAGCCCTGCGTGAGGAAGGCGCGCTTCACGGCCCAGCACACGTTCTCGCCCGGTCCTTTCACGCGCTGACTGTAAGGCGTGTCGGCGCGGAATTCCTCCTTCACGACCTTCTTGCCGCCGCAGCCGCCGAGGATGACAAGCGCGGGCAACGCAACGGCGAGCAACACCTTCGCATGTGTGGCCATGGGAGTTGGGGTCCGCCGCGGATGCAAAAGTTCCGGAGCGGGTCCGGCGCGCTCATGCAGTGCAAACGACCCTTGGCGTCACACAATGCTCGATGGGGTCGCCCTCGAACGACGCGGCGCGGCCGGAAGCGTACGTAGGCGATTGATTTTCCTCGGTGGCATGTGCTTTGCGGCTTGGCAGGCGTTGTACCCACAAGGAGACTGATATGCAAAGGCAACGTCATACCTTGCTGTCACTCGCAGTATGCGCCGCGCTCGGCGGCGCGCTGCCTGCGGTCTACGCGCAGACGCAGGACCGCTCGTCCGACACGCGCTCCGACCAGAGCACGCAGGACAGGCAGTCCAACGCGCGGCCCGAGGCCCAACAGGGCACCGAGCGCGACCGGTTCCTCTGGGACCGGAACGAGTACCGCGACCGGCAGGACATCGCGTCGAACCGCCAGGACACGCGCCACGCCTCGTGGAGGAACGGCGATCACGACAACGGCTGGCATAACGGCTGGAGCGGGAATGACAACGGCTTGCACAACGGCTGGCGCGACCACGACCATGACAAATGGCGCGATCACGACGGCTGGCGCAAGCACGGCGATTTCCGCGGCGACTTCCGCGATATCCGGAATAACGCCGAGATCCGGGGCGACTTCCGCGAGATCCGCGAGGACCGCGCCGAATTGCAGCGCGACCTCGCCGAGCGTGCGGCCAACCGCGACCAGCTGAAGGTCGCGCTCGGCACCAACGACCGTGACGGCATCGCCTGGGAGCGGGGCCAGATCCGCGAGAACAACCGCGAGATCCGGCAGGACCGCCGGGAGCTGCGGGGCGACTTCCGCGAGTTGCGCTCGGACTTCCGCGACGTGCGGAACGACCGGCATGACTTCGATCGCCACGATGGCGACCATCGCTTCGGCGAGCACCACGGCGACCATCGCTTCGGCGACCGCGACCGCCATCGTGACGTAAGGCACGTCGATTTCAGGCACGACTCGCACGATCGGCGCGACTTCGGTCACGACCGCGGCGAACGCCACGGGTTCGACCGCAACAGCCACGACCGGCGCGACTTCGGCCACGACCGGGGCCACAACGGCCGCAGCACGGAGTTCACCCACAAGGATGACACCCGCGTGAAAGCGGACGCGAAAGTGGCGTCGAAGTAGTCATTGGAAGGCGTTTGGGTCCCCGGGGCTGCGGCCCCGGGGCCTTGCTTAGCGGAAAGGCAGGAAACCTGTGATGCAGCTCGTCAAGTCAGGAAGCGCGACCGAGTTCCAGATCCCCGACCTGCCGTACCCGGTCGACGCGCTCGAGCCCGTGCTCTCGCGCGAGACCCTCGAGTATCACTACGGCGCGCACCACCTCGGCTACGTGGAGAAGCTGAACGGCCTCGTCGCCGGCACGCGCCTCGAGCACGCCACGCTCGAGCAGATCGTGCGCACCTCGACCGGCGCCGTGTTCAACAATGCGGCGCAGGTGTGGAACCACAACTTCTACTGGGATTGCATGGCGCCGCAGGGCGCGCGCGGCGCGGGTTCCGGCCCTCAGGGCGACCTCGCCACGCGCCTTGCCTCGACCTTCGGCTCCTTCGAGAGCTTCAAGGAGGTCTTCAAGCGCCACGCCGTGCAGAAATTCGGCTCGGGCTGGACTTGGCTCGTGAAGACGGGCGACGGCCTGCTCGTCGTGCGCAACACCGATGACGCCGACACGCCGATTCGCACCAACGAGACGCCGCTCCTCACCTGCGACGTGTGGGAGCACGCGTACTACGTCGATTACCGCAATGACCGCGCCAAGTACGTCGACGCGTTCATGAGCATCGTCAACTGGAAGTTTGTGGAAGGAAACCTGAAGCCATGACGACCCACCGAGTGTTGCAGGCCGCCGTCGCAACCGCCGCCGCGCTCCTGAGCGCGGCGGCGGTTCCGGCGCTCGCCGGCGAAGCCGCCACCACTGCGGGGCCGCCGAGCCCCTATGCCGTGACCTTCGAGCAGCTCGACAGCAACCGGGACGGCAAGCTCTCGTTCAGCGAGGCCTTCGCCAACCCCACGCTGAGCAACAACTTCAACCTGATCGACAGCAACGCGGACGGCTTCCTCAGCCTCGCGGAGATTCGCGCCGCCATCGGCGGGAGCGTGTTCGGCGGTTGAGCGGCGGCGGGGCTAGGGCTTGACCGGCGTCTGCGCCGGCAGCTTGAGTCGCCGGCGCTCCATCTCGGCGCGCACCAGGTCCGGGCGGTCGCTGATGATGCCGTCCACCGCCGCTTCGAGCATGCGCTCGATGTCGGCCGGCTCGTTCACCGTCCACACGACGACCTTCAGCCCGAGCTGGCGCGCCTTCCACAGCCGCTCCGGCGTGAGGGTGCGAAAGCTCGGCGACCAGATCGTGCCGCCGGCCGCCTTGATTCTGTCGAGCGTGTCCTCGGCGAGGCTGTTTCCCGTCAGATAGACCGTCGGAATCTCCGGCGCCTCGTCCTGCACCACCTTCAGCGTGCGCCAGTCGAAGGACTGGATCGTGGTGCGCTGCTGCATTCCGGCCTTGCGCACTTCGGCGATGAGTGCGCGCGCGAACGCCTCGGGCGGCAGCGTCTCGTCGGGCGCCTGGGCGGAGGTCTTGGTCTCGATGTTGAAGCGCACCTCCTGGTTGCCGGACTTCGCCGCGAGCGCGAAGACATCGGCGAGCTTCGGGACGCGCGTGCCGTCGGCCGGGCGCTGGCCGGGCAGGGGCTTCGCATACTCGCTGCCGGGGCGAAGGCGGCCCACGTCGTAGCGCTCGAGTTCTGCGAAGGTGAGCGAGTGGATCGTCGGTGTCGGCTTCTCCACCCATTGGCCGTCCGGTCCGCGCGCAACGTCGGGGTTGAGCCGGCGGTCATGGTGGACGACGAGCACGCCGTCCTTGGTGATGCCGACGTCCATCTCGAGCGTGGAGACGCCGAGCGTCAATGCCGCCGCGAAAGCGGGAAGCGTGTTCTCGGGCGCAAGCCCGCGCGCGCCTCGATGGCCCTGCAGGTCGAATGCGAGGCATGGCGAAGCCCAGAGGGCGAGAATCAGGATTTTCTCAAGCATGATTCAAGCAGCTCGAGCGCCCGCAATGCGAATACTTTCATGTTGGCCTCACGGTCCGGACTGCCGGTCTCGATCGCGAGCGAGGCCTCGAGCGGGCCGCTCACCGCGATGCAGGCGTGGCCGGGCGCATCGCCGTAGCGGTTGCCGGTCGGACCGCTCGCGCCCGTCTCCGCCAATCCCCAGGTCGCGCCGAGCCGCTCGCGGATTCGCCGGGCGGCAAGCCTTGCATAGGGCTCGCTCGCCGATCGGATGCCCCGCATTTCGTCTTTGCTTATGGAGAGAATTTTCTCGCGCGAAATTCCGGTATAGACAACGGCACCTCCAAGGTAATAGGCGGAGGCGCCTGGCACGGCAACAAGGGCCGCATTGATGAGCCCGCCGGCCGAGGACTCGGACACGCCGATCGTCTGCTTGCGCGCCTTGAGGAGCTCGCCGACGCTCTGTCCGGCCTCTGCGAGGGAGGAGGGCATGGCGTGACTATACTTATCCCATGGCGATCAGAAAATCGGGCCTGAAGCGCGCGGCCCCGAAAAAACGCCCGCGCAAGGCCAAGGCCGGAACCCGGGGGTTGCTGCCGCCGGAAACCGTTCTCGATCTTTCGGATAAAGCCATAGAAGAAGCCAAAAGCAGGATCGAAAGCGAAGGCGGGGTGGTGCTCGGGGGCTATCACGACCCGCTCGGCAACAATCCGCTCCTTTTCGCCGTGCTGCCGATCGACAAGGTCGAGCCGACCCCCTTCCAGCGCGACGTCTCCGACATGCACCACAAGCGCCTCGCGGACGTCATCCACCGCACCGGCCTTTTCCTCGATCCGATCATCGCCATCACCGCGCCCGGGAAAGGCTTCTGGACGCCGAACGGCGGGCACCGGCTCGCGGCGATGCGGCGGCTCGGCGCGCGCTCGGTCACCGCGCTCCTCGTGCCCAAGCGCGAGGTGGCCTGGCAGATCCTCGCGCTGAACACCGAGAAAGCGCACAACCTCAAGGACAAGTCCCTCGAGGTGATCCGCATCTTCCGCAACCTGCTCGAAGAGGACGGCCGGCGCCCGGAGAAGCAGTTCGATTTCTACTTCGAGGAGGCCGCCTACATCACGCTCGGCCTTTGCTACGAGAAGAACGCGCGCTTCAGCGGCGCGGCTTATCGAGGAATCGTGCGGAGGCTGGAGTGGTTTTCAGATTCTTCTCTTTCTGATTCTTTAAAAACTCACAAAGATCACGCAGAACAGCTCATCGATCTCGATGAGAAGGTGGCCGGCGTCGTCGCGAAGCTGAAAGCGAAGGGCTTCGTCAGCCCCTACCTGAAGAGCTTCGTGGTGGCGCGCGTCAATCCGTTGCGCTTCATGCAGGGCGAGCCGCCGCCGCTCGAGAGCGTCCTGAAGACGATGCGCGAGCGGCTGGCGAAGTTCAACGTCGAGAAAATCAGGCAGGAGGACATCGCCAGCTCGGGCGGTCCTCCTGATGATTCGGACTAAAACCCGGGGTCCCGCTTTCGCGGGAACGACGGCTCAACGCAGGTCGAGGATCCTCACCTGGCTTTGCACCAGGTCGGGGACGTAGACCATCGAGCCTTCCTTGGTCTTCAGCACGCAGAAATCCGCCGGCCCCTTGAAGCCGAGCGCGATCTTGTGCATGCCGTCCTTCTCGCTCCAGTAGAAGAGCGAGCCCGAGCTCCAGTCGGTGACGAGCAGCGAGCCGTCGTCCCTTTCGTAGGCGCCGTCCAGGCGCCCGATCGGGTCGCTGATGGGCCGGATCTGCCCGCTCACGCCGTAGACGTACATCGCGCGGTCGTTCGGGGGCGCGAAGCCGACCATCAGCACGCGGCCGTCGCGCAGGGGCCAAAGGCCGTTCGGGTTCACGCCCGCGCCCTTGAAGAGCGAGGTCACCTTCGGCGACTTGGCGTTGAGGAAATCGGCCGGCTCGACCTTGACGAGCTGGTCGCTGCGGTTGTCGGAGAGGATCACCGCGTTGTCCATCACGATCGGATCGTTCGCGAACACGACGCCGGGGAGCGCGAGCTTGCGGCCCTTCTTCGTGTTCAGGTCGAAGATCCACAGCGCGTCGATGTCGGTCACCCAGAGGCGGTCGCCCTGCACCCAGATGCCCTTGGGCTTGTTCATCGGGTCGCTCGCCGTGCCGGCGAGGAACTTCTGCTCCAGGATCTTTCCGTCCGTCGACACCTTGCTGATGTAGCCCATGCCGTCCTTCAGGCCCGGGTCGAGCTTGGGCGAGCCGAAGTTGCCGACGTAGAGCACCTTGCGCTTCGCGTCGCAGCCGACGGACTCCGGGTTGACGAAGCCGCCGACCGTCCTGTCGCCCGCGACGTGCGGCGGGCGCGCAAGCGCGGTGAGGCAGGTGAGCGCCGCGGCGGCGCAGACGAGTGTTTTTCCGAGCATGGTCGAACTCCCTTTTGAGAAATCTAGGATGTCCTGGCGGCGCGCTTGCAGCCGGCGTAGGTGGCGGGCGGATCGTAGAGCGTGGCGGCCTCGCCGCTCAGCTCGAGGAGCACCTTGCCCACGCCATAGGTCTCGCCCGAGCGCTTCTCGAGCCGGATCTCGCGGTCGGGGGCGATCAGCCACACGGCGTTGTCGGGCAGGGCGCGCACCCAGAAGCTCTTGTTGCCCTCGCACTTGTATTCGGTGGCGTTCGCCGGCGCGCGGCTGAGCTCCGTGTCGCTCGAGCCGAAGGGCCACAGGCTCGAGACGCTGCAGCCGGCGAGGCAGACGGCGCCGAGCAGGAGGGTCGGGAGAGCCGGGGCTGGCAGGAAGCGCATCGGGCCGGTATGGTAACGCCATGCGGCTCCTCCTCCTCGCGCTGGCGTGGGTCGTTTCGAGCCTCGCTCTTGCCCAGGACTGGCCCACCAAGACGGTGCGCCTCGTCATTCCGTTCTCGCCCGGCGGCAGCACCGATTTCCAGGGCCGGCTCCTCTGCGACTGGCTGACGCGCCACTTCGGCCAGTCCTTCGTCATCGACCACAAGCCCGGCGCGGGCAGCAACATCGGCGTGGCCGAGGTCGCGCGCAGCGCCCCGGACGGCTACACCCTGGGCTGGATCACCGTCGCCTCGCACGCGATCAACCCGACCTTGTACGCGAAGCTGCCTTTCGACCACCTGAAGGACTTCGCGCCCGTCTCGCTCACCGGCACGTTCCCGAATCTCCTGGTGGTCAACAACAATTTCCCGGTCAAGACCGTTCCCGAGCTGATCGCGCATCTGAAAGCCAACCCCGGCAAGTTCTCGTTCGCGTCGTCGGGTCAGGGCACCTCGCTCCACCTTTCGGGCGAGATGTTCAAGCAGATGACGAAGACCGAGATGCTGCACATCCCCTACAAGGGCGGCGGCCCGGCGGTCGCCGACGTGATCGCGGGCGTGGTGCAGATGACCTTCGGCAACATGCCGACCGTGCTGCCGCACGCCCGCGCCGGACGGGTGCGAGCCGTCGCGGTCACCTCGAGCGAGCGCTGGTTCAGCGCGCCCGACATTCCCGCGATCGCCGAGACGGTGCCGGGCTTCCAGGCGATGTCCTGGCACGGGGTCGCGTTCCCGGCGGGCACGCCGCCGGCGATCGTCGAAAAGCTCTCCGCGGCGATCCGCGAGGCGATGGCGACCGACGAGATGAAGGACAAGTACGCGAGCGGCGGCTCGCGGGCGATCGCCAGCACCCCGGCCCAGTTCGCCGCCTTCATCAGGGAGGACACCGAGCGCTGGGCGCCGGTGATCCGCGCCTCGGGCGCGCGCGTGGAATAGTCTTCGTAGTGGGCCTGCGACTGCGAGCGCCGCAGGCGCCACTACCGCGAATTCCCAATTTGCACTACAGAGCCCCCGGCGCCCCTTCGGTAAAAAGGGGCATGCAAAAGGTCAAGCTTCTGCTGGTCGACGACGATCCCCGCAACCTGATCGCCCTCGAGGGCGCTCTCGCCAATGGCGCCTACGAGCTGCAGCTCGCGCACTCGGGGCGCGAGGCGCTCGAGCTCGCGCAAAAGCACGACTTCGCGGTGATCCTGCTCGACGTGCAGATGCCCGGCATGGACGGCTTCGAGGCGGCGAAGATGCTGCGGGCGCTGGCGAGCTGCCGCGACTGCGCCATCATTTTCGTGACCGCGCACTTCCCGGAGGAGGAATTCGTGCGGCGGGGCTACCAGGTCGGCGCCACCGACTACCTCGTCAAGCCGCTCGACCTGGAGGTGCTGCGCTCCAAGGTTTCGCTCTACAGCGCCTTCCAGCAGAAGAACGCGCTCCTGCGCGAGCGCGAGCAGCGCATCCGCGGCATGGAGGAGCTGCTGCGCGCCGAGCGCAATCTGTCCGCCGTGCTGGAGACGCACCCGATCGGGATCCTGGTGGCCGACTCCGACGGCGAGGTGGTGCAGATCAACGGCGAAGTGTCCAAGGTCTGGGGCCAGGAGAAGGAGCCGGGCGCCGGCGTGCACGGCTGGTGGGACCACGACGACAAGCTGCTCGAGGCGGTGAACGCGCTCATGGCGCGGGTGCTGCGCACGGGCGAAACCTCGCGAAACGAGTTCACGCGGTATACGCGCGACGACGGCACCAGCAAGACCGTGCTCACCACCGCCTCCGCGCTTCGCAACCTCGACGGCACGGTGGTCGGCGTCGTGGTCGTCATCCAGGACCTCACCGAGCACACGCACATCGAGCAGGACATCGTGCAGCGCATGTACCAGCTCGCCTCGATGCATCCGGAGCTCAAGCAGGCGATTCGACATTGAGGAAATCGGGACCGTGGTCCCGATTCGCCCTTCGGCGACAGGTCGCTAAGCGAAACTGTCGCGCCGGACAGGGCGCTGCAAGCCCGCAGCAAACTTGCCGCGCGACAATCCGGCGCTCACCATGAGCCACGTTTTTTCCCGGTCGGACCCGAAGGCTTTCGTCGCCTCAGGCGTCCGCGACCTGTGGGACGCGCTGCTGATCGTCGCGATCTTCGCCGGCCTCGGCGTGCTCGCCTGGATGGCGCTCGGCACGACGCTGCTGCGGCCGCTGCTCGAGATGGCCGAGCGCGAGCAATGGAGCAGCCTCTGGGTGCGTCCGACGGTGATCTGGGTCGCGATGGGCCTCGTGCTCCTGCTGCTGCGCACGCTGCTCTGGCTTTTCTACCGGCCGCGCGCGGCCGCCTCGATGGAGGATGCGCCGGCGCTCTCGGTGATCATCCCGGCCTACAACGAGGGCGAAATGGTGGCGCGCAGCATCGAGTCGGTCGCGCTGGCGCGCTACCCTGCCGGGCGCCTGGAGATCCTCGCCATCGACGACGGCAGCAAGGACGGCGGCGCGACCTGGCGGCACATCGAGGCGGCGGCGCGGCGCTTCCCGGCGCTCGTCACCGCGATCCGGCTTGCCGAGAACCGCGGCAAGCGCGGCGCGCTCGCCGAGGGCTTCCGGCGCGCGCGCGGCGAGATCTTCCTCACGGTCGATTCCGACAGCGTGATCGAGCGCGACGCGCTGCTCGCCGCGGCGGGCCCGTTCCGCGATCCGAAGATCGGCGCAGTCGCCGGCAAGGTCGTGGTCTACAACCGCGCGCAGGGGCTCATCCCGCGCATGCTGCACGTGCGCTTCGTTCTCTCCTTCGACTTCCTGCGCAGCGCGCAATCGATGTTCCGCACCGTGTACTGCTGCCCCGGCGCCTTCGCCGTGTACCGCGCCGAGGTGGTCCGCCGCGTCCTTGCCTCGTGGGAAGGGCAGACCTTCTTCGGCGTGCCCTGCACCTATGGCGAAGACCGCGCGCTCACCAACGAGATCCTGCGCGCGGGCTACGACACCGTTTACCAGCGCACCGCGGTCGTGCGCACCATCGTGCCGACCACGTACAAGCAGCTCTGCCGCATGTACCTGCGCTGGGACCGCAGCTACATCCGCGAGGAGATGCGCTTCTCGAGGATCGTGTGGCGCCGGCCGCTCGGCTCGCGCCTGCTCGCGCTCTACGAGAGCGGCATCACCAACCTGCGCTATCCGATCGCCTACTCGGCGATGGCGCTGTGGTTCGTGAACGGCCTCTCCGATCCGGCCTCGCTCCTGCGCATGCTGGTCGCGATCATGGCGGTGTCCACGGTCTACACGCTCTACTACCTGCGCAGCGAGCGCTCGTGGGATTTCGTCTTCGGGATCCTGTACGGCTATTTCGCCTTCTTCGCGCTGAGCTGGATCTTCCTTTACGCCGCCGCCACCTTGCGCGCGAGGGGCTGGCTGACCCGGTGATCCGGCTGTCGCGGTTGCAGCTACAGACTGTCCGGTAATTCACGACTATCCTGTTCGGCTCCCATGGCGCCCGAGCAGAAAGAGAGGCTTCTTGCCCGCGCCGTCAAGCGGCGCCGGGAGCAGGAGCGTGCCGAGATTTTCGCCCGCAGCATGCGGTTGATCGCCGAGGCGCAGGTGCTCCGCGCGAAAGCGCTCGACCTGCAGGACCAGGCCGCCGCGCTCATCGCGAACTACAAGCGCGACCTGAACGGCGGCGATTCCTAAAGGCGGGTCAGGTTCTCGGGCGCGGGCTTGAGCTCCCCGCGCTCGACCTTCGTCACGATCTCGGTCAACTTCGCGTGGCTCGGCGCCGGAACGCCGACTTCCCTGCCTTTGGCGGCGATGAGGCCGTTCATTGCCTCGATCTCGGTGCGCCGGCCCTTGAGGATGTCCTGCGCCATGGAAGGGCGCTGGATGTTGCCGCGCGGATTGGCGTCTTTCTGCGGCACGAGCGCCGCCTCGACCCGGGCGAGCGCCTGCGCGTCGCCTTCCGAGGCGCGCGCGAAGGTCTCCGGCTCGAGGCCGCGGATCTTCTCGAGCGTGAAGCCGAGCGCCTGCCCGACGCGGATCGCTTCGCCGGCGAGCTTGATCTGGAAGCGCCGGATCGCGTCGTTCCTCAGGCAATCGCCCGAGGTGAGCCCGGTCGCGGCGGTGACGCCGTTGCCCATGCCGTTTTGCACGAGCTTCGACCAGCGCTCGCCCCAGAGGTTGGTCGTCGCCTTGGCGCTGTCGATGGCCGAGAGCCATTGCACGAGCGCTTCGACGCGCGGCGTGAGGCGGCCGTGCGGCTCGCCGACGCGAAAGACGGTGTGCTTGTCGCCGCCCTTGGCCACTGTGCGCCGTATCCGCGCCGGCTCGTACAGGTCGACCGAGATGAGCGAGGCGATCACACCCACCACGCGCCCCCAGCCGACGATGCCCGCGATCGTCTCCTCGTTCAGGCAGTTCTGCAGCGAGACGACGAAGCCTTCCGGGGAGAGGTAAGGCTTGATCAGGTGCGTCGCCCAGGCCGTGTCGTACGACTTCATGGACACGAAGGCGACGTCGAACGGCTTGCTTGAAAAGCGTTGAACTTCCGTGATGTGGAAAATGGTCCTGATGGGAACGACGAAGCGCTCTTCCGGCGTCATCCCGTCGAGCTCCAGCCCCTTTTTTCTTATTGTTTCGACATGCTCGGGCCAGGGGTCGATGAACGTGACATCGTGACCCAGGTGCGCGAGCGAGCCCCCGACGTAGCCGCCGAGGGCGCCCGCGCCGACGACGGCGATCCGCTTCACTTGCTTTTCAGGGATTCCTTCGCGGCAAGCAGGCGTACGACCGGCACCGGCTTGCCGCCGCTGCGATCCCAGTCGGACTGCGTGACCGTGTCCTCGTAGTAGCGCACACGCAGCGCGCCGAAGATCTTCGGCAGCTCGTTGGGGAAGTAGCCGTACTTGTCGCCCGTCAGGTTCTGCTTGTTGATGTCGCGCTGGATGCCCTCGACCACGACGATGCCGCCGGGCTTCAACGCGGCCATGACTTTCTTCGCGTTGCGGTTGAGGTATTCGTGCATGTACATGCCGACGATCAGGTCGTAGCGCTCCTTGCCGTAGTCGAACTT
The DNA here is from genome assembly GCA_036263315.1 of Burkholderiales bacterium. GTDB lineage: Bacteria > Pseudomonadota > Gammaproteobacteria > Burkholderiales > SG8-39 > SCGC-AG-212-J23. The sequence goes on from DATAHF010000187.1 coordinate 25,374, forward strand.
GTCGACGTCGCCGACCGCGGCGTTGATCTTGAGGCCGCGCTTCTCGGCGGTTTCCTTCGCCTGCTTGACCGCCACCTCCGAGATGTCGAAGCCGGTCACCTCCCAGCCGAGCGCGGCGAGGAACATGGAATTGCGCCCCTGGCCCATGCCGATGTCGAGCGCCTTGCCGGGCGTGCGGCCCTTCACCGCCTCGGCGAGGAACTTGTTGAACTTGTGCTCCTTGCCTTCGCGCTTGGAATACAGGTCGTTCCAGACCTGCTCGGCGGACCTCTTCTTGTCCTGGGCGAGCAGCACGCCGGGCAGGCAAAGCGCCAGCACTACGATCAGTCGAAGCATGGTGTTTCCTCCTCTGGAATAGAATCTACACCAATATGGAAATCCGGCCGCTTGCGGGGGCTCTGGGTGCGGAGGTTCTCGGCGTCGATTTGAAGACGACCCGGGACTGGAAGAAGATCCACCAGATCTTCCTCGATCATTCCGTGCTCGTCTTCCGCGATCAGAAGCTCGAGCCGCAGGACCTCATGGAAATAGGAGGGCAATTCGGGCCGCCGTGCCATTACCCGTTCGTCACCGGCATGGAAGGCTTTCCTTTCATCTTCGAAGTGGTGAAGGAGGAGGGCGAGAAGGTGAATTTCGGCGGCAACTGGCACTCCGATACGACTTACCTGCCGCAGCCGCCGCTCGGCACGCTGCTCTACGCGGTGGAAACGCCCACGCACGGCGGCGACACGCTCTTTTGCAACACGCGCGCCGCCTACGACGCGCTCTCCGCCGGCATGCGCTCCATGGTGGACAAGCTCGTCGGCGTCAACAGCGCCGGCCTCAAGTACGGCGGCGGGCGCACCAGGATGCACAAGAACATCGCCGGCATGAAGGTGCACGGCACGGACGACGCCGACTCCTACGAGTCGGAGCATCCGGTCGCGCGCACGCACCCCGACACGGGCAAGAAGGCGCTCTACTGCAGCCGCGGCCACACCATTCGCTTCAAGGACATGAGCGAGGACGAGTCGCGCCCGATCATCGATTTCCTGCAGGCGCACCAGGTCCGGCCCGAGTTCACCTGCCGCGTGCGCTGGGCGCCGGGCACGCTCACCGTCTGGGACAACCGCTGCACGCAGCACAACGCCATCAACGACTACCACGGCCAGCGCCGGCGCATGCGCCGCCTGACGGTAGGACCGCAGACGCCCCGGTAGTGAAGGCGTGCTTCCTTCTTGCAGCCACGGGTTTTGTTCTCGGTGGGTGTTCTCCTTTCGTTTATCACTCGCCCGAGGCAACGGCGGAGCTGAGAAATGCGATGGAGGCGGCGAACACGGCGCGCGTGGATGGGCCCGCGAAAGTGAGAATCGCGGCGCGCACCGACTTCTTCGTGCAGCCGGGCGTCGTCTTCATCCCGTCGCGGCAGGCCGAGCGCCTCTTGCGCGCGATGGGCGAGCGCCCCACGAAGGAGGTGCTCTGCCTGCTCATCTACGCGACGCCCGGCCGGGCGGACCGGACGATCGTCTACTCGAGGAGCCGCCCGGCGGCCGAGATGCCCGAGGTCGAGCTCTCGGGCTGGAAGGAAGCGCCCGAGCTCTGGGCGCTCAGGCAAAAATGATTTCTAGAGCTCCTGAATTTCCACTTTTCGGAACTTGATCGTGCCGCGGCCCCACTGCAGGCCGATCGGTCCGTAGGTGAGCTCGGTGTCGTAGGTGTCGGCCGTCTTCACGCCGTTCAGCATCACCACGACCCGCCCGAGCCCGAGCCCGCGCACGCCGCGGCAAGCAAGCTTGCAGCGATGACAGAGAATCGTTTCATGTTTGTCCCTCCCTTGGACTGCTTATTATAGGGACCGATGAAAACACAATCAGGAATGGCGCTGAGTTTCGCGCTGCTTGTCGCGGCCTGTGCGAGCCCGGCGCCCGTCGTCGAACCCGCAGCCGGCTGCGCCGGCGTGGTGGGAGACATCCCCGCGTCCGCTATCGGCATTCCGTCCGGAAAAGCCACCGTGCTGAGCGCGGTGCTCGTGCCGGCGTCGCCGCTCGCCGCGCCGGCGAATGCGCCGCTCCAGCCCGCGCTGCCGCAGCACTGCCGCGTGCTCGGCGAGATTGCGCCGATCGATCCCAAGGCGCCGCCCATCAGGTTCCAGCTCAACCTGCCGACCGAGTGGAACGGACGCGCGGTGCAGTACGGCGGCGGCGGCTACAACGGCGTGCTGATCACCGGAACGGCGCTCGCGCCCGCGGGTCCGCCCGATCGTCCCGCGCCGCTCGCGCGCGGCTACGTCACCTACGGCACCGACTCGGGCCATCAGAATTCGCCCGGCGTGCGGCTGCAGGCCTTCACGCTGAACGACGAGGCGCTCGTCAATTTCGCGCACGCCTCGCAAAAGAAGGTGAGGGACGTCGCGGTAACCCTGATCGAGCGCCGCTACGGCAAAAAGCCCGAGCGCCTCTACTACATTGGCAGCTCGCAGGGCGGGCGCGAGGGCCTCACCATGGCGCAGCGCTATCCGGCGGACTTCGACGGCGTCTTCAGCCGCGTGCCGGTGATCAGCTTCGTCGGCCTGCAGCACGCCGATACGCGAAACGGCCTCGCGCTGATGGGTGCCGGATGGATCGGCCCGGCGCAGGTCCGGCTCGTGCACGACGCGGTCCTCGCCGCCTGCGACGCGGCCGACGGCATCGCCGACGGATTGGTGGCGGACTACGCAGGCTGCGCCAGGCGTTTCGACGTGACGAAATTGCGCTGCTCGGGTTCCATGAGTCCGGATCAATGCCTTTCGGACGCGCAAGTAAAGGCGGTGCAGCTTTTGCACAGCTCGTACACGTTCGGCTTCGATCTCGCGAACGGTGTGCGCAGCTACCCGGGGCGGCTCTACGGCGGCGAAGCCACGCCCGGCAACTTCCCGGTCGGCGGCTATCGCGCGTGGTTCAGCGGCGATTCGCCGCCCGTGCTGCCGCCCGCGCCGGATAACGGCCGCGCCTGGCAGTACAGCGGCGGCGGCGTGCAGTATCTCTATGCGCGCGATCCCAACTACGACCTGCGCGCCTACGACGCGAACAAATTCCGCGCGCGCGTGCAGCAGATGTCGGCGCTGCTCGATTCGACCAATCCGGACCTCGCCGAATTCCGCTCGCGCGGCGGCAAGCTGATCGTGCTCGAACATACGGGCGACTACGCGCAAAGCGCGCAGGCGGGGTTCCAGTACTACCAGTCGGTGGTGGAAAAGATGGGGCAGGCGCCCGTGAACGACTTCATGCGCCTCTATGTCGCCCCCGGTGTGGACCATGTCGGCACCGGCGCGCCGGCGAACGTCGACCTGCTCGGCGTGCTCGCCGCGTGGGTCGAGCGCGGCGAGATGCCGGAAGACCTGGAGGTGGCGCAGCACGATCGCGCGCCGCCTTTCGCGGTCACGCGCAGCCTGCCGCTTTGCCGCTGGCCGAGCTACCCGCACTACGTCGGCGGCGACAGGAACCGCGCGGCCGGCTTCGAGTGCCGGAAGACGGCGGACTGAGTCAGCCGCCTTTGGGCTTTTCCACCGCCGCGGTCTTCTTTTCCGCCGGAGCGGCCTTCTTGCCGCTCGCGGCCGCCTCCACGGTGGCGATCAGCTGCCCGCAGGGCGCGTCCTTGCCCGGTCCGGTCTCGATCAGCGGCACGATCGCGGCGAGCGGGTTGATGAGTCCTAGGAGCAGCGAGGAGCCGACCTTGCGCGCGAGCGCCTTCTTGTCGATGCCGTAGTCGGGCTTCACGAACGGGCCGCGCACATAGAGCGGACCGCGCAGCTGGAGCGGCGCCGGATCCTTCGGCAGCGGCACGAGGCTCAGGTCGAGCGTCTCGTCCTTCAGGCTCACCGTGCCGCCGCCGCCGATGATGGTGTCGTCGGTGTCCACCACGATCACGTCGCTCTTCGCCACGCCCTTGTCCATCTTGAAGGACATCACCGCGCAGCGCAGCTGCGCCTGCTCGTCGCCGCCGATCATGTAGCGCACGATGTCGAGCACCTGCACGCTCGCGATCTTGAGCGCGAGCTTGCTCATGCTGCCGCCGTTGGAGTGCAGGTCGAGGCGGCCCGAGGCCGTGCCGAGCATCGCGGCGGGCGAGTTGCCGGTGCCGGCGAGCTTCAGGCGCCCGTCGACCGCGCCGAAGGACTCGTCGATCTTCTGCGTGCCGGGGACGAGGCGGTTGATGTGCAGCTTCGTGAACGTGGTGTCCATGTTGGTCTTGAGCTGCTTCGCGCGCGCGTCCACCGAGAGCTTGACGCTCACCTTGCCGTCGGCGACGCCGAAGTTGACCGGGTCGAGCCTGAACTGGCCGCCTTTCATGTCGAGCGTGGCGTCCAGGTTGTCGAGCGGGAACTTGTCGGCGTTCTGGAAGTGGCCCGCCGTCAGGCGCACGTTGGCGTCGATGCGATTGAGCTTCTCGACGTTGATCGGCTCGCTCGGCAGCACCTTGCCGGGCGCGTGCGTCGCCTCGGTCGCGCCCGGGCGCGTGCCGACGAAGCCGCCCAGGTCGGCGATGTCCAGGTTGTCGGACTTGAGGCTCGCCGTGAGGAGCGGCCGCTCGCGGTCGGTCCGTACCGTGAAGTCGCCCGCGAGGTCGCTCGAGCCCACCTTGCCGCGGGTCTTGATGAAGCGCCATTCGGGGCCGCGGCGCTCGAGGCGCCCGGCGAGCGTGTAGGGCTTGGTGTGCGGCAGCGAGAGCTTGAGCACCTCGCCAAGGGGCGCCATGTTCGAGCCCGAGAGCGTCATGTCGACGTCCAGGTCCTGCAAGGTCGCCACGCCCGTGAGCGTGCCCTCGGCCGAGGCCTTCGACTGCCCGAGCGTGCCCGAGAGCCGGATCGGATAGGGCTTGTGCTCGTCCATGATCTGCAGCAGCCCGCCGCTGTCGCCCGCGAGCTTGAACGAGACGCCGCGGACCGTGCCCGCCGCCGAGACCTTCATGCCCCAGACCTTCTCGTTCGGTTGGGACTGGATCTGCGCGGTGACGTCGGTGTTGGAAGCGTCGTCCTTCACGCGCACGCGGCTGTCGCGGATCTGCAGCTGCAGGAGCTCGGGCGAGCGGCCCTTGTGCTCTTCGCCCGGGGGCTTGAGGATCCAGTTGCGCCGGCCCTGCAGGTCGCGCTGAAGCAGCGCCGTGCCGTTCTCCAGCACGAGCTGGGTGATGACGACGCGGCCGTAGAAGAGGTGCCAGAGATCGACGCGCAGGTCGAGCAGGCCCGCGCTGAACATCGGCTCCTTCTCGCCCCACGCGGCGTTGGCGAAGGTGACGTTCGCGGCGCGAATATGCGGCTGAAGCGAGAACGGATTGACCGTAAGCGGCCCCTCGATCACGAGCGTGCGCCCGGTGCGCCGCTCGACCTGCTTGCCGACCCAGCTGCGCGCGCCGTTCCAGTCGTAGCTCGCGAGCCACAGCGCGGCCCCGCCGGCCAGGAGCAATAGTCCGATCAGCAGGCCCGCGGCGATGCGCAAGCCGATGCGTGCCGTTTTTCCCACCTTCGTTTGACCGCGAAATTCTTTTCCTGTGCGCGTGTCTTACCTGCATGGAAAAAATAATCGCCGGAAATTTTCAGACGTCGGTTCAGGCCGACAACGCGGCGCGCGCGCTCAAGCGCGCCGGCTTCCCCGAGTCCGACGTGTTCGTCTACGCCAACAACCCGCCCGGGCAGCACGGCGAGCATCCGCTGGGCGGCGACGAGAGCGCCGATCCGGGCTCAGACAAGGCCGCGGGCGGCGCAGCCGCCGGCGGACTCGCGGGCGCGGCGGCCGGGGCCGCGGTGGGCGGTGCCGTCGGCGGCGCGCTCGGCGCGGTGGCCGGGGCGGGCGTAGGCGCCTACGCCGGCTCGTTCGGCGGCGCGATGAAAAAGCTCGGCGCGAGCAGCGAAGGCGAGACACTGGAGCGCCGGCCCGCCGGCACCATGGTCGCGGTGCGCCTCGGCGACACGGCCAACCGTGAGGCAGCCATCGAGAAGCTGAGCGAGGAGAAGCCGGTCGCGATCGAGGAGGCCGACGGCGAATGGGTGGACGGCGAATGGGTCGACTTCGACCCGGTCGCGAAGCCCAAGGTGGTCTGGCCTACCTCCTGAGTGCTTCGCGCACGAATTCCAGGCGATCCTGGCCGAAGAACATCTCTGAGCCGACGAACATCGTCGGCGCGCCGAACACGCCGCGCTTGACCGCCTCCTCGGTCGCGCGGATGAGCTTCTGCTTCACCTCGAGGTCGGCCGTCATCTGCGTGAAAGCCTCGGCGTCGAAGCCCGCCTCGCGCAGCGTCTGCGCGACCACGCCCGCGTCGCCCAGGTTGCGGCCGTCGACCCAGAGGGCGCGGAACATCGCGTCCACGTACCTGAGGAACCGCTCCGGCTCGCGCACCTGGTAGCCGATCGCGCCGCGCATGAGCGTGAGCGTGTTCAGGATGAAGAACGGGTTCTTGACGAGCTTGACGCCGTAGCGGCGCGCCCAGCGCTCCATGTCGCCCCACATCCATTTGCCCTTGGGCTCGATCAGCACCGGGCTCTGGTTGCCGGTTGCCTTGAACACGCCGCCGAGCAGCATCGGCTTCCACGCGATCGCGGCGCGGCACTCCATCGCGATCGCCGGAAGCTGCGTCCAGGCGAGGTAGGCCGTGGGGCTGCCGAAGTCGAAGTAGAAGTCGACCTGCTTGCTCATCGCTGGGCTATTCTAGCGGCGTGGCGACGACCTATCCCGTGCTGCGCTGGCAAGTGGGCGACGTGCGCATCACGCGCGTGGTCGAATCCGAGGGCCCCACGCCGATCGGCTTTCTCTTCCCCGATTGCCCGCCCGAGCGGCTGCTGCAGCACGCGTGGCTGAAGCCGCACTTCTTCGGCGACGACGGGAAGCTGCGCACCTCGATCCACGCGCTCATCGTCGAGTCGGCCGGCAAGCGCATCGTCGTCGACACCTGCGTGGGCAACGACAAGCCGCGCGCGGTGGCGGCCTGGAACAGGCGGCAAGGGAAGTTCCTGGATGACCTCGCTGAAGCCGGCTATCCGCGCGAGTCGATCGACGTCGTCCTCTGCACCCACCTGCACGTCGATCACGTCGGCTGGAACACGATGATGCAGGACGGCAAGTGGCTGCCGACCTTCCCGAAGGCGCGCTACCTTTTCGCGAAGAAGGAGTACGAATACTGGTCGCAGGCGCCGGGCGAGCACGATCGCGCCATCCAGCAGGACTCGGTGCAGCCGATCCTCGATGCGAAGCTCGCCGATCTTGTGGAGATGGATCACCGTCTCACGGACGAGGTGTGGCTCGAGCCGACGCCCGGCCACACGCCGGGTCACGTGTCCGTGCGGATTTCCTCGCGCGGCAGCGAGGCGATCATCACCGGCGATGTCATGCACCATCCGGCGCAATGCGCGGACCTCGACCTCAGGACGCGCTTCGACGTCGACCCCGGCGCGGCGCGGCGCATGCGGCGCGAATTCCTCGAGAAGTACAAGGACGGAAGAGTGCTCGTCCTCGGCACCCACTTCGCCTCGCCGACCTCGGGCCGCATCCTGCGCGAAGGCCCGGCGTTCCGGTTCGAGGCGGCGGCGCTATGAAGCGGTGGTCTTCTTCATGAGCTCGCCGGGTGCCGGGTTGGGCGTGCGTTTTCCGGGGCCGAAGTAGAAATTGCGCTCGGCGGCGAGGATCTCCTCGCGCACGTGCCAGTAGTAGTAATGGCCGAGCGCCAGCGCAAAGAGGACGAAGAGGATCGTGGCGCGCGTGAGGAACATATCGGTGAAATACTACACATCCCGCCGCAAGGCCCCGGTCAGCGAATGTCAGCGTTAATCTCCCTGTCAGGGAATTCCTGACAACCGATCACATGAAGCATATCTGGCGCGCTTTTTCGATCCTGCTGCTCGCCGTCGCGGCCGCGCACGCCCAGCCGGCGCCGGGCAAGCACAGAGTCGGCGTGCTCGTTCCCGCCACCACGCCCGACCTGGCGGAGTTTCCCAAGGCCATGAAGCAACTCGGCTACGAAGAGGGCCGCAACCTCACTCTCGATGTGAAGATCGCCGGCGATCGCCTTGACCAGCTCTCGTCGATGGCGGCCGAGATCGTGCAGGGCTCGCCCGAAGTCATCCTCGCGGTCAACACGCCCGGGACGAAGGCGGCGATGGCCGCGACGAAGTCGATTCCGATCGTCATGGTCGCGGTGGGCGATCCGGTGGCGACCGGATTCGTGAGCAACCTCGCGCGCCCGGACAGGAACGTCACGGGCGTCACCAACCTTTGCGGCGAGCTCGCGGGCAAGCGGCTCGCGCTCTTTGGCAAGACGCTGGGCGACGCCCGGCGCGTCGCCATCATGCTCAACCCCGCCGACCCGATCACGGTCCCGCAGCTGCGCGACATCGAGCGCTCGGCGCCGGCGCTCGGCATCGAGGCGCGCATGTTCCCGGTGCGCACGAAGGCCGATGTCGATGCCGCCGTTCCCGAGCTGCTCAAGTGGCGCGCCGACGGCGCCCTGTGGCTTTGCGGGCAGCAGCGCGCGCTCACCCGGCACATGCTGCCGCTCGCCTCGCGCCACCGCCTGCCGGTCATGGTTTACCAGGCGCTCGAGCTGCCGGCGGGCGGGCTCATCTCCTACTCGACCGACAACGCCGGCCTGTACCGCCAGTCGGCGGATTATGTCGACAGGATCCTGAAGGGCGCGAAAGTGAGCGAGCTGCCGGTGGAGCAGCCGACCAAGTTCGAGCTGGTGGTCAACATGAAGGTGGCCGACGAGCTCAGGCTCACCATTCCGCGCAGCGTCCTCGTGCAGGCCGACCGGCTGATCCAATGAACGCCTATCGCGTCCAGGCGTACAACACCGCGCACGACTCGGAGAACAAGATCCACGACGACGCGGTCGCGCGCGGCTTCGGCTTCACGGGCGCGCTCGTCCCGGGCGTGGACGTCTATGCCTACATGATGCATCTGCCGGTCGCGCGCTGGGGGCGCGAATTCCTCGAGCGCGGCGAAACCGAGTGCCGCTTCATGAGCCCGGTCTACGACGGGGAGACGGCCGAGGTGAGCGGGCGCGAGGAGGGCGATGCGCTTCTGATCGAGGTCGGCTCGCAGGGAAAAAGCTGCGCCACCGGGTCGGCGAGGCTTTCGGAAAAAAAAGTGGAAAGCCTCGAGATTCCCTTTGTGGCCGCCCCGGCCCTGGAAAATCGCCCCGAAGCCGGTCCGTCGACCCTCGTCCCGGGCCAGGTGCTCGGCACCCAGCTCTTCGAGGCAAGCCGCGCCTTCATGGACGGCTACCTGCGCGACGTGCGCGAGACCGACGAGCTGTACCGGCGCGAAGGGCTCGTGCATCCGGGCAACGTGCTGCGCATGTGCAACTTCGCGCTCTTTCGCAATGTGAGGATGGGGCCGTGGATCCATGTCGGCAGCAAGGTGCGCAACCTCGGCCTTGCGCGCGCGGGCGAGACGCTCGCCGCGCGCTCGCGCGTGCTCGCCAACTACGAGAAGAAGGGCCACCTCTTCGTGGACCTCGACGTGCTCGTGCTCTCGGGCGAGCGTGCGCTCGCCCGGGTGCTGCACACGGCGATCTACCGGCCGCGGCAGGCGGCGCGTGCGGCGTAGGGACTTTTTCGGCATCGCCCTGCTGGGACCTCTCGCTTGCTTCGCGGCAAGCGATGCCGCGAACCGCACGCCGCGCTTCGAGCCGCCGCCGAAAGGCGCCGTGGCGCCGCGCATCGCGCTCGTGCTCGGCTCGGGCGGCCATCGCGGCTTCGCGCACGTCGGGGTGCTCAAGGCGCTCGCGGAGAACGGCATCCGGCCCGATCTCATCCTCGGCACGAGCATCGGCGCCGTGGTGGGCGCGCTCTACGCGGGCGGCATGAGCGCGACCGAGCTCGAGCAGCTCGCCTACGACCTGAACATGATGGAGTTCTTCGAGCTGAAGATGCTCTTCGGCAGGACACCGAGCGGGCGCGGCGTGCAGGACTTCGTCTCCAGGCACGTGCAGGGGCGCCTGATCGAGGAGCTGCGCATTCCGTTCGCCGCGGCGGCGACGCGCGTGCGCGACCACGCGCTCGTGCTCTTCAACCGCGGCGACACCGGCCTCGCGGTGCGCGCCTCCGCCGCGAGCCCGGACGAATTCGCCCCGGTCGAGATCGGCGGCGAGATGTACATGGACGGCGACGAGGTGAGCCCGGTGCCGATCCGCGCGGCGCGGCGCCTCGGCGCGCGTGTCGTGATCGCGATCGACGTCTCGGCCTACGCGCAGGAGACGCCCGCCGGCGTGCCGGCGCGCTGGATCGAGAAGGACGCGCGCCGCGCGAAGCAGATCGCGGCCGAGGCGAGCGCGGCCGACGTGCTCATCCATCCGGACATCGGCTACTACGCGGGGCGCAACGAAGCCTACCGGCGCCGCGTCATCGCGATCGCCTACCGGGTCACGCGCGAGAAGCTGCCGGCGATCCTCGCGGCGATCGCAAAAGCGGGCGCCGCAAGGTAGGAAGAAGGTCCTGCGGGAAACGCGCCCGGAAAAACGCCCGGGATCAGTCCTGCGGAACTTCGGTCGGTTTCACCTTGCGCTTGGCGGGCTTGGGCGGCGCGGCCTTGCGCGCGGCGGAGGCGATGCGGCGCAGGTCGGTCATCGCCTTGTCGCAGAGCGCCGCGATCTCCGGCTCGCCCAGGCGCACGGCGTTGTCCTTCAGCTGGCGCACCTCGATCATGTTCAGCTTCGCGATGCGCTCGGCCGTCCAGGAGGTCGTGCGCGGCAGCTCCGGCGCGGGCGCGGCCGTCCTTGCCTTGGTGCTCACAGACAAAAAAGCCCGCTCGCGCGGGCTTTCTCCATCGTGAAGACGGCGCTCACGCCGGCCTTACGTTGGTGGCGTTGGGGCCCTTGGCGCCCTGGCCGACTTCGAACTGCACCTTGTCGCCTTCCTTGAGCGACTTGAAGCCGCTGCCCTGGATGGCGGAGAAGTGCACGAACAGATCCTTGCCGCCGTCGTCCGGAGTGATGAAGCCGAACCCTTTGGCATCGTTGAACCACTTGACCGTACCTTTACTCATCGATATTTCCTTCTAAAACGGAAGAAAAGCCTTCCGAGCTTGCGGGTACTTCGAGGGAGGAACTACTGATGAGCACTGTAGGGCAGAGCGGACCAGTTATTCTCGCGGCCTGAGAACCAGCGCCTTGTATTTTAACACGAATCGCGGCTAGCGGCGGCCTCTTTGGCGCTGGCGGTCGCGATTCTGCGGCCGATGGCGGTGATTGGGGTTGCCGCCGGGCTTGCCGCCCTGGCCGCCGCCGCCCGCGTTGTGGCGGTGGTTCTGCCCGCCGCCCTGGCGGTTCTCGTGGCGGATGTTCGGGTCGGGCGCCCCCGCCCGGTTGGCCGAGGCGAGCGCGATCTCCACCTCGTTCAGCTCGTCCCATTGCGCGTCGGTGCGGTCGCGCTCCGGAATCGCGCGCAGCTCCTGAAGGCGGCGCTGCAGGGGAACGGGCTGCTCTTGCGGCGGGGGAGGCGGTGCGGGCTGCTGGGGGTCGTCCATGCCGGTCTTTTCGTCCAGTAAAAGTGATGCGCGGCCGCCATGATACGCGAATGAAAGATTCCGACGGCGGGGCAGCGGATCCGGGAAGTCAAGCTTGGCGCCTTGTAGTGCGGAATGCCTCGGCCTGCCGCCTTCGGGCCACCTCACAATCCCATGACGTGCGACTGTTCGCTCGCCCGGTACAGGCCATACTGCTGGCCCTCCCCAAGAAAAACAGGCGGAAATGCAACTTCACCTGATCTGCTACGACCTTCGTGCGCGGCGCGAAGCCCGCGATTACCAGGGGTTCTGGGAAGAGCTGCGCCGGCTCGGCGCCTTCCGCGGCCTCGACTCGAGCTGGTGGCTCGAGCGCGACGACCTCAACAGCGCCGAGTTGCGCGACCGGCTCGGCCGCTTCATCGACGAGGGCGACGGCCTGCTCGTCGTGCGCGTGTCCGACTGGGCGGGGCGCTGGCTCAAGGCGACCGCCTGCACCCCGGAGGCGGCGTAATGGCCCGCCTCGAGAAATTCAACGCCCGCGGCCACAGCGTCCACTACCGGGCGAAAAGCATCGAGCGCTCGCTCGCCTTCTACGTGCGCCTCGGCTTCCGGATCGATTTCCTCGACTCGCCGGCCTCGGCCCAGGCCTCGATGGGCGACCTGACGCTCTTCCTCACCCGGCTCCCCGAGTCGGAATGGCACAAGACGCTCGGCAACCGCCGGCACCTGCGGAAGGGGATCGTCATCGACGTGGACGACCTCGAGGCGCACGTCGAGACGCTGAAGCGGATCGGCTTTCGCTTCCGCAACGACATCGAGCAGGGACCCGCCGGCAAGCGCATGCGGCTGGAGGATCCCGACGGCAATCCGGTCGAGCTCATCGAGCGCTCGCGCGCGCACGGCGCGGTGCCCGAAGGCGTGGCGGTGCTGACGGGCAGGGCGGCGGCTATGATGTCGGCCGCCCATGACCGGCCTCTCGCATCTCGATACGCCCTGTCTCGTCGTTGACCGCGACAAGGTCGAAGCCAATGCCGCGCGCCTGAAGGCGCACCTGAGGAAGCTCGGCGTGCCGCTCAGGCTGCACGTCAAGACCGCCAAGTCCCTCGAAGCAGTCGCGCTCGTCCTCGAGGGCAAAAAAGACCCGATCACCGTCTCCACGCTCAAGGAGGCGGAGCAGTTCTTCGAGGGCGGCTACAAGGACATCCTCTACGCGGTCGGCTTCGCGCCCGGCAAGCTCGAGCGCGCCCGCGCGCTGCAGAAGCGCGGCTGCAAGCTCACGCTCCTCACCGACTCGGTCGACACCGCGCGCGCGATCAGCGGCTTTCCGGTCGCGATCGAGATCGACACCGATGGGCACCGCGCCGGCATCAAGCCCGAGGGCAAGGAGCTCATCCCCGTCGCCAAGGCGCTTCGCGAATCCGGCAATACCGTCGCCGGCGTCCTCACCCACGCCGGCGCCTCCTACGACCTGAACACCCCCGAAGCCGTGCGCGCCATGGCCGAGAAAGAGCGCTCCGGCGCCGTGCGCGCCGCCCAGCGCCTTCGAGATGCGGGCTTCGACGCGCCCATGGTCAGCGTCGGCTCCACGCCCACCGCGCACGCGGCCGAAAACCTCGACGGCGTCACCGAAGTCCGCGCCGGCGTCTTCGTCTTCTTCGACCTCGTCATGGCCGGCACCGGCGTGTGCAAGGTCGAAGACATCGCGCTCTCCGTCCTCGCGCCGGTGATCGGGCACCAAAGAGAAAAGAACTGGATCCTCATCGACGCGGGCTGGATGGCGCTCTCACGCGATCGCGGCACCGCAAAGCAGCGCGTCGACCATGGCTACGGCCTAGTCTGCGACGACGACGGAAAGCCCATTCCCGACCTGATCGTCTCCGACACCAACCAGGAGCACGGCATCGTTAGCCGCCGAGGAGGCGGGCCCGTGCCCGAGATGCCCGTCGGCACGCTCTTGCGCATCCTTCCCAACCATGCCTGCGCAACCGCGGCGCAGCACGATCACTACCACGTGCTCTCGCGCGGCGCCGCGCTTACGAGCTGGGAGCGGTTCGGGGGGTGGTAGCTAAGCGCGTTTCCTTGACGCAACAGCTCCCCATATAAAGAGCACCACGAGCGCGCCCACGATCGCGCCGATCAGCCCGGCGCCTTCGCCGGGGCGAT
>DATAHF010000188.1:0-16553 GCA_036263315.1 Burkholderiales bacterium
CAGCATGAGGCCGTGGCCGGCATACATCGCCGCGAGCGAGCGCTCGCGGCCGAGGCGGTCGGCGAACGCCCCGACGGTGAAGCGCCCGACGAGGCTGCCCACGCCGATGAGGCTCACGAGGGCCACGCCGCGCGCCTCCGAATAACCGGCATCCTGCGCGTATGGGCCCAGGTGCACCATGGGAACGAAAAGCCCGATGCAGGTGAGAAAGAGCGACACGTAGAGCAGCCAGAACTCTCGGCTGCGAAGCGCCTTGGCGAGGGTGTGGCCCGGCGCTTCGCTCCGCGGCCGGCCGGAATCCTTCTCGCGCAGCGCGAGCGCCGCGGCGACGCCGATGGCGAGGAACGCGATCGCCAGGATCTGGTAAGCGCCGCGCCAGCCATGGCGCTCGATGAGAAACGACGCGAGCAGCGGCCCGGCGATATTGCCGGCGCCGATCCCCGCGATGGCGAGCCCCGAGGCAAACGCGCGGTTGGCTTGGAACCAGGGCTGCACCGCGCCGACGGAGGGGACGTACACCAGGCCGACGCCGAGGCCGATGCCGATGCTGTAGGTGAGATATAGGAAGGTGACCGACGGGGCAACGCTCGAGAGCCAGAGCGCCGCGGCGAGGCAGCCGGCGCCCGCGAGCGCGATGCGCCGCGCGCCGAAGCGATCGGCCGCCATGCCGGCGGGCGCTCCGCACACGAACCACGTGAATGCGGCGAGCGAGAACACCAGCGCCACGTGAGCGCGCGAGGCGCCGAACTCGGCCTGGAAGGCGCTGAAGAAGGCGGCGAAGGAGTACGCCGAGGCAAAGCCGATGGACATGAGGGCGAACGCCGCCGCCACGACCATCCATCCGTAATCCGGTCTACGGCTCAATACAGCGCACCGCGCGCAGTGATCGGCCAGAGCGCTTCGACGAGCCCGTTGCGCACGCCCACGTACCAGTCGTAGAGGTTCACGGTCGGGTCGCAATGTCCCGGCACGAGGAGCAGCTTTTCGCCCAGGCGCGGCGCGGCAGCGCCGCTCGCGATCTCGATCCTGCCGTGCTCGTCGGAGGCGCCGGCGTAGACGAGGCCCGGGCGTTGCCAGACGAGCGGCATGCCGGAATCGACGCTGGAGGCTTTGAGGCCCGCGTCGACGATGGCGAGCTGCGCGCCGGGACGGCTCATCACCGTGGCGAGAACGAACAGGGCATGCTCGAAACGCGGCAGCGGCGCGGCCCACTCGTTCCGGCCGTAGTCGGCGTCCATGAAGATGTATGAGCCGGGCTGGATCTCGTTCCACACCCGCGATTGCGCCTCGAACATGTAGGTGCCGCTGCCCGCGCCGGTGACGACGGGGCACTCGATCCCCGCCTTGTTGAGGAGCTCCTCGGTCTGGGTGACCTTGCGCGCCGCTTCCTCGATGAGCGCGCGCCGCTCGGCCAGGCTGCGCACATGCTGCGCGCGGCCATGGTAGGCCTGCAGGCCCTTGAAGCGCAGGTTCTTGTGCTCGAGCACCTTCTGCGCCAGCGCCACGGCGGGCGCGCCCGGCGCAACCCCGCAACGGCCCATGCCGACGTCGACCTCCACGTACACGTCGAGCGCCGCGCCGGACGCGGCGAGCGCCCGGAGGTTGTCCGCATCGTCGACGCACACGCCGATCCGGGCGCGATGCGAAAGCGCGGCGAGCCGCTCGATCTTGCTCTTGCCGACGACTTCGTTGCTGACCAGGACGTCGGCGACGCCGCCCTCGACCATGGCCTCGGCCTCCGACACCTTCTGGCAGCACACGCCCGTGGCGCCTGCGGCGATCTGGCGCAGCGCGATCTCGGGACACTTGTGCGTCTTGGCGTGCGCCCGCACCCGGACGCCATGCGGCTTGATGGACGCGGCGAGCGTCGCGAGATTTTTCTCGAACGCATCCAGGTCGAGGACCAGGGCCGGCGTGTCGACCTCGTCGAGGCGCTGGCCGACCGTGGCGGGCGGGCGCATGCTAGGCGGGGGACACCTTGCGGCGGCTGTGGATCGCGTAGCCGAGGATGGCGAGCGCCACCACGGCCACCAGCGGAAGCGCGGCGAGGTTGACACGCTCCCACCCGGCGCCCGTCACCGTCATCCCGGAAGTGAAGGATGAAATCGCCATGACGATGAAGATGGTCTGGTCGTTCGCGCCCTGCACCTTGGCGCGCTCCTCCGGGCGGTAGGTGGTGGTGAGGAGCGTCGTGCCGCCGATGTAGAGGAAGTTCCAGCCGACGCCGAGCAGGACCAGCGCGGCCCAGAACTGCGGCACGGAGATCCCGGAAAGCGCGACCGCGATCGCTGCGAAATTGAGCACCGCGCCGGCGAACATCACCGGCAGCGTGCCGAAGCGGCGGATGAGCGGGCCGGTGAAGAACGACGGCGCGAACATGCCGATCACGTGCGAGGAGATCACGAACGCGGCGTCGCCGAAGGGATGCCCGCACACCTGCATGGCGATCGGCGTGGACACCATGAGGAAGTTCATGACGCCGTAGCCGATCGCAGCCGAGAGCACCGCGACCAGGAATGCGGGCTGCGCCGCGATCTCGCTCAGCGGCCGCCCGGAAACCGTGCGCTCGTAAGCCGTGGGCGTAGGTACCTGCAGGAAATGCAGGAGGCCGAACGTGACCACGGCAAATACGATCAGCGTGAGATAGGCGCCGGCGAAATGCGGGCCTACCGCATCCAGCGTCGCGCGGGTCAAGGTCGGACCGAGGATGCCGCCCGCGAGCCCTCCGGCGAGCACGAGCGAAATGGCGGTCGCGCGGAAGTCCGGCGTGGCGACATCGGCCGCGGCGAAGCGGTAGTACTGCCCGTACGCGTTGTACACGCCGAGCACGAGCGATCCGAGGCAGAGCAGCCAGAACGCCTGCTGCCATACCGCGAGCGCGCAAATCAGCGCGCCGGCCACGCTCCATGCGGTGCCGAACTCCAGGCCGCGCCGGCGTCCGACGCGCTTCATGTGGAAGGAGGCGAGCATGGTCGAAGCCGCTGCGCCGATGACATAGGAGGTGACCGGCAGCGTCGCGAGGCCCTTCAGCGGCGCGAGCGCGAGCCCGGCGAGGCCGTTGATCGCGATCAGGGACGAGTTGTTGCTCATCAACATCGCCTGGCAGCCCGCGAGCAGGCCGACGTTGCGCTTGGTACTGTTCATTTATACAGTAATGCCCTAGAATTTCGAGACTCGCCAGTGTAAGGCCCGCCTGCCATGCCTCGTGACGCCAACAGCGAAACCCTCCACCTGCGCGGCGCGCGCTCCTTCGTCGCCGGCAGATTCGAGACCGTGGAGCGCGAGGCGTTCGACGACGGCTGGTCGCCGGAGGAGAAAGACGCGCGCGAGCTCGAGACGCGAGTGACGATAGAGCGGGCGCGCTCCATCGTTTCGCACAACGATTCTCCCGACGTGGGCTTCAGCCAGTCCATCAACCCTTATCGCGGCTGCGAGCACGGCTGCATCTATTGCTACGCGCGTCCCAGCCACGCCTATCTCGAACTCTCCCCGGGGCTCGACTTCGAGACCCGCCTCTTCGCCAAGACCAATGCCGCCGAGCTGCTGCGCGAGGCGCTCGCGAAGCCGGGCTATGTGCCGAGCCCGATAGCCATCGGCGCCAATACCGACTGCTACCAGCCGATCGAGCGCAAATACCGAATCACCCGGGAGGTCCTGGAAGTGCTCTCGGAGACGGAGCACCCCTGTACGCTGGTGACCAAGTCGGCGCTCGTCGAACGCGACCTGGACCTTCTCGCGCCCATGGCGCGCAAGAACCTGGTGAAGGTATTCGTCTCCATCGGCACGCTCGATCGCGCGCTCGCGAGGAAACTCGAGCCCAGGGCCGCAAGTCCACAGCGGCGGCTGGATGTATTGAAAAAATTAAAGGAGTCCGGCGTGCCTTGCGGCGTAATGGTCGCGGCGCTCATCCCGGCGCTCAACGACAAGACCATGGAGCACGTCCTAGAGCAGGCGGCGGCGGCAGGCGCGACCGAAGCGGCCTACGTCGTCATGCGGCTGCCCAACGAGCTGAAGACGCTATTCAACGAGTGGCTCCAGGAACACTACCCAGAGCGCGCCGAGCACGTCATCAGCATCGTCCACCAGATGCGCGGCGGCCGCGACAACGACCCGCGCTTCGGCACCCGCATGAGCGGCACCGGAAACTTCGCCGAGCTCATCGAGAAACGCTTCGACATCGCCTGCCGGCGCTTCAACCTCAACGGGCACGGCAGCGGCAGGAAGCCGCCCGAGCTCGACTGCAGCCGCTTCCGTCCGCCCAGCCGCTCCGGGCAGATGGCGCTCTTCTGAGCACCGCGCGCTTTCTCAGCGCGCCGATCGCGCCGCTGGTCCTGCGGCTGTCGGCGCCCGGCGTGGTGCTGGTCGCTTTCCAGTCCGCGGTCTCCATTGCCGACAGCTATTTCGTCGGGCGCCTGGGCACCGCGCCGCTCGCCGGCCTCGCGCTGGTGTTTCCCCTCGTGATGCTGCTGCAGATGACGACCGCAGGCGCCATGGGCGGCGGCGTGTCTTCGGCGATCGCGCGCGCGCTGGGTGCGGGCCAGCCGTCGGCCGCGCGGCGCTTCGTGGTGCACGCGCTCCTCATCGCCGGCGGCATCGGCCTGCTCTTCACCGTGCTCCTCGTGCCGCTTGGCCGCATGGCCTATGCGCTCCTCGGAGGCCGGGACCATGCGCTCGCCAATGCCCTCGCCTATTCCGACGTGCTCTTCGGCGGCGCGATCGTGGTGTCGCTTGCCAACATCCTCGCCAATATCCTGCGCGGCACGGGCAACATGCTCGTTCCCGCCGGCGCCCTCATTGCCGCGGCGCTCGTGCAGATTCCGCTTTGCGGCTTGCTGGTGCGCGAATTCGGCATCCAGGGCGCGGCGCTTGCCTACATCGCATCGTTCGGCATCGCCGGTTGCGCGCTGGCATTCGTCGTGTTCCGGCCCTCGAGCGCGCTGCGCCCGCGGGCCGCGGATTTCCGCCTGGAATGGCGCCTGTTCCGCGACATCCTGCGCGTCGGCGCGCTTTCCAGCCTGAACGCGGTGCAGACCGTGTTTACCGCGCTCGTCCTCACCGGCCTGGTCGGCAGGTACGGCGCGGCCGCGCTTGCCGGCTACGGCGTGGGCCTGCGGCTCGAGCTGCTGCAGATTCCGCTCGTGTTCGCCATCGGCCAGTCGCTGGTGGTGCTGGTCGGCGTGCACATCGGCGCGGGGCAGGCGCAGCGCGCCAAGCGGATCGCATGGACCGGCGCCGCCATGGGCGCCTGCATCAGCCTCGTCATCGGGGTGACGGTCACCCTTGCGCCGCTAGCCTGGGTCGGGCTTTTCAGCAGCGACCCTGCCGTGCTCGAGAGCGGGTCGCTTTACCTTCGCACGGTCGCGCCTTTCTACGCGTTCCTCGCGATCGGCATCGCGCTCTACTTCTCTTCGCAGGGCGCAGGCAAGGTGCTGTGGCCGTTCCTCGCCGGAACGGCGCGCCTTGCCATCGTCGTCGGCGGGGGCGCGCTGGTCGCCTCGCTGCAAGGCATCTTCGCGGTCATTGCCTTCGCGGTGCTGGCGTTCGGCGTGCTGACCGCGCTTTTCACGGCGCGCGTGAAGTGGAATTAGAATTTCCCGATGTCCGCCTCGCTCCCGCCCGAATCGCTTCCGCTTTTTCCCACCACCCTCGTAGGCAGCTATCCCCAGCCCGACTGGCTGATCGATCGCCGGCGGCTGACTGAGAACATCCCGCCGCGCGTGCGCGCGAGCGACCTGTGGCGCGTTCCGGAGCCCTGGCTCGCCGCCGCCCAGGACGACGCGACGCTCCTCGCCATCCGCGCCCAGGAGGAAGCCGGCATCGACATCGTCACCGACGGGGAGATCCGGCGCGAGAGCTATTCCAACCGCTTCGCCACCGCGCTCGAAGGCATCGACCTCGAGCACCACGGCGTGGCCACTACGCGCTCGGGCAAGCAGCAGTCCGTGCCGCGCATCGTCGGCAAGATCCGCAGGAAGCACGCGGTGGAGCTCCAGGATTTGCTTTTCCTGAAGAAGCACACTTCGAGAAAAACGAAAATCACTGTTCCCGGCCCGTTCACCATGTCGCAGCAGGCGCAGAACGACTACTACGGCTCGGTTGAGGAGGCGGCGATGGACTATGCCGCGGCGGTCAACGAGGAGATCCGCGAGCTCTTCGCCGCGGGCGCCGACGTGGTGCAGATCGACGAGCCTTATATGCAGGCGCAGCCGGAGAAGGCGCGCGCCTACGGCGTGCAGGCCCTCAACCGGGCGCTCGAGGGCATCCAGGGCGAGACCGCGGTGCACATCTGCTTCGGCTACTCGGTCTACCTGAAGAACAAGCCCGCGGGGTATTCGTTCCTGCCCGAGTTCGCGCAGTGCTCCTGCAAGCAGATCTCGATCGAGACGGCGGAGCCCAAGCTCGACTGCGCGGTGCTCGCGCGCCTTCCCGGGAAGAAGATCATGGTGGGCTGCATCGACCTCTCCACACCCGAGGTGGAAACCCCCGACACGGTGGTGCAGCGCGTGAAGCGGGCGCTGCAGTACCTGAAGCCCCAGGACGTGATCCTCGCGCCCGACTGCGGCATGAAGTTCCTGCCGCGCGACTCGGCCTTCGGCAAGCTCAAGTCCATGGTGGAAGCCG
Organism: Burkholderiales bacterium; assembly: GCA_036263315.1. Taxonomy (GTDB): domain Bacteria; phylum Pseudomonadota; class Gammaproteobacteria; order Burkholderiales; family SG8-39; genus SCGC-AG-212-J23. Next base: position 6,622 of record DATAHF010000188.1, read on the forward strand.
CGCGGCGGCTGCGCGCCGAGCACGCTTGAGCGCGTCGGTCTCCGAGCAGCTCGCCGAGCGCGCGCGGGGCGCACGCGCGCAGGATTTCAGGGAAACGGCCGAGCGGCTGCTGATCGACGTCGGCGGCCTGTGCGTCGCCGCGCGCAGGAAGGACTATGTCGCCGCCGCCCTCAAGGGCTGGGAGGCCTCGGGCGGCTGCACCGCGATCGGCCACGCGCGCACGCTCGATTCCGCGGGCGCCGCCTTCGTGAACGGCACCGCAGCGCACGGCGAGGATTTCGACGACACGTTCGAAGGCGGCCCGGTGCACGCGGGCGCGGTGATCGTGCCGGCCGTGCTCGCGCTCGCGGAGCGCGAGCGCGTTTCCGGAAGCGACGCGCTCGCCGGCATCGCGGTGGGCACGGAGCTCATGTGCCGCGCGAGCCTGGTTGCGCCCAAGCGCATCCACAAGGCGGGCTTCCATCCGACGGCGATCCTCGGTGCGATCGGCGCTGCCGCCGCGGCGGCGACGGCGCTGAAGCTGAAAAAAGAGAGCTTCGTGAATGCGCTCGGGATCGCGGGGTCCATGGCGTCCGGAATCATCGAGTACCTCGCCGAGGGCTCGTGGACGAAGCGCCTGCATCCCGGCTGGGCGGCGCAATCGGGCTTGCGCGCCGCGGACCTGGCGCGCTCGGGCTTCATCGGCCCGCGCACCGTGCTCGAGGGCACGCACGGCCTCTTCTTCGGCTTTGCGCACTCGAAGGACGGCGACTGGGGGAAGCTCGTCGACGGATTCGGCGAGCGCTGGGTCGCCTCCTCGCTCGCCTTCAAGCTCTACGCCTGCGGCACCATGACGCAGCCGTACGTCGATTGCGCGCGCCGGCTCGCCCCGCGCCTGCGGCTGGAAGACATCGCCGAGGTGGTCTGCGAGGCGGCCGAGGGCACGGTCCATCGCCTTTGGGAGCCGCTCGCCGACAAGCAGCGCCCGCCCAACGCGTACGCCGCGAAGTTCAGCCAGCCTTACTGCATCGCCGCGGGCTTCGTCCTCGGACACGCGGGGCTGGACGCCTTCACCGAGGAGCGCGTGCGCGACGAGCGCCTGCGCGCGCTCGCCGCCAAGGTGCGCTACGAGATCGACCCGAAGAATCCCTACCCGGACGAATTCACCGGCCACGTGCGCGTGCGGCTCAAGGATGGACGGGTCCTGGAAGAGCGCCAGGCCCACCTGCGCGGCGGCACGCACGAGCCGCTTACGCGCGGGGAGCTCGAGGAGAAATTCCGCCTGAACTGCGCTTACGGCGGCTGGAGCGCGGCGCAGGCGGAAAAGTTTCTCGGGTTCACGAGAAAAGCCTTTGATTCGGTCATCGACCTCTCGGCATTCCGTGGCTGAAGAGCTCAAGGGCCGCGTTGCCCTCGTCACCGGCGCCGGGCGCAACATCGGCCGCGCCATCGCGCTCGCGCTCGCCTCCGCCGGCGCAAGCGTGGTGGCGAACGCGCGCAGCTCGCAAGCCGAGATCGACGCCGTCGCCGCCGAAACCGGCGGCCTCGCCGTGCTCGCCGACGTGACCGACGAGCAGGCCGTCGCGCGGATGGTGGCGCGCGCGCTGGAGCGCTTCGGGCGCATCGACATCCTGGTGAACAACGCCGCGATCCGCGCCGTCGAGCCGATCGAGGGCATCTCGCTCGCGCGCTGGCGCGAGGTGACGGGCGTCATCCTCGACGGGGCCTGGAACTGCTCGCACGCCTGCGCCGAAGCGCTCGAGGCGGCCTCGGGCACGATCGTCAACATCGGCGGCATGTCCGCCCATACCGGCGCGCTCGGCAGGCCCCACGTGGTCGCGGCGAAGGCCGGCCTCGTCGGCCTCACGCGCGCGCTCGCGCACGACCTCGCGCCGCGGGTGACCGTGAACTGCGTCGTGCCCGGCATGATCGACACCAATCGCGGCGCCTCGAGCGGCGCCTCCGCGCACCAGGGCCGGCGCGAAAGCCCGCTCGGCCGGCGCGGCACGCCGGACGAAGTCGCCGCGGCCGTCCGCTTCCTCGCCGGCCCCGGCGCGCGCTACATCACCGGCCAGACGCTGCACGTGAATGGCGGCGCTTACTCGGCCTAGTGGTGGTGCCTACCTACTCTCTTCTCGGTACAAGTTACCAAGGACGCGATCGATGACGTCAACAGCGCGCAGAAATTTTCTCGCTTGCGCGGGGATATTAGCGGCGACGACGTTGCTGTCGCCTTGGAAGGCACCTCGCGCGCAGGGCGCGGGCAAGCGCACGCGCCTCATACTTCTCGGCACGGGCGGCGGCCCGCGCATCGTCGCGCCTGGGCGCTCGAAGCCGGCCAGCCTGCTCATCATCAATGGCGTGCCCTACGTCATCGACTGCGGAGAGGGCGTTGCCCACCAGGTCGTGCTTGCGGGGGTGCCGCTCAACACGCTGCGCCACGTCTTCATCACGCACCACCACTCCGACCACGACCTCGACTACGGCAACCTGATCTACGACGGCTGGGCTGCGGGACTGCGCACGCCCGTGACGGCATACGGTCCGCCGCCGATCAAGGCGATGACCGCAGCCTACTGGGAGCTGAACAAGTTCGACATCGAGACGCGGATCGCCGACGAGGGCCGGCCCGACCTGCGCAAGCTCGTGGCCGTGCGCGAGTTCGACCAGCCGGGACTGGTGATGCATAACGAGGACGTCCGGGTCAGCGCCGCCCAGGTGCGCCATCCGCCGATCAAGCAGGCGTACGCCTATCGCTTCGACGCGGCCGACCGCTCGATCGTGCTCTCGGGCGACACCACTTTTTCGCCGGAGCTGATCGAGCTCTCCAGGGGCGCCGACGTGCTGGTGCACGAAGTCATGCACCTCGGCGGCCTCGAGAACCTGCTAAAGCGCGTCCCCAACGCGGCGACGCTGCGCGAGCATCTGCTCGCGAGTCACACGGTGACCGAGGATGTCGGCAAGGTGGCGGCGGCCGCAGGCGTGAAGACCGTGGTGCTGACGCATCTCGTGCCGTCCGACGACAGCTCGATCACCGACGAGATGTGGACCGAAGGAGTGCGCAAGCACTTTGGCGGGCAGGTGATCGTGGGACGGGACCTGCTGGAGATCTAGGTCGGCAGGCTCATGGATCGGAAATGAAGCTCCATCCGCTCCGCATCCGCCTCCTCGCCGGTAAAAAGCTTGAACGCGCGCACCGCCTGGCCGACATTCATGTGCCCGCCGTCCACGGTGGCGCAGCCGCGCCTGCGAGCCGCCTGCAGGAGCGCGGTGTCGAGCGGCACATAGACGGCGTCGGAAACCCATAGGCCCGGCCGCAGCAGGTCTTCGCCAAGAGGCATGCCCGGCGAGCGCTCCATGCCCATCGGCGTGGCGTTGATGAAGCCGGTAGCTTGTTTCATGGCAGCCGGCAGGTCGCTGCCCGCCTCCGCCCTTGCCGCGCCGAATGCGTCGTTCAACCGGCGCGCGAGCGCCGCGGCGCGCGCGGCGTCCTGGTCGAAGACCGACAGCTTCTTCGCGCCGAGGCGCAAGACCGCATCGGCGCACGCAGAACCGGCGCCGCCGGCGCCGAGCAGCACCACGAAGGAAAGGTCGGCGCCCGGAAGCGCCCGCTTCAGCCCCCAGCTCCAACCCGAGCCGTCGGTGTTGTGCCCGATGAAACGCTGGTCCTCGCGCACCACGGTGTTCACGGCGCCGATGCTGCGCGCCTCGTCGGACAGCCCGTCGAGGAGCGGGATCACCGCCTGCTTGCACGGGTAGGTGATGTTCAGGCCGGCAAATCCCATCGCCCGCGCCGCGCGCACGAGCTCGGGCAGCGCCTCGACGCCCAGGCCCGCGGCGTCGAGGTCGATGAGCTGGTAGTGCACGCGCAACCCGTGCTGCCGCGCCTCCTCCTCGTGCAGGATCGGCGCCATCGAGCGCTGGATCCCGGCCCCGATGAGGCCGAGGAGCAGCTTGCGCGTCACCGGACTTCCCGCTCGGTAAGCGAATAGCAGAGCGTGTACAGGCCGGACACTGTGCCCGGCAAGGCGCCGTGCGCCTCGAGCGCGCTCGCGGCAAGGTCGGTCTCGAGCAGCTTGCGCAGCGCGTCGAGCTCGTAGCCGCTCGCGAGGATGATCCAGTCCGCCTGCCGGTCGCCGCCGCGGATCTTCTGCTCGGTCGTCTCGGCCGAAGGCGTCGGCTGCGATTGCAGCAGCTGCGCGCCGGCGAGCCCGCGCGAAGCGGGCAGCCGCGGCAGGAGCTCGCTCGAAAGCCAGCGCGCGACCGATGCCGACTTGCGCGGCGACGGGGAGAAGCGCACGGTGGCAAGAAACGGCGCCACCCCGCCGCCGAAGCTCGCGCGCACCCGGCAGAGGCTGCGCACCATGTTGCGATGATGCGGCATCATCTTGCGCGACCACGGCGTCGGATCGTTCAGGCGCTCGAGATACGGTCCTTCGGTGAGCACGGCGAGCCGCTTCACCTCGTACAGCATGAAGTAGCCTTCGCCCGCCACCGCCTTGCACCGCGTGCCGCGCACGAAGCCCGGGATGGCGACGCGCTCCGGGATGTGCTCGTGCGTGTGCCAGTCGGAGAATTCCGCCTCGACCTGCGGCGCGATGTCGCACCAGATCGCCACCGCGGCGCGCCCGAGCATCGTCGCCCTCCCCTAGCCCTTGTACCCCATGACCCTCGGCAGGAACAGCACCAGGTCCGGGATGAACGTGATCAGCGCGAGCGCGCCGATCATCACCACGAGAAACGGCATCACTTCGCGCACCAGCTCCTTGAGCGACACGTCGGCGATCTTCATCATGAGGAAAAGCAGCAGCCCGTAAGGCGGCGTAATGAGCCCGATCATGATGTTGACGACCGCCACCACGCCGAAGTGCACCGGGTCGATGCCCAGCGCTTGCGCCGTAGGCAGCAGGACCGGGACGAACACCAGAAGGATCGTGGTCCCTTCCAGGAAGCAGCCGAGGACGAGCAGGACGACGTTGGCGAAGACAAGGAAGCCCACCGGGGAGAGCTCGTGGGCCTTCAGGATGGCGCTCAGCGCCTTGGGGATGTTCTCCGCGGTGACGACGTAGTTGAAGACCAGGGCGCCCGCGATCAGCATGCCGATGGAAACCGTGATGCGGGCGCTCGTCATGAGCGAGCCGTAGATGCCGCGCCAGGTGACGCTGCGGTAGATGATGGCCGATGCGAGCAGCGCGTACGCCGCGGCCGCCGCGGCGGCCTCGGTCGGCGTGGTCACGCCGCTGTAGAGGCAGCCAAAGAGGATCACCGGCATGAGCAGCGCCGGGAACGCTTCCCAGGTGACGCGCGGCAGCTCGCGCAGCGGAACCGGCTTTTCCACCGGATAGTTGCGCCGCTTGGCGGTGTAGGCGATCCAGCCCATCTGCACCGCGCCGAGCAGCAGCCCCGGGATGAATCCGCCGAGGAAGAGGAAGCCGATGGAGGTCCCGGAGACGAGCGCGTACAGCACCATCGGGATGGAAGGCGGGATGATGGGCCCGATGACCGAGGACACGGCGGTCAGCGCGGCGGCAAAGCTCGCGGGATATTTGCCGTCCTTCGTCATCAGCACCTGCATCAGCTTCCCGGAGCTCGCCGCATCGGCGAGCGCCGAGCCGGACATGCCGGCGAAGATGATGCTTTGCACGACGTTCACGTGGGCGAGGCCGCCGCGCCAGCGCCCCACGAGCGCGTTACAGAAATTCAGCAGCCGGTCCATGATGCTGCCGGAGTTCATGAACTCGGCGGCGAGGATGAAAAGCGGAATGGCAAGCAGGATGTAGCTCGAGTACATCCCGTTCAGCAGCTGCTCCGCCGCCGTGCCCATGTCGAGGCCGGCGAGCCACAGGTACAGGATCGATCCGCCGATCATGGCGTGGCCGATCGGCAGCCCGAGGAGCGTCAACGCGATGATGGCCGCCACCGCGAGCGGGAACGGCCCGGCCGGATTCACAGGCCGGAGCTCACATCGAGCGACTGCGGGGCCTCGGGATCTCGCCCGCGCAGCAGCCGCCAGAGGATCCAGGCATAGCGCACGATCACGGCGAAAGCGAAGATGGCGTAGATGGAATAGAGCCAGTCGAGCCGGATATGGAGATAGTCGGTGCGCTCGACCTTCATGAACGAGACGTACTTGACCGTCGCCGGGAAGGATGCGGCATACAGGACGATCAGCGCGACGCCGCTCGCGATGGCCATCGCCCGGCGCACGTGCCGGTTCACCGACCAGTAGAGGAGGTCGAAGCGGATCTCATCGCTTTCCTTCAGGACGAACGCCGACCCCCACAGCACCATCCACAGCCACGCCACGACGGTCAGCTCGTACATCGATCCCGTGGGCAGCGCGAAGAAATACCTGAGGACGATCTGCGCGATGAACGCCACGAACATGGCGCCCAGCAGGCACGCGAGCACGTTCTCCGCCCGGCGGCGCAGCCAGGCGGCGGCCTTCAGCGCGAACGAGCCCACGGGCCTACTTCATGGCGTTGATTTTCTGCAGCATGCCCTTGGGCCATTCCTTCGCTTCATCCGAGCTCAGGTACACCTTCTGGGCGTATTCGCGGAACGCATCGAGATTGGGCGTATAGACCTCCAGGCCCTGCTTCTTGAAGCCCTCGGCCAGCTCCGCTTCGCGCTTCAAATGCTCCGCCGCGCTCCACGCGATCGCCTTGTCGGCCGCCGCCTGGAAGGCCTTCTGCTTGGCGGGCCCCATGGCATTCCACACCTTCGTGCTGACCGACAGCAGGTCGAAGCCCACCAGGTGCGAGGTGAGCACGATCTGCGACATGGCCTCGTAGAACTTCATGTTCTGCACGTTCGGAAGGGGGTTGTCCTGGCCGTCGATCGCGCCGGTCTGCAGGCCGGTGTAGACCTCGGCATAGGCCATCGGCGTGGGGTTCGCGCCGAGCGAGCGGCCGAGGAGCTGCCACGCGTCGCCCGGGGGCATCCTCAGCTTGATGCCGGCCATGTCGGCCGGGGTGGAGATCTTCTTCTTCGGCTTTAGCCCGACCTGGCGCGTTCCGAAGAAGGTCGGCCCGAGGATCTTCACCTTGAGCTGGTCCTCGACCATCTTCTTCATCTGCGCGCCGAGGTCGCTGGCGAAGAAATGGTTCAGGTGATTGGCGTCGCGGAAGAGGTAGGCCGAGGTGAGGATCGACCACGCCGGGATCTGCTTGGAGATGTCCTGGGGCGCGATGTTGCCCATCTCCAGGTTGTCGCGCTGCAGGGCGACGAGCTCGGTGCCCTGCTTGAAAAGCGTGCCGTTGTAGAACGGCTCGAGCTTGAAGTCGCCCTCGATCTCCTTGGCGAACATGCGGATCATGTCCGCGCGGATGTCCTTGTCGGAGAACACGGCGGCAAAGCGCAGCGTCGGCTTCGCTTGCGCGCGCGCCGGCACCAGGTAGGCGGCGGCAAGGGCGGCGCCCGCCTTCAGCGCCGAGCGGCGATTGATCTTGGTTTGCATGCTCAGGTCTCCTCTTGAGAAGTGGGTTTGCTTTCGAGATAGCGGAAAATCATGTCGGCGACCCATTTGCGCCGGCCGGCGATATCGCCCCTTGCGCCCATGTCGCGCTGGAAGATCGCGCCGAACGTGTACTGGTTGGTGACGTTGAACATCCCGAGGGCGGCGATCGCCTTGTGGACCTCAACCGGATCCACGCCGCGGCGAAACCGGCCCTGCGCCTGGCCGCGCGCTATCACGCGCGCGAGGCGGTCGATGATGGGCCGGTTGAGGGTGCGCATGATCCTCGACTTCTTGAGGTGGCGGCCGCCCGCCTGGTTCTCCGCCACCACCAGCCGCACGAACCCCTCGTGCTCGATGTAGTAGTTGTAGGTGAACTCGACGATGCGCCGCACCGCCTCGACCGGGGTGAGGTGCTCGAGGTCGAGCCCGGCCTCGGCGTCGCGGATCTCGGAATAGACGCGCTCCAGCACGGCGATGTAGAGCTTTTCCTTGCCGCCGAAGTAATAGTTGATGAGCGCCCGCGTCGTGTGCGTGCGCGCGGCGATGGCGTCCATGCTCGCGCCCTTGAACCCGCGCGAGGCGAACTCGTCCATCGCTGCGGCGACGATGCTCGCCCGGTTCTGCTCGGGCGCCTTCGGCTTGCGCATCGCAGCATTGCGCGCCGGCCGGGCCTCGATGCGCGGAATTAACGACATTGCAAATTAATTTAACAGGTTCGACAATTCTCAACAACGATGCGCGTCGACGAGGCCATTCCGCAGCCGGAGAACCCCCTGGGCCTCGACGGCATAGAGTTCATCGAGTACGCGACCTCGCAGCCGCAGGCGTTCGGCGCGCTGCTGCAGCAGATGGGATTCGCCGCCGTCGCGCGCCACCGCTCGCGCGAGGTGATGCTCTACCGGCAAGGAACGATGAACCTCATCGTCAACGCCGCGGAAACCCAGGCGAGCGCGGCCCCGGCGACGCCGCAGCTCGCGGCGATCGCGCTGCGCGTTCGCGACGCGGGCCAGGCGTTCCGGCGCTCCATCGACCTCGGCGCGTGGGAAATGCCCACGCGCGCCGCCGCGATGGAGCTGCACATCCCGGGAATCCACGGCGTAGGCGAGAGCCTGATTTACTTCGTGGACCGCTATCGGGACTTCTCCATCTACGACGTCGACTTCGTGCCGCTTGCCGGCGTACAGGGTGAGCCGCCCGCCATCGCGGGGCTGCACTGGTTCGGGGTCGTGCAGGCCATCCTCACCGACCGGACGCCGGACTGGCTGGATTTCTACCGCACGCTCTTCGGCTTCAGCGTGCTGCCGCGCGGCCAGTATTTCGGCGTGCTGCCCAAGGGCACGCTGCTCGAGAGCCCGTGCCACAAGTTCTACCTGCAGCTGATCGAGCCTCCGCCCGGCTCGGACGAGATCCACTGGGACGAGGGACTGGTCCGCGTCGGGCTCGGCGCCCCCGACGTCCCCGCGGCGACGCGCGCCCTGCAGGAGCGCGGCATCGCCTTCATCGACCGCGGCGCCGTCCAACCGAGCGACAAGGGCGCGCTGACGCAGGTCTATCTCGGCGGCGTCACCTTCGAGCTCGTCGTGTCGCACCTCAAGACGTGAGCATGCCGGCGTGAACCTCGAGCATTTCGGGATGGACACGATAACGCTGGCGGGCCCGCTGGAGGCCAAGCTGCGCGCGATCAAGGCCGCCGGCTTCACCCAGGTCATGCTCAATTCCGCCGACGTCGTCGGCCACCCTGCCGGGGAAGAGAGCGCCATCGCGGCGGTGCGCGCCAGCGGGCTTCGCGTCACCGGCTTCCAGGTGCTGCGCGACTTCGAGGGGCTCTCCGGGCACCTGCACGCCTACAAGGTCGATGTGGCGAAGGCGATGCTGTCCATGTGCCGCGCGCTCGGGTCGAGCGTGCTGCTCGCCTGCTCTTCGAGCTCGGCGCACGCGAGCGGCGAGCCGGGCGTCCTCATCAAGGACCTGCAGAAGCTCGCCACGCTCGCCGTGCCGCTCGGCATCAAGGTCGCCTACGAGGCGCTTTCCTGGGGGCGGCACGTAAACCAGGTAATGCAGTCATGGGACCTGGTCCAGGAAGCGGATCGGGCCAACCTCGGCCTTACCCTGGATTCCTTCCATATCCTCGCGCACAAGACCGATCTCGCCGTGCTCGAAGAGATCGATCCGGCGAAAGTTTTTCTGGTGCAGCTCTCGGATTTCCTGTGGCAGGAGACGCGCACGCCCGACGAGCGCATCGACACGGCGCGGCATTACCGCGTGTTTCCCGGCGAGGGCGTGCACAGCGAGCAGGTCTACGACATGGTGCGCCGGCTCGATGCCATGGGCTACCGCGGCGACTACAGCTTCGAGGTCTTCAACGACGACTACAAGCAGCTGCCGCTGCCGATGGTGGCGGCGCGGGCCCGGCGCTCGGTGAAGTGGATCACCGGGCTCGTCTCCCGCCGGAGTCTGCCGGCCCGCCGGCGCGTCAGCTCAGCGAGCTGAACAG
>DATAHF010000189.1:0-5786 GCA_036263315.1 Burkholderiales bacterium
GTACCTCGAGTACTTCATCGCGTGCACGATGGCGCCGTAGCCGCCCGAGGATTTGCCGAAGCAGCCGCGGTGCTCGCGCGAGGCGAGGGTACGGAACTCGCGGTCCACGAACGGGATGAGCTCGCGCGTGAGGTAGTCGGCGTAGCTGCCGATCGCAGATGAATTCACGTACTGGTTTCCGCCGAGCGCGGTGAAGCAGTCCGGGAACACGAAGATCGCCGCGCCCATCTTGCCTTCGTTCATCAGGCGCGCGGCGCGCTCGAGCACGTTGTCGCCGAAGGGCTTCCAGCCGACGTGCGACAGGCCCGAGCCGGTGAAGCCGACGAGGTCGTACAGCACCGGATAGCGCTTCGCGCTCGTCGGATAGCCCGGCGGCAGCCACACCGCGAGGCTGCGCACGTGCGGGTCGCCGAGCGGGTTGCCCTTCAGGACCTGTGAGGTATGCTGCAGCACGACGAGCGTGCCGGGCGCGCCTTTGGGACGTTTGAGCATGACTGAGAATGTAGCGAAAAGCTGTCCGTGGTGTAACGCCCCGAGGTCGGGCGGCGACAGCTGCCCAAGATGCGGCGCCAACTACGCCAAGGCGGCCATGATCAAGGCGCAGGGCAAGGCGGCCTACGTCGTGCCAGCCGCCGGCATCGTTCCCGAGCCCACCGTCACGATCGATGAGCCCATCCGGGACATGCCCGCGGTCGAGGACGCCGAGCTCGAATGGAAGTTCTGCATGGCGGCGATTCCAGCGGCGCTCGCGCTCGGCATCCTGTTCCACTGGTTCTCCCTCGGGCAATTCCTGCAGCGCAACTTCTTCGGCATGCCGGTGCACGAGCTCGGCCACGCGGCGAGCGCCTGGCTGTGCGGCCACTGGGCGGTGCCGATCATGTGGAAGACGCTCTGGGGCGAGGAGCGCGGCTTCGTCATGCCGGTGCTGCTTCTTGCCGGGCTCGGCTACGTGGTCTTCCAGGGGTGGAGCAAGCAGAAGCCCGAGCTGCTCGCGCTTGGCGGCGCGGGCATCGTCGCGCAGGCGATCGGCACGCTGTATCTCAAGCAGAGCACCGCAATCTCGATGATCGTGTTCGGCGGCGACGGCATGGGGATGGTGATCGCCACCGGCCTGATGGCGAGCTTCTTCTTCGGCAAGGACACGCAGCTCTACAAGGGATCGCTGCGCTGGGGTTTCGTGATCATCGGCGCGGCGGCGTTCGTCGACATCTACTCCACCTGGCTCGCGGCGGCGGGCGACTTCGGGCGCGTGCCCTTCGGCGAGCAGGAGGGGGGCCTGCTTTCCGACGCGACGCGGCTCGTGGACGAGCACGGCTGGGACACGCGCGCCATGATCCGGCGCTACGTCGCGCTGGGCAGCTTCTGCCTGGCCGCGCTCGCCGTGATCTACGGCTGGGGCGTCTGGCAGGCCAGGCGCCGCGTCGCTCTTCGCGCGGACAGCTGATCTAACGCGAGGCGGCTCGCGACTTCTTCGGGGAAGCGTCGATGAGCACGGCGGCGGCATCGCGCGCGGCGCGCGCCGCGGCCGGGTCGCCGCGCACCAGCGCGGTGGCGATGGCGCCCTCGGCGAGGAGCTGGATCTGCGTCGCCAGGGCCTCCGGGTCCTTGACCTGGAGGCGCTCCAGCAGGGCGCGGTACCACTGGCGCCGCTGCTCCTTGAACTGGATGGCGATGCCGACCGCGGCGTGGTTGCGCTCGCCGATCTCGGTCACCGCGTTGACGTAGGGACAGCCGCGGAAGCTGCCGTCGGCCACCATGGCGGCGATGCGGTCGAAATAGCCGAGGATCTGCTCGCGCGCGGGCGCATCCGACGGCGGCACCTGGCGGAAACGCGCAGTGAGGTAGGCCGCGATCAGCGCGTCCTTGGAAGGGTAGTGGTGGTAGAGCGTGCGCTTGCTGACACCGGCCGCCTCGGCCACCGCGTCCACCCCCACGGCGCGGATGCCGCGCGTATAGAACAGGCGGTCCGCGGCGCGCAGGATGCGATCGCTATGCGAAACCGCTCGGTTTACCTTCATTGTGGAGGCTAATATACACCCCTGGTAAACAGATCGGTATACCAGGTGGACCAATGAAACGCTCGGCCCCGCTGCTCCTCCTCGTCCTGAGCGGCATCATCATCTCCATCGCCATGGGCCTGCGCCAGAGCCTGGGCATCTTCATGCGGCCGATGACGCTCGAGCTCGGCTTCTCGGCGGCGACCTTCGGCTTCTCCATCGCGCTGCAGAACATCGTCTACGGCGTGGCGCAGCCGTTCGTGGGCGCCATCGCCGACAAGCACGGCGCGCGTCCGGTGGTCATCGCCACCGCGGCCGCCTACGCGGCGGGGCTCGCGCTCATGGCCTTCGCCACCGCATTTCCGGGCGCGCTCCAGGTCGCCGGCTTCCTTACGGGGATCGGCGCCTCCGGCACCGCGCTCGGCGTGCTGATCGGCGCGGTGACGCGCGCCACGCCGCCGGAGCGGCGCACGCAGACGGTGGGCCTGGTCGCGGCCATGGGGTCGCTCGGCACGATGGTGCTCGCGCCGCTCGGGCAGTGGCTCATCAACTCGTTCGGCTGGCACGTGGCGATGCTCGGCTTCACGGGAATCGCGGCCACCATGGCCTTGCTCTGCCTGCCGATCAGGGAAAGCAAATCCGTTCCGACGAAAGCGAAGGCGCAAAATGTCGGCGACGCGCTGCGCGAGGCGCTCGGGCATCGCGGCTACGTCTTCATGACGCTCGCCTTCTTCGCCTGCGGCTTCCAGCTCGTGTTCATCACCACGCACCTCGCCGCCTACCTGCAGTTCTGCGGCGTAGCGCCCGGGGTGAGCGCCACGGCGCTCGGGCTGATCGGCCTGTGCAACGCCATCGGCACCTACGCCTTCGGCCACCTGGGCGCGCGCTACAGCCAGAAGCACCTGCTCGCGCTCATCTACCTGGCTCGCACGCTCATCATCATCGTGTTCCTGGCGGCGCCGATCAGCGCCGCGTCCACGCTGGTGTTCGCCGCGGCCATGGGATTCCTGTGGCTCGGCGTGGCGCCGCTCATCACCGGCGTAGTGGGGCGCGTCTTCGGCCTGACGCACTTCAACATGCTGTACGGGATGGTGTTCCTCAGCCACCAGCTCGGCTCGTTCTTCGGCGCGTGGATGGGCGGGCTGGTGTTCGACCGCTTCGGCAACTACAACTTCGCCTGGGGCGCGCTCATCGTGATCGGGCTCACCGCCTTCACGCTGCAGTGGCTGATGGACGAGCGTCCGCCGCGCCAGCGCGCCGGGACGCCCGCCGCGGTGCCGGCCTGAGCGCTCGCCGCTAGCTTCCGACGCCGAGGTAGGTCGCCGTGACCTGCCGGTCGGCGCGCAACTGCGCCGGCGTGCCCTCGAACACCACCGTGCCGTGGTCGATGACGTAGACCCGGTCGGCGAGCTGCAGCGCCATCTCGGCGTTCTGCTCCACGAGCAGCATGCTCACCCGCTGGCGCTTGAGCTCCACGATCGTCTCCATCACGGCGTTCACGACCAGCGGCGCGAGCCCCTGCGAGGGCTCGTCCAGCAGGAGCAGCTCCGGGCCGGTCATCAGGGCGCGCGCGATGGCGAGCATCTCCTGCTCGCCTCCCGAGAGCTCGTGCCCCTTGTGGTGCATCCGCTGCTTGAGGCTCGGGAAGCGCTCGAGCACGCTGTCGAGCTGCCAGCGCGACTCGCTGCGCCGCGCGATGAGGAGGTTCTCCCGCGCGCTGAGGTAGCTGAAGATGCCGCGCGTCTCCGGCACGAGCGCGATGCCCATGCGCGAGATGCGGTGCGCCTCCAGCCCGGCGATGTCGCGCCCCTTGTAGCGGATCTCGCCCGAGCGCGGCGGGGTGAGGCCGGTGATGCTGCGCAGCGTGGTCGTCTTCCCGGCGCCGTTCCTGCCGAGCAGCGCGACGACCTCGCCTTCCTCCACGCGAAGCGAGAGCCCGTGGAGCACGTGCCCCAGGCTGTAGTAGGTGTCGATGCTGCGGATCTCGAGGATCAAGCGGCGACGCCTCCGAGATAGGCGCGGCGCACCTCGGGGTCGCGCTGGATCTCCCCGGGCGAGCCCTGGGCGATGAGCGAGCCGAAATGCATCACCGAGATGCGGTCGGACACGCTCATGATGATGTCGATCTTGTGCTCGATCAGCACGATGGTGTAGCGGCCCTTGAGCGAGCGCACCAGCGTGACCATGTTGCGCGTCTCCTCGGGCGAGAGCCCGGCCGCGGGCTCGTCGAGCAGCAGCACGCGCGGCGCCGCGGCGAGGGCGATCGCGAGCTCGAGCTGGCGCTGCTCGCCGTGCGAGATCTCGCGGGCGCGCTGCTGCGCCTTGTGCTCGAGGCCCACGTCGCGCAGCGCCTGCCGCGAGCGCTGCATGACTTCGGGATAGAGCTCGGTCTTCCTCCAGAGGAGCCCTTTCCAGGAGGCGCCGGTGGCGAAGGCGGCCACCCAGACGTTGTCGAGCAGCGAGAACGCCGGGAACACCGTGGTGCGCTGGTAGGAGCGCGCGAGCCCGAGATGCGCGACGCGCTCGGCCGGCGTGCCGGTGATGTCCTTGCCGTCCAGGAGGATCCTTCCCGAGGTCGGCGCAAAGGTGCCGGTGAGGAGGTTGAAGAGCGTCGTCTTGCCGGCGCCGTTGGGGCCGATGATGGAATGCAGCGAGCCCGCCTCGATGGCGAGCGAGACGCCGTTCACGGCGGTGAGCGCGCCGAACGCCTTGGTCAGGTTTTCGGTCTTAAGGAGCGCCATCTCATGAACCGGTCGAAAGCCTCCACCACGCCGCCGCGCAGGAAAAGCACCACGATCACGAACGCCACGCCGAGCAGCAGCGGCCAGCGCGCCCACACCGTGCTCATCGACTCGGAGAGCCAGATGAACAGCACCGAGCCGATGATCGGCCCGTAGAGCGAGCCCGAGCCCCCGATCAAGGTCGCGAACACCACGTTGCCGGAGAACACGAAGCTGATCGCTTCCAGCGGCACGATGCCGAAGAGCATCGCGTAGAGCACGCCGGCGAGGCCGGAGAACGCGCCGCCGATCACGAATGCGAGCAGCTTGAAGCGCGGCACCGCGTAGCCCACCGCCTGCGCGCGCACTTCGTTTTCGCGGATCGCCTGCAGGATCTTGCCGAGCGGCGACTCGACGACGCGCTTCATGAGCCACAGCGACAGCAGGAAGAGCGCCGAAACGAAGGCGTAATAGACCATCGGGTCCTTGAAATCCAGCCCGAGGAGCACCGGGCGCGGCACCCCGGGCATGCCGTCCTCGCCCCCCGTCACGCTCGTCCACTGGTAGGCGGTGAAGTAGAAGAGCTGGTTCAGCGCGAAGGTGAGCATGATGAAGTACAGGCCCGAGCGCTGCACGCACAGGTAGCCCACCAGCGCGGCCGATGCCGCGCCCACGCCGACGCCGATGCCGAGCGCGAGCAGCGCATTGATGCCGTAGTGCTTGAGGAGCCAGCCCGCGACATAGGCCGCCGAGCCGAAGAAAGTCGACTGGCCGAAGGACAAGAGCCCGGTGTAGCCGAGCAGCAGGTTGAGGCCGAGCCCGAAGATGGCGAAGATCCAGATCTCCGCGGCGATCGCCGGGCGCACCACGAACGGCAGCAGCGCGACCGCCGCGAGCAGGAGGACGGTTTGGCGCTTCACCTGATGCCGAACAGTCCCTGCGGCCGCACCAGCAGCACGGCCGCCATCACGGCGTAGATCACCACTGTGGAAGCCTCGGTCCAGTACGCCGCGACCAGCGCCTGCGCTATGCCGATCAGCAGGCCGGCGCCGATCGCGCCGAGCAGGTT
>DATAHF010000190.1:0-14657 GCA_036263315.1 Burkholderiales bacterium
CGTCCTCGCAGCCCATCATGCCGGCCTCCGTCATGCCGAACGTGTCGACGAGCCGGCCGCCCCAGCTGCGCTCGATCTTCTCGCGCTTCGCCTGCGACACCGGCTCGGCCGAGGTCATGAGCTTGGGCACCGACAGCTCGAAGCCGCGCGCTTCGGCGAGATTCGCGAGGTGCAGCGCATAGCTCGACATGCCGAGCCACACCGTGGGCTTCAGGCGCTGGATCAGCTCGAGCTGCAGCGCCGAGGGCGTGGAAGTCCCCGAACCGGCCCAGTTGGCCGAGATGCCGCGCGATCCCGCGCAGCGGGCGAACACCTGGCCCACGGGATGGATGCCGAGCGGAAAGGAGATGTGTGCGCGGTCTCCGGCGCGCGCCCCGGCGCAATCGAACGTGCGCGCGAAAGACTCGAGCGCGTATTCCATGTCGCGGAAGCTGCGCGGGTAGAAGAGCGGCTGCCCGGTGACGCCGCCGGAGCGCCAGTACTCCGCGATGCCGTCGTGCCCGCCATGGCAGAACTCGCCGTAGAACTGCGCGTCGGTCAGCCCGCGCAGCAGGTCCTTGTCGAGGATCGGGATGCGGCGCCACACCGCGGGGTCGTCGAGCTTGTCGAGCGCAATGTCCTTCGGCATGCGCTTGCGCCAGAACGGCGAGCGCAGCGCGCCTTCCACTGCCGCTCGCTTGCGCTCGCTCTGGATGCGCCGGATCGCGGCACGGGACTTCGGCAGCTCGTGCGCCATGGCGGCTTCAGCGCGCCGCGAGGACAGCGACCATGCGCTCGAGCTCCTCCGCGTGGCGCCGCGGCGCGCGCACCTGGGGCTCGCCGAGGAGGAAGGTGTAGAACAGGCGCGCCCGGGTGCGCGCTGCCGCGCCCGAAAAGCCGCCTTCCTCGAAAAGCTGGGTCAGCGCGCGCACGCGCCTGCGGTCCACCTCCTCGACTGTCGCAGCGACGCCGCGGTGGCTGCGCGCCCAGGCGCGGATCGGCGGGTCGTAGCGGCCCATGCCCTTCTCGAGGACGTCTCGCGCGAGCGCGAGCAGCCGCTCGCCCAGGCGCGGCGGCAGGCCGCGGATGCGCTCGAACTCGAGCTCCGTCATCTCGCGCGACCAGTAGTCGAGCAGCGCCTGCAGCAGGTGCTCGCGATCGCGGAAATGCCAGTAGAAGCTGCCCTTCGAGATGCCGAGGTCCGCGGCGAGGCGCTCGATGCGCACGCCCGCCACGCCGCCCTTGCGCAGGGCCTCGAGGCCCGCGGCCATCCATCGCTGCTGCATTTGGCGAGCCTACCATACGGTACCGTATACTCGGTTCATGTCGAGGACGCTGCGCCGCGGAACGCCGCTCGCCGCCCCGGCCGACGCCGCCGAGGTCAAGCGGCGCGCGCTGGAGCTCGGCGCCGACCTGTGCGGAATCGCGGCCGCCTCCACGCTGAACGCCTTTCCGCCCGACCCGCGCTGGCCGCAGACGCCCGAACGCATCTCGCCCTACTGCCGGAGCGTCATCGTCCTCGTGCAGCGCATCCCGGTGGGCGCTTTCCGCTGCAAGTCCAGCATCCCGGTGCAATACCTCGACATGCTGGTGCTCAGGCGCATGGACCGGGTCGCGCTCGCCCTCGCGCGCGAGCTGGAGCACGCCGGCCACCCCTCGTTTGCGCTCGCGGCGCAGGAAACCGACTGGAACCTGAAGCGCGCAAGCTACGGACAGCTCTCCACGCGACATCTGGGCGTCGAGGCCGGCCTCGGAACGCTCGGGCTCGAGGTGAACATTCTTACGCCGCAATTCGGCCCGCGCCTGTACCTGACCGGAATCCTCACCGAGCTCGAGCTCGAGCCGGACGAGCGCATGCAGGAGCAGGTCTGCATCGGGGAATCGTGCAGCCGCTGCGTGCATTCGTGTCCGCCGGACGCGGTGCGCCAGTGGGGCCTCGACAAGAGCGCGTGCGCCACCGAAGCCCAGGAATTCGGCTATATGACGGTGACCAATTTCTTCAGCCGTTTCTTCGACCTCGGCACCGAGGAGAAAAAGGCGGCGCTGCGCTCGCGCGACCTGTTCGGCTTCTGGCAGGGCCTGCTTCGCGTGGTCGGCTCCTTCGGCGATTGCCCGCGCTGCCTGGCGGTCTGCCCGGTCGGCAACGATTACCACGCCCACCTGGCGGACATCCAGAAAGAGATCCCGGAGAAGACGCCCGAGAAGACAGCGAAGGCGGCGGGCTTCAAGGCCGCGCGCAAGGCGGGGCGCGAGCTGCCCGGGCTTTCGCAATGGAACGTGCGCTGGGTCGGCGAGAAAGGCTATCAGGGCATCGTGGCGCGGCAGCTGCAGGAATTCAGGCGCCTGCAGAAGGAAAAAGAGAAGGAGTCGCAGTGAATATCTTCAAGCAGAAGCTCACGGCCGCGGCCGTGAAGGAGAAGGCGCGCGCCCTGGGAGCGGACCTCGTGGGCATCGCCGACGGCGAGGCGCTGGAGCGCCATCCGCCGGACCCGGACGATCCGCGCCGCCCGAGCGACATTACCGAGCACGACGGCGGCCGCGTCATCGTGCTCGGCGCGCGGCTGCAGGCCGGCACGTCGCGCATCCGCAAATGGAACGACCGCAACAAGTACTACAACGACGAGCTCTCTATCACGTTCCTGGAGGAGATCGCGCTCGAGCTGGTGTATTGGCTGGAGGACGCCGGCTACCCCGCGATCATCGTGCCGCCCACGCACGTCGACCCGTGGCGCTACGGGGGCGATCCCGCCGCGCACCAGAAGCCCCTGCTTTCCCTGCCGCACGCCGCGGTGGAGGCGGGCCTCGGCACGCTCGGGCTGAACGGGCAGCTCCTCACGCCGCAGTTCGGGCCGCGCGTCATCCTGAGCGCCGTGCTGTGCTCGCTCGAGGTCGAATGCGACGCGCCGCGTGCCGAGGCGCTCTGCCTGGGGCCGGCCTGCGGCCGCTGCCTCAAGGCATGCCCGGGCGACGTGGTGAAGCACTGGGACCGCGACTGGCAGGCGTGCGACCGCTATCGCTCGCCGCACGGCTTTGCGCAGCTCTCGGAATACCTCGGGCGCATCATCGACGAGCCCGGGATTGCGCAGAAGAAAGAGATGCTGCGCTCGGAGGCGAGCTTCGACCTGTGGCAGAGCATCCTGCGCGGCGCCGGCGTGGTGACGGGATGCCGGCGCTGCGCCGACGTGTGCCCGGTGGGCGCCGACTACGAGCCGATGCTGAAGGACGCGCTCGACGCGATCGCCGAGAACACGCCGCAGAAGGAAGCCCGCCTCGCGCAGATGGCGGCCGCCGAGGCGGCGGGCGCCGTGCCCCAGTACCTGCGCCAGCAGCGCTGGATCGGCATCCTGAAGAAGGTGGATTAGAATCGTGCGCTCGACGGAGGAGGATCCATGTCCAAAAAATTCCTGGTGGTAATCGCTGCCGCGGCGCTCGCGCTCAACGCGCAGGCCGCCGACCGCATCAAGGTCGGCTTCATCAGCACGCTGTCCGGCCCGAGCGCGGCGCTCGGCGTCGACATCCGCGACGGCTTCCAGCTCGCGGTGAAGATGAACGGGGGCAAGCTCGGCGGCGTCCCCGCCGAGGTGCTGGTCGGCGACGACCAGTTCAAGCCCGACGTCGGCAGGCAGCTCGCGGAGCGCTATGTGCGCCTCGAGAAGGTGAACTTCCTCACCGGGATCGTGTTCTCCAACATCCTGCTGGCCGCAGCGCCGATGGCCTGGGACAACAAGATCATCTATGTCAGCCCCAACGCGGCGCCCTCGCCGCTCGCCGGCAAGCAGTGCAATCCGTACTTCTTCGTCGCCTCGTGGCCGAACGACGCCTACCACGAGGCTGCGGGCAAGCACGCCACCGACAAGGGCTACAAGAGCGCCTACCTGATCGCGCCCAACTACCAGGCGGGCAAGGACTCGCTCGCCGGGTTCAAGCGCTTCTACAAGGGCCGCGTCGCCGCCGAGGTGTACACGCAGCTCGGCCAGCTCGACTACGCCGCCGAGCTCGCGCAGGTGCGGGCCGCGAAGCCGGACGCGCTCTACATCTTCCTGCCCGGCGGCATGGGCATCAATTTCATCAAGCAGTTCGTGGCGGCGGGCATGTCGAAGGACATTCCGCTCATCGTTCCGGGCTTCGGCGACGACCAGGACATCCTGAGGCCCGTGGGCGAGGCGACGCTCGGCCTGTTCGACAGCGCGCACTGGGCGCTCGACTTCGACAATGCCGCCAACCGCAAATTCGTCGCCGCGTTCGAGAAGGAATTCAACCGGCTGCCCTCCGTGTTCGCCGCGCAGGGCTACGACACGGCGCTGCTCATCGACGGCGCGGTGCGCGACGTCAAGGGCAAGGTGGAGGACGTGCAGGCCGTGCGCAAGGCGATGAAGGCGGCGCACTTCGAATCGGTGCGCGGCGCCTTCAAGTTCAACCGCAACCAGATGCCGATCCAGAACTACTACCTGCGCGTCGTGGGCAAGGACAGCCAGGGCCGGCTGGTGAACAAGACGATCGGCACCATCTTCAAGGACCGCGGCGATGCTTACGTCCAGGATTGCCCGATGAAGTAAGGGGTTTAGGAGACAATCGAGGGGCGAGCTTTCGCCCCTTTTTTATTTCATGTCCTCGATCCTCATACTCGAGCAGTCGCTGAACGGCCTGCAGTTCGGGCTGATGCTGTTCCTGCTCGCGGCGGGGCTCACGCTCGTCTTCGGCATCATGGACATGATCAACCTCGCGCACGGCTCGCTCTACATGCTGGGCGCATTCTTCGCCGCCACGCTGGTGCAGGCCACGGGGTCGTTCTTCCTCGGCGTGCTGCTGGCCATCGCGGCCACCGCGCTCGCGGGCATGCTGCTGGAAGTCTCGCTCCTTAGGACCTTGTACCAGCGCGATCACCTGTCGCAGGTGCTCGCCACTTTCGCCCTCATCCTGATCCTGAACGAGGCGGTGCGCCTGGTGTGGGGCTCGGACGCGGCGCTCTCCATGCCCGCGGCCCTTTCGGGCCCGGTGGAGCTGGTGCCCGGCCTGATGTATCCGTCCTACCGGTTGGTGATCATCGCCGTCGGACTCGCCGTGGCGGTGCTGCTCTTCTTGCTCGTGACGAAGACGCGCATGGGCATGCTGGTGCGCGCCGGGGCGTCCAACCGCGAGATGGCGCTCGCGATGGGCGTGAACATCCGCGGGCTGTTCACCGCGGTATTCGGCGTCGGCGCGGCGCTGTGCGCGCTTGCCGGGGCGATGCTCGGCCCGCTCCTCGCCGTCCAGGTCGGCATGGGCGAGAACATCCTCATCCTCGCCTTCGTGGTCATCGTGATCGGCGGCATCGGCTCGATCCGCGGCGCGCTCGTCGGCTCGCTCGTGGTCGGCATCGTGGACACCATCGGGCGCGCGTTCCTGCCGCTTCTCTTCGGGGCGTTCCTGCCGCCGCAATTCGCGAGCGCCGCAGGACCCGCGATCGCGTCGGTCAGCATCTATCTGCTGATGGCGGTGGTGCTCTATTTCCGGCCGCAAGGCCTTTTCCCGGCCAGAGGATGAAGACCGGAATCGCGCAGATCGTGGCTGCCGTCGCGCTCCTCGCCGCCTACCCGCTGGTGATGAGCGCGTTCGACAACCTCTTTTACGTGAGCTTCGCGAGCCGGGTGCTGATCTACGCCATCGCGGCGACCAGCCTGAACCTGGTGCTGGGCTATGGCGGCATGATCTCGTTCGGGCACGCGGCGTTCGTCGGCACCGGCGCCTATGTGGCGAGCATCCTGGTCGCGGAAGGGGTCACCAGCGCGTGGATCGGCTGGCCGGCGGCGGTGGCGCTTTCCGCGCTCGCCGCGCTCGTCATCGGCGCGGTGTCGCTGCGCACGCGCGGGGTCTACTTCATCATGATCACGCTCGCCTTCGCGCAGATGATGTTCTACCTCGTGACGTCGATGAAGGCCTACGGCGGCGACGAGGGCTTGAGCCTGCCTGCGCGCGCCGAGCTCGGCTTCGGGCTGGATCTCGGCAACGAGGTCACGTTCTACTATGTGGTCCTCGCGCTCCTGCTCGCCGCGCTCTACGCGTTGCACCGCATGAACCACGCGCGCTTCGGCCGCGCGGTCGTGGCGATCCGCGAGAACGAGAGCCGCGCCGAGGCGATCGGCCTGCCGGTCTACCGGACGAAGCTCGCCTGCTTCGTCATCGCTGGCGCAGTGGGCGGGCTCGCCGGGGCGCTGCTCGCGAGCCATGGCAAGTACGTGAACCCCAACGTGCTGCACTGGATCCAGTCCGGAACGCTGATGATCATGGTCATCATCGGCGGCGTCGGCCGGCTCTGGGGCGGCGTGATCGGCGCCGCCGTGCTGCTCCTGCTCGAGCACCTCATCGCCGAGTACCCCATCGGCTGGCTGGCGAGCCTCGCGCCAAACTACCAGCAGCATGCCGGGCTCGGCGTCGGCCTCGTGCTGCTCGCCATCGTGCTCTTCGCGCCGCAAGGCATCGCCGGGCTGTTTTCGCGCCGTGCTCGAGCTTCGTAGCCTCTACAAGCACTTCGGGGGCGTCGTGGCCACCGAGCAGCTCAGCCTGACGATCCCGGCCGGGCAGGCGCATGCGCTCATCGGACCCAACGGCGCGGGCAAGACGACGCTGCTCGCGCAGATCTCCGGCAGCCTGGCGTGCGATGCGGGCCACATCGTGTTCGAAGGCAGGGACGTCACGCGCCTGCGCCAGCATGCGCGCGTGCGCGCCGGAATCGCGCGCAGCTACCAGGTGACGAGCATCTTCCGGCGCTTCAGCGTGCGCGATAACCTCGCGCTCGCGGTCCAGGCGCGCACCGGCTCGAGCTTCCGCTTCTGGCGCCCGGTGAGCGCCGAGACGGCGCTCTACGAGGAAGCTGGCGCGCTCGCGGCCGAGATCGGCCTGGGCGCGCGGCAGGACGCGCTCGCCTCCGAGCTCTCGCACGGCGAGCAGCGCGCCCTCGAGGTGGGCCTTGCCCTGGCCACGCGGCCGAAGCTCCTCCTCCTCGACGAGCCGATGGCGGGCATGGGGCCCGAGGAATCGCACAACATGATCGCCCTCATCTCCCGGCTGCGCGCGCGCCTGACGCTGCTGCTCGTCGAGCACGACATGGACGCCATCTTTCGCCTCGCCGACCGCATCTCGGTGCTGGTGAACGGGCGCATCATCGCGAGCGATGTTCCGGAGCGCATCAAGGAGAACCTCGAGGTGCGCAAGGCCTACCTTGGCGAAGAGGCGGCCGCCTGATGCTGCGCATCGAGGCCCTCGAGACCGCGTACGGCGCAAGCCAGGTGCTTTTCAAGCTGGCGCTCGAGATCCGCGCCGGCGAAACCGCGACACTCCTCGGGCGCAACGGCATGGGCAAGACCACCACCGTGCGCTCCATCATGGGCCTCACGCCGGCGCGCTCCGGGCTGATCGAGTTCCGCGGGCGCCGCATCGAGCGCGAGCGCCCGGACCGCATCGCCCGCGCCGGCATCGCGCTGGTACCGGAGGGGCGGCAGATCTTCCCCAACCTCACGGTGCGCGAGAACCTCGAGGCGTTCGCCGATAACCGCGCGGCGCGCGCCGAGCCGTGGACCGTCAAGCGGGTTTTCGACATGTTTCCCAATTTGAGCGAAAGGCGCGAGGCGCTCGGCAACCAGCTCTCGGGCGGCGAGCAGCAGATGCTCGCGATCGGCCGGGCGCTGGTGACGAACCCTCACCTGCTGATCCTCGATGAAGCCACGGAAGGGCTCGCGCCGCTCGTGCGCGAGGAGATCTGGCGCTGCCTTGCCGCGTTGCGCAAGGGCGGCCAGACGATCCTCGTGATCGACAAGTACGTCGAGCGCCTGGTAGCGCTCGCCGACCGCCACACCATCATCGAGCGCGGCCGCGTGGCATGGCAGGGCAGCTCCGCGGAGCTCGCCGCCGACCGCGGCCTGTGGCATCGCTATCTTGGCGTGTAATGCGCGGGGTCTGAACATGCATTTTGGAATCTTCGATTGGGTGGAAGCCTCCGGCACGCACTCCGCGGGCGAGGTGTACGAGCACAAGCTCGAGCTCGCCGCGGCGGCCGACCAGGCGGGCCTGCACGCCTACCTGCTCGCCGAGCACCAGGGCACGCCGCTCTCCATCGACGGCTCCCCCAGCGTGCTGCTTGCCGCGATGTTCCAGCGCACGCGCCGGCTGCGCGCCGGCGGCCTCACTTTCTGCCTGCCGTGGTACGACCCCTACCGCTTCTACAACGAGGTGTGCATGCTCGATCACCTCTCCGGCGGGCGCCTCGAGCTCGGCGTCGGCCGCGGCGTGTCGCCGATCGAATCGAAGATCTTCGGCCTGCAGAACGTGGAGCAGTCGCGCGATCGCTATCGGGAAACGCTGGACGTCTTTTTCGCCGCCTGCGCCAACGAAACGCTGAATTACTCCGGCAGGAACTTCAAGTACGAAGATGCCGAGCTGCACTTGAAGCCGGTGCAGCGCCCGTACCCGCCGCTCTGGTTCCCGAGCTCGAACCAGGAATCCATCGACTTCACCGCGCGCCATGGCTACCACACGGCCTTCCTCGGCAGGCTCGCCGACTGCAGGCCGCATTTCGAGCGCTACCGCGAAACCTGGCGCCGGCATCGCAACGACCCGGGGCGGCACAACGCGCACGTCGCCGAGCCGTACCTCGCCAAGACGCAGCACCTCGTGATCGCCGAGGACGAGCCCGAGGCGCAGCGCCTCGGGGAGCAGGCGTACTGGAAATGGGCCGGCCACATCCACCACCTCACCCGCAAGCTCGGGCGGCCGGACGTGCACAAGAACGATCCCTATGCCGAGGACTCGGCGCACCGCCTGATTACCGGCTCGCCGAAGAGCGCGCTGGCCAAGCTGCAGGAGATGCTGCAAGTCACGAGCGCGAACTACCTGCTCTGCGTGTTCTCGTTCGGCGACCTCGCGCCGGAGCACGCCATGCGCTCGCTGCAGCTCTTCGCGCGCCACGTCATGCCGACGCTGAAGGCATAGGTGTAGACTGGCCCTCGCCTGACCCAGGGGAGGGTCCATGAAGCGCTGCCCAGGCTGCAAGAGCTTGATGCCGGACGATGTGCACAAGTGCATCCGCTGCGGCTTCGATTCCACGCCCGCCGCGGTGCCGCCGGCGCCCAACCGGGGGCGCATCGGTAACGGCTGGGCGCTCGCCAAGCAAAGCTTTCGCGTCCTCCTCCACAACAAGCGGCTGCTGGTCTTTCCGCTGTTGAGCGGGCTTGCCGTGCTGCTGGTGATCGCGAGCTTCGCGGGTGGCGCATGGGCGACGGGGCTGCTGCGCAATCCGGAAGACACGAGCGAGGCCACGGTGTGCATCGTGGGGTTCGCCTGGTACTTCGCCAATTACTTCGTGATCGTGTTCTTCAACTGCGCGCTGGTCTCGTGCGCCCTCGAGAGCTTTCGCGGCGGCGAAGTCACGCTGGGCGGCGGCTTGCGCGCCGCGGGCAAGCGGCTTCCGCACATCGTCGCCTGGGCGCTGCTCGCCGCGAGCGTCGGCATGGTGCTGAGGGCGATAGAGGAGCGCGTCGCGCTGGTCGGGAAAATCGTGATTGCGCTGATCGGCGTCGCGTGGACCCTCGCTACCTATTTCGTGGTCCCGGTGCTCGTGTTCGAGGACCTCGGTCCGCTCGACGCGGCCAAGCGCTCCGCGGCCATCCTGAAGAAAACCTGGGGTGAGACGATCGTGGGCAACGCGGGAATCGGCTTAGTAACTTTCTTCGTTACGCTCGCCGCTCTCGCGGTAACGGTCTTCGCTTTCGGCGCCTTGGCCCTGAAGCTGGGAAGCCTTGCGGTCGCGATCACCGGCGCGGCGCTCGTGGCGGCGATCATCCTGCTTTCCTCGCTGATCGGCAGCGCCCTCAATTCCATCGCGCTTTGCGCGTTGTACGTGTTCGCCACCGAAGGCCGCGTGCCGCAGGCGTTCGCGGGCGCCGGCCTCGAGCACGCTTTCGCGGCCCGCCGCAAGTAGCGCGGCTCAGCCGACGACGAGCGCGGCGTGCTGGCTCTGGCCCTCGGTCATGCCGCGCGCCCGCATCCAGTCGTAGGCGCGGTTGAAGAGCTCCGGATCGTAGTAGTCCACGTGCTTGTAATGCACGAACGCGCGTAGCAGCTCGTTCGGCTTGAGCGCGCCCTTGGCGTGCGCGGCGACATGGTGGGCGTACTTGTAGAAGTCGGCGTTGATCATGTCGACCGCGCGGTTCTCGGCGTCGTAGTAGCTCTTGCGCTGCTCGGGCGTCAACTCCGCCGCGACCACCTCGCCGCCGCGGTAGAAGGAGGCGGCGATGATGTGCGCGCCCTCCTTGAGCGCCAGGCTGATGAAGGGCTCCATAACCGTCACCGCCCGATAGGTTCCGTTCTTCAGGCCTTCCCAGCGCCGCTGCGGCAGGCCGCCCTGCTGGATGTTCACGTGCTCGCGGCCGATCGCGCTCTCCAGCATCTGGATGGTGGTGTAGTGCGAGCCCGTGAGCTCCTGCACCACCACCGGCACGTCGGCCATGTCGCGCGGCGTCTGCAGCTTGTCGTCGAAGCTGACGATGGCCTGCGCCGCCACGGCCGCGCGCAGCGCCGCGAGCTTGCCGCCGCGCGTGCCGCGCTCGAGGCGGTCGATGCTCGCCCACTCGCACACGTTATAGCTGTCGGCCGAGCCGCACTCGAACATCTCCTCCTTGAGGCGCTCGAAGATCGGCTTGTCGGCGGTATCGCGCTCGCGGTCGGCGTAGGTCGCGGAGAAGCTCACGTCGAGGCCGGCGTTTGCGAAAAGACCTTCCTCGATGCCGACGATCACCGGCAGGTCGAACACCGGGTTGTTGGGAGCGATCCTGACTTTTACGGCAGCGGCCATGGCTCTATCCTGACTGTAAAGATGCGAAAGAATACACCTTAGAGGCGGAAAATCCGCTGCGCGTTCCCGCCGCGCACGGCGTCGCGCTGCGCTGCGGGAAGGGCGTCCACGCGCGCGAGGCAGCCCTTCATGTCGCCGATGTTGTGCGGGAAGTCCGAGCCGTAGAGCACCTTGTCTTCGCCGCCCACCTTGATCGCGAGCTCGAGCGATTCCTGCTGGAACACCACGCTGTCGTAGTAGATCCTTCTCAGGTAGGCGCTCGGCTTGTCGCTGATCTTCTCGCGGCAGGCCGGCATGTTCTCGAAGCAGATGTCGAGCCTGCCCGCGATGTAGGGCAGCGTGGCGCCGCCGTGGGCGGCGATCAGCTTGAGGTTCGCGTAGCGGTCGAAAAAACCGTCGAAGATCATGCGGCTCACCGCGAGGGAGGTGTCGAACATGAAGCCCACCGAGGCGATCAGGTTGTACTTCGCGACGTCGAGCTGCTTCGTGCCGGGCGGCGCGGTGGGATGCACGAGGACCGGCAGCGCGCGGCGGTCGATCTCGCGCCATATCGCAGCGAACCGCCTGTCCGTAAGCGAAACGCCGTCGACGTTGGCGAGCACCATGACGCCCACCGCGCCGAGCTCGTCGCACGCGCGCTTGAGCTCCGCAAGCGCGAGCTTCGGATGCTGCCACGGCAGGGAGCACATGAACCGCAGCCGCCCGGGATAGCGGCGCTGCTGCTCGGCCATGTCGTCGTTCACGAGGCGCGCCGCTTCCAGACTCACCTTGGCGGAGCCGAAGTAGGCGTTGGGGCTCGTGAGCGTGACGATCGCGAGATCCACGCCGGCGGCGTCCATGGCGCGGATGCGCGCCTCGTAGTCGAACATCCCCGGCATGAGCGTCATGAAAGGCGCGCCGTCGCGGTGGATGCCGGTCTGGCCGCCGCGGACTTTCTTCACGCCGTACTTGCCGCCATGCTTCCGGAGGAGCCTGACGAACCCCTCGGTCAGCATGTGCGTGTGGACGTCGATGACCTTCAACGCGAGACCTTCTTCAGCGCGCTGTCGTAGTAGCTCAGGTCGACGTACTTGTCCGGCGCGGGCGGCTTGCCGCCCCAGCTGCCCTCGATCTCCGCGCGCAGCGCGAGCACGTTGCGAAAACCCTGCGCATCGAAACGCGCATCGGTCTGCAAGCCGAATTGAGGATCGGCGAGCAATTCCCAGCAGCGCGCCGCGACGTCCGGCTGCAGCTTGAGGTGCGCGGCGAGGAGTTGCTCGGCCGCTTTCCGATTCGCCGGAGACACGGCCCACCGCGTCGCCTCGATGAGGGCCGCGAGATAGCGCTCAAGCACGTCGGGATTCGCCTTCGCCCAAGAATCCATCACCACGGCGCTGATGCCTTGATACGGCCCGATCAAGTCCACGACGCGGCCCAGCCTACGCAGCCCGGCGCCGGGCGCTTCGACGGAAAACGGCGCCGTCAGCGTGGTGGCGGCATAATCCTTATGCTCCTGCAGTGCTCGAAAACGCAGGTAAACAGACCCGACCTGCTTCACGCTGTAATCAGCGCCTTCCTTCAGGCCACCCAGCAGCAGAATCTTCTTGAGCTGAATCGCATACGCGGTATTGGGGGCGTCCACGATGATGGTGCGGCCCTTCAGGTCGGCGACTGAGCGCACGCTCGGCTGCACAATGAGCTCGGTCATGCTGCTATCGCCGCCGGCCACGATGACGGCGCGCTTAGCGCCCTCCACCATCGCTACCGCATTGTCCGCCGCCGTATGAGCCACCTGAAATTCACCCGCCGCGAGTCCGTCGCGCTGCTCCTGCGAGGTCTTCGTGAAAAGCACATCGACCTTGAGGCCATGATGTTCGAAAATGCCCTGCGATTGGGCGGCGAATAGCGGGAGGTCCTGCGAACCCACGAAAACTTTCACCTTGACGGGTATTGGCTGTGCCCATGCGGTGCATGCAGCCAGCGCGAGGCTTGCAAAGAGCAGCCTTCTCAACATCGGACACCTCCTCGTAGGATGGGGATAGGGTAATCTTGCCCGACGGGAGGAGGAAGACCTTATGCTGAAACAACGCTGGTGGTTTGGACTGCTGCTCGCATGCACTGCGGCAGCGCACGCGCAGGCGCCGAAGCCTCAGGTGGTCAAGCCGCAGCCCGCGACCGCCGCGCCGGCGCAGGCCGCACCCGTACAGGCCCCGGCCGCGGCGCCCGCGCAGGCCCCGGCTGCGGCGGCGGCGCAGCCGCAGGACGACAAGAAGCGCGAGGCCGAGGAAAAGCGCGCCCAGGCGAAGGCGGAGCAGGAGAAGCAGGCCAAGGCGAAGCGCCAGGCGCTCATGAATCAGTGCGTCATCAAGCCGGTGATGAGCGACGACGACATCGCCAAGTGCCGCGCCGCGTATGCCGCGAACTGAGATCGCGTCGCGCCAATTAGTTGCAAACGCACCTAAATCGGTAGTAAGGTTGCGGCCATGGCCGCCCGCCCCGCCTTCGAGCTCGACCGGCACCTCTTCTTCTGGCTCACGCAGGTCATCGGGGCGCGCGACCGGCGCCTCAACCTCGAGCTGAAGGGCTTCGGGCTGCGCGTGCCGGAATGGCGCGCGCTCGCCGCCTTGTACTCGCGGCGGCGCTGCACGATGAGCGAGCTCGCCGAGCTCGCGTCCATCGATCGCACCACCCTGACGCGCACCGTGGATCGCATGCAGGAGGCGGGCTGGCTCGCGCGCCTGACGGACGGCGAAGACATGCGCGTGACGCGCCTTGCGCTCACCGCGGCCGGCGAGCGCCTCTTCGCGCGCGTCTGGCCGAGCGTCGAGCGCCTCAATGCCGCCGCGCTCGCCGGGATCCCGGCGCCGATGGCGGACAAGCTGCGCGCCCTGCTGGCGCAGATGAAGACCAACCTCGAGGACGTGCCCGCCGCCGAGCGGGCCGCATAGGAAGGAGGAGTTGCCATGCTGCAGGAGCGCATTCCCGATCTAGCCAAATTCGTCGAGCCCGACCGGGTGCGGCGCGAGGCGTATACCGATCCCGAGATCTTCGAGCTCGAGATGCAGCGCATCCACGAGCGCGTGTGGATCTATTGCGGGCACCTTTCGCAGATCCCCAGGGCGGGCGACTACTACACCGTGCAGATCGGCCGCCAGCCGATGATCATGGTGCGCGCCGGCGACGGCGGGGTCAGCGTGCTCTACAACCGCTGCCCGCACCGCGGCAACATGATCTGCGGCGACGCCAAGGGCAACACCGGGGAGTTCTTCCGCTGCTCCTATCACGCGTGGACTTTCCACCACGACGGCAAGCTGAAGAACATCCCCATGATGGAATCGGGCTACCAGGGCACCAAGCTGGGACGCGACAACCCCGACTGCAGCATGAAGCCGGCGGCGCGCGTGGAGGTCTACCGGGGCTTCGTGTTCGCGAGCCTCGCCAAGGACGGGCCCACGCTCAAGGAATTCCTCGGCGCCTCGATCGTCGCCTTCGACGACATGTGCGACCGCGCGCCCGAAGGCGAGGTCGAGATCGTGCCGAACTGCTTCCGCGTGATCCAGCACTCCAACTGGAAGCTCTTCATGGAGAACCAGATCGACGCCCTGCATCCGTCGGTGACGCACCAGTCCACCGGCCGCGCGGCGCACGAGGTGGAGAAGAAAATCGCAAAGAAGACGAAGAGCGGGGAGGCGCCGCTCTCCTATCACATGCTGTCCGCGTTCGCGACGGTGACGATCGACAAGTGGGACAACTTCCAGACGATCAACTACCCCTACGGGCACTGCATCCTCACCGGCTACATGGGCCTGCGGCCGCAGGATCCCGACACCCTCGCCTACGACAAGATCATGATCAAGAAGTACGGCAAGAAGCG
>DATAHF010000191.1:0-6737 GCA_036263315.1 Burkholderiales bacterium
CCCCTTTCGCCGGCGCCGTATTGAACCGTCTTGACCTGCACGTCGTACCAGTTTTCCCAGAAGGTCGAGAGCATGCCACCGTGATGCGTCATGTCGCGGTACCAGTCGGCCGCCCCTTCCCAGATGCACATCGCCGCGAGATGCGGGGGCTGCAGCGACGCGACGTGCCACTGGTTGATGCCGTAGTACGAGATGCCGTTCAGGCCGACCTTGCCGTTCGACCACGGCTGCACGCCGGCCCACTCGATGCACTGGTAGAAGTCTTTCGTCTCGCGCGGCGAGAAGTGGTCGATGCGCCCCGGCGAGCGGCCGGCGCCGCGCGAGTCGACGCGCACGCAGGCGTAGCCGTCGGGCACCCACTTCTCCGGGTCGACGAGCTCCCAGCACTGGTACTTGCAGCTCGAGCCCTCGAGCACCTCGGGCGCCGCCTGCGTGAGACGCGCCCAGTTGGCCTTGTAGCCTTCCTGGAACGAGAGGCCCTTGGCGTACGGCCCGTAGCTCAGGATGACCGGATAGCGCCCGGGCCTGTCGGGACGGAACACGTCCGCGCGCAGCACGACGCCGTCGTCCATGGCGATGGGCGCATCCCAGTCGATGCGCATGCCGTCGCGCGCTTCGCTTCTGAACAAGACGTCCATCCCTCCTCCGGGAACGGGGCTTGCAGCAGGGTCTCCAGTATGCCTCGCACGAGGCGTTTCCCATAGGAGAGCTCGATGAAACGATCCGTATTGCTTGCACTTTCTGCACTGATGGCCGGGGCGATGAGCCTCCCCGCCGGCGCCGCCGGCACGAACGAGAAGACGCCCGACTCCGCGGCCACCGGCGCCACGGGCACCGGCTCCAACGCGATGAGCGGCTCCGCGACCGACAAGAGCTCGGCCAGCGACAGGACCACAGGCGCGGGCAGCAACGTGTCCGGCTCTTCGATGAACAGCACCAACGCCGCCACCGGCGCGAGCGCGACCGCGGGCGATACGAACAGCGCCGCGGACGCGGACACGACCCACGCGAAGAAGTCCAAGCGCAAGGTGCGCCGCGCGAAGCGCAGTCCCGACGCCGCGCAGAACCACGGCGCGGTGGGCGGCGAATCCGCCGGCAAGTCGAGCGACTCGCCCGCGCAGTAACCGCTAAGGGGACCTCTGCGTCGAGACCTGGGAAATCCACTTCAGGATTTCCTCGCTCGACGCGGCAGGCGCCTCGAGGTGGCTCGCCGAAGGCTCGTAGAGCCGCGTGAGCGGGTGGCGCGGCAGCGCGCCGAACATCTCGCCTTTCACCCGCTGCAGCGCCGGATAGTCGCCGCTCGGCGCGATGTAGAGCACCGGCGTCTGCGGCTTCATGTTCTTCACCGCGTTCGCCTGGTTCATCGCGCCCTCGGGATCGAACCACGTGACGTAGGACGCGGGCGCCACGATCACCGGGTAGGTGCCGCGCCCGCCCTCGAAATCCTGGAAGCGCTCCTTCTCCGCGCCCTTGCCCTGCGCGACGAGCGCCTGCGCGCGCTCGTACGAGGGGCCGAGCTTCTGGCGGAACACCGGCGCGCCGCTGCTGCCCCCGGGCGCGATGGCGATGATCCCGTCGAGCGCGTGGCGCGTGCCGAAGTAGAGCGCGAACAGGCCGCCCTGGCTGTGGCCGGCGACGAAGAGCTTCTGCGCGCCCTTCGCCTTCAGGCCTTCGAGCGCCGCCTCGACCTCCTTCTCCGCGCCCGCCACGTCCGCGTCGTAGCTGCGCCGGCCCGACCACGGCATCTCCAGGTTCGCGACCAGGCAGCCCTTGTCCTGCAGAAAGGACGCGAGCCCCTGCACGTATCCATTGGGCGCGCCGCCCTTGCCGTGCATGACGACCACGCCCGCCGGGTCCGCTTTCGCACTTATGGAAAGGAAAACAAGGATGAAAAAAACGCGAGGCCATCTCATCGGTAGTGCACCCGCCTTTCCACGAGCTGGAACTGCACGACGGCGAGCGTAGCGAGGAGCAAGAGGAGGACCACGGTGAGCGTCGCGGCGTAGCCGGTGTCGAAGAAGCTGAACGCCACCTGGTAGATGTAGTAGAGGAGGAGGTTCGAGGCGTTGTCGGGTCCGCCCTTGGTGAGGATGAAGAGCGGGTCGACCAGCTTGAAGGAGTTGATCGACGCGTTGACGATCACGAAGAGCGTGGTCGGCATGAGGAGCGGGAAGGTGACGCGGCGGAAGAAGTACCAGCGCGAGGCGCCCTCGATGCGCCCGGCCTCCTCGAGCTCGGGCGGCAGCGACTGCAGCGCGGCGAGGTAGAAGATCATGAAGAAGCCGGCTTCCTTCCAGATGGTCATGACGATGAGGCAGCCGAGCACGGTGTGCGGGTCGCCCAGCCAGTTGCGGCTCGGCACGCCGAAGAGCGCGCCCAGCTGGTCGGCGAGCCCGATTTGCGGCGTGTAGAAGAAGAGCCACAGGTTCGCCACCGCGATCATCGGCAGGATGGTGGGCGTGAAGTACGCCATGCGCGCGAGCGCGCGCGCCGGCAGCTTGGCGTTCACCCACAGCGCCATCACCAGGGCGATGGCGATCGAGGTCGGGATGGTGCCGAGCGCGAACCAGAGGTTGTTCAGCAGCACCTGGTGGAACACCGGGTCGTCGGCGAGCGCGGCGTAGTTGTCGATGCCCACGAAGCGCGAAGGCCGCACCACCGTGCCGGTGGAGAAGAAGCTGTCGATGAGCGTCGCCGCTGCCGGGTAGTGCGTGAACCCCACCAGCAGGATCGCCGCGGGCGTGAGCAGCAGCCAGCCGTAGACGTGCTTCATTGCAGCGTGTTCCTCCCCTCGATGTTCGCCTCGAGCGAGTTAGCGTAGCATGCGCCTCGGGAGGTTCCATGGCGGCCAAGCCTGTCTTCATCGCACTCATCCTGAGCGGCCTCGCTTACGGCGCGTACCACCGCATGCAGCCCAAAGCGCCCGAAGTGACGCTCGCGCAGCCCGAAGCGGGCGGCGTGGTGGTGCAGGGTCTTCCCGAAGGCGCGGCGACCTACGGCGTCATGGGACTGAACGGTCCCGAGTTCCACGTCACCGCCGCGACGCGCGCGCAGATCGACAAGTGGTCGACCGAGAAGGTGGTGCTCTTCGGCGCCTCGTGGTGCACCTACTGCGCCGCGGAGCGCAAGGCTTTCCACGAGCGCGGCATCCGCTACTTCGAGGTCGACGTCGACCGCGATCCCGATGCGCTGAAGTTCATGCAGACGGTGCTCGGCGCGCCCGCGGTCCCGGCCACCGTGTTCGGCACGCGCTTCATGCCCGGCTACAACGGCCAGGAATTCGCTCAGATCCTCGCCACGCTCTAGCCGTGCCGGCCCCCTGACAAGGGGCGGCGAGCCGCAGGCGAGCGGGGGTTCTACTCTTTCGGCACCTTCGCGTCCTCGATTACTTTCGCCCACTTCGCGATCTCGGCCTTCACGTAGGCGTTGCACTCCTCGGGCGTCGAGGGAATGGGCTGCACCACCTGGCTCGCGAGGCGCTCGCTGAGATCGGGCGAGCTGAGCGCCTTCACCACCGCCTCGTTCAGCTTCGCGATCACCGGCTTCGGCGTCGCGGCGGGCGCGAAGAAGCCGAACCACACCGTCACTTCCACCCCCGGCACGCCGGCCTCGGCGAGCGTCGGCACGTCGGGGAGCTGCGGCACGCGCGTCTTCGTGGTCACCGCGAGCGGGCGCACCTTGCCGGCCTTGATATTGCCGAGCTCGCCCGGCAGGTTGTTGAACATCACCTTCACTTCGCCCGTGAGGAGCGCGAGCGAGTACTGCGCGCCGCCCTTGTAGGGCACGTGCGTGAGCTTGATGCCGGCGCGGTCCTGGAACATCTCCATGGTGAGGTGCGGCGAGTTGCCGATCCCCGAGGAGCCGTAGTCGAGGCCGGGATGCGCCTTCGCGTAGGCGACGAGCTCCGCCACCGAGTGCACCGGGAGCGACGGATGCACGAGCAGCACGTTCGCGGTGGAGGAGGCGGTGGAGATGCACGCCAGGTCCTTCACCGGGTCGTACATCGGCTTCTTGTAGAGGTTCGGCGTGATGCCGTGCGTGCCCACGCCGCCGAAGAGGAGCGTGTAGCCGTCGGCCGGCGCGCGCACCACCGCCTCGCCCGCGATCTGGCCGCCCGCGCCCGGCTTGTTCTCGATGATCAGCGTCTGGCCGAGCACGTCGCCGACCTTCTGGCCGATGGTGCGCGCGGTCGCGTCGGTCGGCCCGCCCGGCGGCAGCGTGACGAGGAGCCGTATGGGCTTGGTGGGAAAGCCCTGCGCCTGCGCGGAACACGCGCAGAGGATCGAAACGACGAGGAAGAGCGCTCTCACCGGGAGGCGAGGAACGTCTTCGCCTGCTGCAGCTCCGGCCGCGGGTCGCCCTTGGCGCCGAGCTGCGCGAGCTTTTCGAAGTAGGCGCGCGCCCTGGCGGCGTCGCCCGAGCGCTGCGCGGCGAGCGCGCTGCCGTAGTAGTTGCGGAAGCGGTTCGGGTCGCGCACCGCGGAGGTCTCGAATTCCTTGAGCGCGTCCGCGGGGCGGTTCGCTTCCAGCAGCATCTCGCCCAGCACTTCGCGCGCGGGCAGCAGGCGCCCCGGCGACACCGGCGATTTCTCGCTCGAGTCCTCGAGGTCGGCGGCCTTGCGCATCTCGGCGAGCGCCGCGTCGCGCTCGCCCTTCGCCCACTTGCTCCACGCCATGACCGCGAGGCGCTGCGCCTCGACCTCGGCCGCCCAGTACTTGTCGTTCTTCGAGGCGAGCTCGGTGCGGATGCGCGCGAGCTCGGCGGCTTCGCGCTCGGCGCCGGCCGCGTCGCCCAGGCGGGCGGCGCCGTAGCCGCGCGCGTAGTGCGTCATGGCGACGGTAAAGGGGAAGGCGTTGGGCGCCGGCTCGAGCGCCGTGGCGAGCTTCCAGTCGCCGCGCTCGAGCGCGTAGCGCGCCGGCGCCGCCGCCTTCGCATAGAAGCTGCCGCGCTGCTCGCCGCTCGCGGGAAGCGCTCGGATCCGCTCGAGCTCGCCGCGCGCCTCGCCGTCGCGCGCGAGCTGCAGCGCCGCGTACACCTGGTAATCGAGCGCGTGCAGCATGTCCGGCGGGCTCTTGTTGTCGCGCGCGTTCTTCTCCGAGCGCAGGTTGGTCGCGAGCGAATCCTCCCACGCGCCGACGCGCGTGAAGATGTGCGAGGGCATGTGCAGCGCATGCGCCGCCGAGGGCGCGATGTCGGCGTAGCGCCGCGCCGCGGGCAGCCCCTTCTGCGCGATCGGCGGGTAGTCGTAGCTGTGGATGAGGTAGTGCGCAAGCCCGGGATGCTCGGGCTGCTCGACGAAGAGCGGCTCGAGGATCGCCGCCGCCTTGAGCTGCTTCGCGTAGGTCTTGTCGGTCGGGTCGGAGGCCACGTTGAGCGCGAGCGCATAGAAGATCTGCGCCTCCTTGTCCTGCGGGTATTTCGCGGCGAGCTTCTCCATCGCGGCCTCGTAGCGCAGCGCGCGCTCGCGGAAGGGCGCGCGGTCGCGGCCGTAGAACGCGGCGATCGCCGCGATGTAGTCGCGCTCGCGCTCGGTCTTTGCCCCGGACGCCAATCCCTTCTCGATCGCTTCCTGGCCCTGCAGCAGCGCCGCCTCGGCGGCGGGCCCGCCGAAGGGATTGAGCAGGCGGTTCACGCCGATCCCCCAGTAGGCGATGGCGCACGACGGATCCTGCTTCAGCACCTCGTTGAAGGTCTTCAGGCCCTCGGGGAACCAGAACGAGTGCAGCAGCGCCACGCCGCGCGTGAAGAGCGGCTGCACGGCGGGCGCGCACGAGGTGGGGAAATTGACCGCGCCGAGCTTCTCGGGCGGGCGGCCGCCGGCGTCTTCATCGTGTGCGAAGGCGGGTGCGGAAGAAAACGCGATCAGCGCCGCGGCGAGCGGCGCAAGTGCAACAGCACGGTTCATGGGGGTCCCTTCGAAGAGGCACCCATCGTCGTGCTTTGCCGCCCCCCTGACAAGGGGGGAAGCGAGTGAAACGAGCGGGTGGTTTTTTTCGAAAACCAAAACCCCCGCTCGCGCGCGAAGCGCGCTCACCGCCCCCTTGTCAGGGGGCCGGCAAATCTACTGGTAAGGCTTGAGGAGCCGCATCGCCTCGGTCTGCGCCGCCTTCAGCGCCGCCGCGGGCTGCTTCTGCCCGGTGAGCGAGGCCTGCACCGCGTCGTCCAGCAGCTTGCGTACGCGGCCGGTCTGGAACGTGGAGAGCTCGGGCGTGGCGTACTGGAACTGGTCGCGCGCCACCACCGCCTGCGGGAACGTGCTCGCGTACTCCTTGAGCTTCGGCGTGCTGTAGGCGGCCGGGCTCGTGCCGACGTAGCCGGTGGCGATGCTCCAGTCGGCGGCGCGCTCGGGCGCGGTCATGAACTTCACGAAGTTGAGCGCGGCGAGGCGCTCGGCGGGCGTGGTCTTCTTGAAGAGGTAGAAGTTGCCGCCGCCGGTGGGCGAGCCGCGCTGCTTGGAGGCGGGCAGCATGGCGACGCCGAACGGGAACTTGGCGTTGTCCTTCACCGCGGTGAGGTTGCCGGTGGTGTGCCACATCATCGCGGTCTTGCCCTCGGTGAACGCCTGGCGGAGCGTCCCCCACTCGACCGTGCCTTCCGGCATGACCTTGTAGCGCGCGCCGAGGTCGCGCCAGTACTGCAGCGCGGCGACCACGTCCTTGTTGTCGTAGTTGGTCTTGTTGCCGTCCTTGTTCATCAGGTCCTGGCCGTTCTGGCGCGCGAACGCCTGGAACATCCAG
>DATAHF010000192.1:0-10578 GCA_036263315.1 Burkholderiales bacterium
GGGCTATGCGGTGGCGCGCGCAGGACATGCGCCGGCCGCGGCCGCGCTGGAAGAATTCCTGCGCCAGCGCCTGCCGGAGCACATGGTGCCGGAGCAGCTGGTGCTGCTAGCGCGCTTTCCGCTGACGCCCAACGGCAAGATCGACCGCAAGGCGCTGCCCGAGCCGCAGCGCGTCGCGGCCGCGCCGGAGGGGCTCGCGCCGCCCGCGACCCCGACCGAGCGCGCGCTGGCCGAGATCTGGGCCGGGCTGCTCAACGTGGAAACGGTCGGCGTCGACCAGGATCTGTTCGACCTCGGCGCGCACTCGCTCATGGCGGTGCGCGCGGTGGCGCAGATCCGCAGCCGCTTCCAGGTGGAGCTGCACCTGCGCAACCTGTTCGAGCGCCCGACGGTCGCGGGCCTCGCCGAGCTGATCGACGGCATGTCATGGCTGAAATCGGAGAGCACCGCAGCGCAAGGCGCCACCCAGCCGGGTGTGCGCGAGGAGATCGCCCTATGAGCGTCGCCGCATTCCTGAACGAGCTGCGCCGGCTGGACATCGTGGTCTGGCTCGACGGCGCCGAGCTGCGCTGCAACGCGCCCGCGGGCGTGCTGAAGCCCGAGCTGCGCGACCAGCTCAGGCAGCGCAAGAACGACATCCTCGAATTCCTGCGCTCGGCGAAGGCGGCCGCCGCGCAGCAGCGCGCCATCGTGCCGCTGCAGCAGAACGGCAGCCGCATCCCGGTGTTCGCGGTGCCGGGCCACAACGGCGACGTGTTCTGCTACCGCGCGCTCGCGCAATCGCTCGGCGACGAGCAGCCGTTCTTCGGCCTGCAGCCGCCGGGCCTGGACGGCGCCGCCGCGCCGCTCGCGAGCGTCGAGGCGCTCGCGAAATACTTCGCGGACCAGGTGCGCGCGTTCCATCCCGAAGGCCCGTACATCGTCGCGGGATTCTGCGCGGGCGGCGCGGTCGCGTTCGAGCTCGCAAGGCAGCTGCAGACGCCGGGCGCGCCGGTGCGCCTGCTCGCGCTTTTCGGCAGCCCTTACCCGGCATTCTTCCGCTTTCCCTCGCAGCTGCGGCACAAGGCCGGCCTGCGCCTGGAGCGCTTCGGCGAGCATGTGAGCTCGCTTACCCGCGGATCCTGGAGCGAGCGCAAGCGCTATGTGCGCGAGCGGCTCATGCAGAAGAAGCGCCTGCGCGAAGAAGCGCGCGCCGCGGAGAACGATCCGGTGCTGCGCCTGCGCCTCGCCGTCGAGCACGCCACCGTCGAAGCGTTGCGCGCCTACGAGCCCGGCCGCTTCGAGGGCCGCATCGCGTTGCTGCTTCCATGCGAGAGCTGGGTGCGCGGCGCCTGGGGCGCGCTCGACTGGAAAGCGCATGCCTCTCGCGTGCAGGCTTATTTCGGGCCGGAAGGCGCGACCGGCGACAACATGCTGCGCGCGCCCAGCGCCCCGGCCTTCGCCGAGCTTTTTCGCCGCGCCTGCGCCGACGCGGCGAGGCACTAGCACTTCTCGGCTACGTCATCCAGAGGAGGATTGACGAACATTCGACGCGCGCAATTCCGCGCGGGACGGCGAGATAAGGCATTGCGGCATTTTTCTCACGCCTGAGGTCTTCGTTCATAGCGCCGTCCTGGCGGAAGTGCTAGAGATGTGACCCTTGGGTAGTGGGCCGCTTCGGGGGAAGCGTTGCAATGCCGCCAAGAACAAGAAAGTACTACCGCCTGACGCCGGAGGGACGCGCGCTGTGGTCGCGCCGCGAGCAGGTCGCGCTGCCGCCCGACTATCGCCGCATGCTCGCGGTGGTGGAATTCTGCGGCTACGAGGAAGTCATCCACAGCCAGCTCGCCCGCTATCCGGTCGAGACGGTCGAGGGCTGGCTGCGCAGCTTCGAGAACAGCAACCTGATCGAGTCCACCATGGCGAGCTGGCCGGAGCGCCTGGAGCTCGCGCCGAATTCCGCCCTGCCGCCGATCGAGGACGAGAAGGAGCGCATCTCGGCGGACGCGCGCTTCGCCGATATCTCGCTCTCGCGCCTGGGCGCTTATGTCGCGCACGACCGCGTGGTGCACCGGCGGCCGTGGCTGAAGCCGGCGCAGCATACGGTGGCGCTCGTGGTGGAGGACGATCCGGACCAGCGCGCGCTTGCCGTCCTGCGCCTGAGCAAGGCGGGCTACCGGGTGCACAGCGCGGAGTCCGCCGCAGCGATGGTCGGTTTCCTGGAGCAGCGCGCTCCGGACGCCATTTTCCTCGACGTCATGCTGCCGGACGCGGACGGCTTCGACGTGCTCGGCATGCTGCGCCGCCATCCCGCGTATGCGCGCCTGCCGGTCATCATGGTCACGGCGAAGACCGAGGCGGCGAGCATCGCGAGGGGACTGGAGCTGGGCGCGGACGCCTACATCACCAAGCCCTACGGCGCGAACACGCTCGACTACGTGCTGCGCTATGTGCTGCAGCAGACCCTTCCCGAGGCGGCCGCGGTACCGGCGCCGCCGGTCCCGGAAAAGCAAGTCGCCGCACCCCCGCCGCCGGAAGACGCGCTCAGGACGCGGCAGGACGTGCGCGCGCTGCTGACCGAAGTGCAGGTGCGGCGCGAAGGCGACGCGGCGCGCAGCGCGTCCGCGTGGCGCGTCGTGAAGCGCGTTGCCCTCGCGGTATTCCTGGTTTTCGCGGTGGTCCAGTACTACATGATGGACACGCTCTACCAGATCATCTCGGTGCAGCCGACGCCGGTGTTCACCCCGGTGCTGGCACGCGACATCAAGTCCTAGCCGGCGCGCTCCGACTGCTTCAGCCCGACGTAGCGCTCGAGCAGCGCCGGATCGGCGGCGAGCTCGGCGGAGGGCCCGTGGTGCGCGACGCGGCCGCGCTCGATGAGGAGCGCCTCGCGCGCGAGCGACAGCGCCAGCTCGACGTGCTGCTCGACCAGGATCACCGCCATGCCTTCGTCGTCCATGGCGCGGCGGATGTCCTGCGCGAGCTGCTCGACGATGATGGGCGCGAGGCCCTCGAGCGGCTCGTCGAGCAGCAGCAGCGACGGGTTGGTCATGAGCGCGCGCGCAATGGCGAGCATTTGCTGCTCGCCGCCGGAAAGCTGGTTGCCGTGGTGCGCTTTGCGCTCCTGCAGCCGCGGGAAGATGTCGTAGACCTTGGGGAGGTCCCAGCGCCCGGCGCGCGCGGCGACGCACAGGTTCTCCTCCACCGTGAGCGAGGGGAAGATCTCGCGCTCCTGCGCGCACCAGCCGATGCCGAGGCGGGCGCGCTCGTGGGCGGGGAGGCGCGAGATGTCGCGGCCCTTCCACGCGATGGTGCCCTTGTAGACCCGGGTGAGCCCCATGAGCGTGAGGAGCAGCGTGCTCTTTCCCACGCCGTTGCGGCCGAGGACCGCGAGGCTGCCGTGCGCGGGAAGGGCGAACGACACGCCGTCGAGCACCACGGCGTCGCCGTAGCCCGCGCGAACGTCGCGCAATTCGAGGAGCGGCTCGGCCATGGCGTCAGCGATGGCTTGCTCGCCCGAGGTAGACCTCGCGCACCTCGGCGCTCCCGGAGATCTCGTCCGGCGCGCCCTGCACGAGGATGCGGCCCGCGACCATGACGATGATGCGGCTCGCGAAGCGGAACACGACGTCCATGTCGTGCTCGATGAAAAGGATCGACAGGTCGCCGGAGAGCCGCGCGATGGCCGAGAAAAGCTCGGCACTCTCGTCCTTCGGCACGCCGGCGCCGGGCTCGTCGAGGAGCAGCACGCGCGGGCGCGTGGCGAG
The DNA here is from genome assembly GCA_036263315.1 of Burkholderiales bacterium. GTDB lineage: Bacteria > Pseudomonadota > Gammaproteobacteria > Burkholderiales > SG8-39 > SCGC-AG-212-J23. The sequence continues at coordinate 3,747 of DATAHF010000192.1, forward strand.
CGCAATGGCGATCTCCAGCAGGCGCTGCTGCCCGTAGGCGAGCTCGCGCGTGAGGCGGGTGGCGACCGCGTCGAGGTTGAGCGAGCGCAGGATGGCGTGAGCCTCCTCGATCGCGCTCCCGTGCGCGCTCAATCCGCGCCACCAGTTGTGGGCATGGCCCTCGCGCTCGAGCACGGCGAGGGTCACCGACTCGAGCGCCGTGAGCTGCGGGAAGAGCGTGTTGATCTGGAAGGTGCGCGCGAGGCCTGCGCGCACGCGCTGGTGCGGCTTGAGCGCGCTCACGTCCTTTCCCGCGAGGAACACCTGGCCCGCGTCCGGGCGCAGCATCCCCGTCATCAGGTTGATGAGGGTGGTCTTGCCGGCGCCGTTCGGCCCGATCAGGGCGTGGCGCGCGCCGGGCGGCAGCTCGAGGTCGATGCCCTGCGCGACCACGAGCGAGCCGAACGCCTTGGTCAGCCCTTTCGTGGCAAGAATTTCTGCATCCCCCCGAGCACGCCGTTCGGCAGGAACATCACCACGCCGATGAGCAGCAGCCCGATCCAGAAATACCAGTATTGCGGGTTGACGCCCGAGAACTGGTCGCGCGCCACCATGTAGAGCAGGGCGCCGACCAGGCCGCCGTACAGGCGCCCGGCGCCGCCCAGGATGAGGATCACGAGCACGTCCGCCGAGCGGCCGAAGGACAGCACTTCCAGCGACACCGTCTCGGTCGTCTGCGCGAGCAGGCCGCCCGCCACGCCGGCGAGCACCGCCGAGATCGTGTACACCTTGCGCAGGTGGGCGAGGCTCGGCGCGCCGATCGCCGACATGCGCACCGAATTCTCGCGGATCCCCTGCAGGGCGAGCCCGAAGGGCGAGTGGATGATCCTGCGGCAAAGCAGGAAGCACAGGAAGAGCGCCGCGAGCGAGTACGCGTACGCGGTTCGCCCGTACAGGTCGAACTTGAACAAGCCGAGGAGCGGCCACATGCGCACGCCCTGCAAACCATCGGCGCCGCCGGTGAGGGCGTGCGCGCTGTTCGCGGCCTCGGCGAGGAGCAGCCCGAATCCGAGCGTCAGCATGATGAGCGCGAGATGGCGGAAGCGCACGATGACATGGCTGCTGAGATAACCGGCGATGCCGGCGACGAGGGCGGCGAGCGCAAGCCCGCTCAGCGGCTCGCCCCAGCCGTGCTTGGCGGCGAGCCCCGCCGCGTACGAGCCGAGGCCGAAATACGCCGCGTGCCCGAGCGACACCAGCCCGGCATAGCCGAGGATGAGGTCGAGCGATAGGGCGAAGAGCGCCGTGATCGCGATCTGGCTCGCGAGCTGCAGGTAGGCCGGCGTGACGATGAACGGCAGGAGCGTGCAAGCCCAGAACACGCCTTCGCTCCAGCGCCAGCGCGCGCGGCTGGCGAAAATGTTCTCAGCGGAGGCCACCACGGCGCTAGCGCCGTCCAAATAAGCCTGCGGGACGCCACATCAGGAGTCCCACCATCACGAGATAGATGAGGAAGGCGCCCAGCCACGGCACGTAGTACTTGCCGGCCATGTCGCTTATGCCGAGGAGCGCGGCGGCCACGAGCGAGCCGCCGATGGAGCCCAGGCCCCCGACCGCCACCACGATCAGCACGTACACGAGGTAGGTGAACGCGAACACGTTGTCCAGGCCGACCATTTCCACGGCGAGCGCGCCGCCCAGGCCGGCGAGCCCGCCGCCGAGCGCGAAGGTCACGGCGAAAGTACGGTCGACGTCGATGCCCAGGCCGCGCGCCATGCGCTGGTTGTCCACCGCCGCGCGCACGCGGGCCCCGAAGCGGGTGTATTCGAGGCCGCCCAGCACCGCGAGCGTGATCACGCCCGCGACCGCGATCAGGAAGATGCGGTACACGGCGAAGCTCACGCCGAACGCCTGCACCGAGCCGCGCAGGTAGGCGGGCGTTTCCACCGACTGCTGCACGGTGCCGAAGAAGTACGCCGCCGCGGCGATGGAGACGAACACCACGCCGATGGTGAACAGGCACTGGTCGAGCTCGCTCGCGCGGTACAGGCGCCGGTACAGCGTGCGCTCGAGCACGACGGAAACCAGCGCCGCGGCGACGAACGCCATCGGCAGCGACGCGAGGAAGGGCCAGCCGAGGCGGTTGGTGAGCGTGACGGTGGCGTAGCCGCCCACCATGGCGAACGCGCAGTGCGCCAGGTTGACGAAATTCATCATCCCGAGCGTCACCGACAGGCCCGCGGACAGGAGGAAGAGCAGCATCCCGTACGCGAGCCCGTCGAACAGCACGCCGGCGAGCGACTGCATCGCCGGCAGGCTACTTCTTCATTTTCTCTTTGACCGGGTCCTTGACGTTCTCGATCTTGTCGATGACGACGTTGTTCAGCTCGCCGCCGACCTTCTGCACTTCCTGGATGTAGACCGTCTGGATGATGTCGCGCGTCTCGGGATCGATCTGCACCGGGCCGCGCGGGCTGTCCCACTTCATGCCCTTGGCGGCGCCGATCAGCGCCTCGCCGTCGGTGTTGCCCTTGGTCTTCTTGAGCGCTTCATAGATGAGGTGCATGCCGTCGTAGCCGCCCATCGAGAAGAAGTTCGGCGTGCGCTTGTAGTCCGCCTCGTAGGCCTTCACGAAGTCCTTGTTGCGCGGGTTGCTGAAGTTCGGGTCGTAGTGCGCGGCGGTGATCATGCCGATGGCGACGTCGCCCATCGCCTTGCGCGCCGACTCGTCGGTGAGCTCGAGCTGGCCGAGGACCTTGATCTTCTTCGTGTCGATGCCGCGCTCGGCGAGCGCCTTGCCGAGCGCCGCGGGCTGCGCGCCGCCCGGCACGAAGACGTAGATCGCCTGCGGGTTCTGGTCCTTGGCGCGCTGCACGAAGGCCGAGAAGTCCGGGTTCGCCACCGGGAAGTGCACCGAGCCCGCGATCTGGCCGCCGGCCGCCCTGAACCCCTCCTGGAACGCCTTCTCGGCGTCGATGCCGGGGCCGTAGTCGGACACCATGGTGTAGGCGTTCTTCAGCCCGCCCTTGGTCGCGGCCCACTTGCCGAGGCTCTCGTTCAGCTGCGGCGTGGTGAGCGAGGTGCGCGCCATGTAGGGCGACTTCGTGGTGATGATGGAAGTCGCGGCGTTCATCACCACCATGAACTTCTTCGCCTCCGCCGACACGTCGCCGCCCGCCATGGCGTTCGGCGTGAGGAGGAACCCGGTCAGGATGTCGACCTTGTCGCGCACCACCAGCTCCTGCGCCAGGCGCTTCGCGACGTCGGGCGCGATCCCGCCCGTGTCCTTGCGGATGAATTCGAGCTTCTTGCCCGCCACCGTGTCGCCGTGCTGCTTGACGTAGAGCTTGATGGCGTTGTCCATCTGCGTCGCGCCGTCGGCGAACTGGCCGGTGTAGGGCAGGATGATGCCGACCTTGATCTGCGCCTGGGCCCCCGCCGAGACCGCCATGGCGAGCGCTGCGGCAATGAAAATCCTCATGACTTCCCTCCTCGTTTTTGGGTCTAGGCGCGTAGCCTACCGTGGGAAGCCCCCCAAGTCACATACCGCTATCCGGGTAAAGTCGAAGGCTGGTTCAGGCGGCGGTCGCCGACGCTGCGGCGGCGCTCGTAGGCCACCAGCACCTGCGCGTGGCGGCGCTCGGCCACGTGGCGGCGGCGCTCCATGCGGGCGCTCGGGCGGGCGGCGGGGAACCAGCCGAAATACGCCGCGGCGAGCGCGGTCGCGCCGTGCAGCCAGACGTTATTTCCGCGCAACGGCTCCCAAAGCGCGCCGATGAGGGCGAGCGCGCCGTAGACGACGGTTATCGCACGCGCGTACGGCACCGGCCGCCCGATCCAGCCCCACGCCGCCAATCCCCACAGGCCGGTGACGAGGTGCAGGAAGCTGAGCGCCGCATCGCTGCGGAAGAACCCGAGGAGGAGCCCGCCGGGCGCGGCCTGCGGCAAGAAGCCGAGGATGCCCAGCCCGCAATAGAGGAGGCCGAGGATGAGCGCGAAGGAGGCGGGCGTCACGGCTTCTCCTCGCCGTGCGCGTAATCGCGGCTGGCGCGTACCGCGCCGCCGGGACCGAGCAGCGCGACCCGGCAGCGCCGCCGCGCGCGAGCGACGCGCACGGCGTGGCGCATCGCGGCCCATTGGCTGGGAAAGTAGTCGATGGCGACGCGGCTGGTGCAGCGCTCGTTCACGCTCCACACGCCGTCCTTCGTGAGCCGGACCGAGACGAGCGGCGCCGGGCTCTTCACGACGAGGACGGCGCGGGCGCCGCCTTGGGTGCGATCGACAGCTGGTTCTGGACCCAGGTGACGCCTTTCACCGATTGCGCCGCTTCCTGCGCGCGCTTCTTCGTGTCGACCGAATCGACCTGTCCTCTCAGCGTCACCACGCCGCCGTTGCTGTCCACGTCGATATTGAGGGTCTTCAGCCCGACGTCGTTCGCGAGCGCGGCCTTGACCTTGGCCGTCATCGCGGCGTCGCTGCCCGCGCTCTTGGCTTCGGCGGTCGCGGCGTCGAGCTTCTGCCCCGGCGTTTGCGAAGACCCGGTGCTCGCGCCGGCCTGGGTTTTCGGCTTCGGGCCGCAGCCCACGAGAAGAAAGACGATCAGAAACGCGGCAAGGATTCGCATCACTGGCCTCCGGAGGGCGCCTGGGCGTGGACGGTCGCCGGCTTGTCGATCGGCGGGCGCCGGATCTCCTGCTCCAGGCTGGGGCGCTCGCGCCGCTCGAAGGGCGCAAGCTCGACCGGCGCTCCGCGGCGCGCCGATTCGTACAGCGCGCGGATGATGCGCACATCGGCGAGCCCCTCCTCGGCGCCGGGCTCGGGATCGTGCCCGCGCAGCACGCAATCGGAGAAATACAGCAGCTCGGGGGCGAACTGGTCGCGCTTGGCGAAGCGCCGCTCGCGCGGCTCGCCCTCCAGCGTGAGGCGGTGCTTGAGCGGCACCGCATATTCGAAGGCCGGCTCGACCACGAGGTCGCCCTTGGTGCCGATCAGGCGGTATTCGGAGACGTCGGCGGCGCCGAAGCTGCAGGTGAACGTCGCCAGCCGCTCGCCGGGGAAGCGCAGCTGCGCGCTCACCGCTTCCTCCACGTCGCCGATGCGCCCGGCCGTGAGCGCGCGCACCTCGAGGGGCTCGTCGCCGAACAGCGCGCGGGCGGCGTTGATGCAGTAGATGCCGATGTCATAGAGCACCCCGCCGCCCATCTCGCTGCGCACGCGGATGTTGCCGGGCACCACGTGCATGGTGAAGTCGGCGCTGAACGCGCGCGGCTCGCCCATCCGGCCGGAGCGCGCGATGGCGATCGCCTCCAGATTGGCGCGCTCGAAGTGCAGCCGGTACGCCACCATGAGGCGCACCCGGGCCTCGCGCGCCGCGTGGCCCATGCGCTCGCATTCCTCCTCGGTGAGCGCCATCGGCTTCTCGCACAGCACGTGCTTGCCGGCGCGCGCGGCGCGCACCGCGTACTCGCAGTGCATGCTGTTCGGAAGCGCGATGTACACCGCGTCCACTTCCTTGAGGCAGACGTCGAATTCCTCGTACGGGAAGGCGCGCTCGACGCCGTACTGCTCGGAGAGCTTGCGGCGCTTCAGCGGGTCGCCCGAGACGAGCGCGGCGAGGCGCGAGTTGCGCCTGGCATTGGCGAACGCGGGCAGCACCGCGACCTGGGCGATGTGCCCGAGCCCGACCACCGCGTAGCGGACTTGCGGCTTGGGCATGGCTACTCCGGCTCCGATACTTTCTTCAGCACCTCGCCCGACTGGTGCTCGCGCAGGCAGAGGGCGATGTCGCCGAGCGACACGATGCCCACGGGCGTGTCGTCGTCCCCGGTGACCAGCAGGCGGCGCACCTGGCGGCTCTCCATCAGCTCGCAGGCGGCCTCGATGTCGCTGTCCGCGGGGCAGGCGAGCACGTCCTTCGTCATGACGTCCTGCACCTTGGTCTGGTTCGGATCCAGGCCGCGCGCCACGGCGCGCACCGTGATGTCGCGGTCGGTGATGATGCCGACGACCTTGCGCTGGTCCGAGGAGCACACGGGAAGCGAGCCGATGTCCTGCGAGGCCATCTTCTTCGCCGCCTCCGCGAGCGAGGCGCCGGGCGGGATGGTCTCGATCGATCCCGTCATGATGTTGCTAAGCCGCATGCCTTCTCCTCGTGCCCTTGTGCGCCGCGCGCTTGGGCTTTTCGCGCTGCACGCCTTTTTTCTCCACGCTCTTCTTGAGCAGCGCCATGAGGTCGATCACTTCCGCGCCGCCTTTCTCGCGGCCTTCCTTCTCCGGCCTGGTGATCTCCTGCGTCTGGCCCGCCTTCACCTTCTCCTCGATGCGCGCGAGGAGGTCCTCGCGGTACGTGTCCTTGTATTTCTCGGGCTTCCACTCGTCGGCCATGTCGTCGATGAGGCGCAGGGCGAGGTCGAGCTCCTTGGCGGAAATCTTTTGAGGTTTCAATGAAGAAAAATCCAGCTCGTCGGCGGCTCGCAGCTCGTCCGCGTAGCGCAGCGTGTTCATCACCAGGACGTCGTCCTGTGCGAAGACCGCGGCGAGGTACTGGCGGGTGCGGATCACGACGGTGGCGATGCCGACCTTGCCCGCCTTGCGCAGCGCGTCGCGCAGCAGCGCATAGGCCTTTTCGCCGCGCTTGCCGGGCGCCAGGTAATAGGGCGTCTCGAAATATTGCGGGGCGATCTTCTTCGCGTCGACGAAGGCGACGATCTCGACCGTCTTGCTCGCCTCGACGTTGGCGCGGCGGAAATCCTCCTCCGAGAGCACGACGTACTTGCCGTCCTCGTACTCGTAGCCCTTGACGATCTCGGACCACGGCACGTCCTCGCCGCTCGCCTTGTTGTAGCGCTTGTAG
>DATAHF010000193.1:0-7555 GCA_036263315.1 Burkholderiales bacterium
GCAGCTCGCGCGACGCGAGCTCCTCGAGGCGCCCGGAGATGGCCTCGAGCTGCCGGGTGCGCCCGCGCTCGTGGAGCGAGAGGTGCACGCAGACGCAATGCAGGTTGCGCCGCCAGCCCGGCACCGCGACCACGCAATGCAGCAGCCCGCGGCGCTCGAAGCGGTGGTCCGAGACGTCCTCGTTCTCGAAGGAGACGAACGGAAACCGCGACAGGATCGCATTGCCATGATGACCGTGGTCGTACACCGCATTGCGCCCATAGACGTGCTGCCAGTCCTCACCCGCGAGGTACTCGTGCTGGGGCATCGACGGCGCTCCGGCGAAGCGCAGCGCGTAGCGCTGGTTCAGCCCCTGCACCTCCTGCAGGAAGACCAGGTCGGGCGCGAGGGCGCGCAGGCCTTCGCGCAGGTCGTGAATCACCATGCGGCGGTTGAAATGCGACAACCCCTTGTGGATGTTCAGCGTCACGACGCGCAGGCTGCGCCGCTTCATCGCTCACCTGCGGCGCGCCGCTCGATCTCGGCAACCATGGCGGTGAACTGCTCCGCCACGGTACTGCGCAGCGCGGCTACGCCCACCAACGGCGGGAGGCGAAAGTCCGGCTCGATGAGCCCCGTATAGCGCAGCATGACGCGCTGCGCCGGCTCGTCGGTCAGCTCGTAGCGCCCCGTCATGCGGCGCACGTTGCCCGAAACCGCGCGCGATGCGACCCATCGCGGGGCGGATTCAGTCACCTCCAGGGTGACGTCGATCGGGAAGGAGAAGAAGAGAAACCGCGCCTCGCCCGACTGCTCGAGGAGGAGCGTCGTGCCGCGGCGGTCGCGGATCACGCTTTTCGAGATCCCCGGGATGAAGCGCGGCAGGCGCTCATAATCTGTGAGGACCTGCCATACGAGGCCGATCGGCGCCTCGATCATGGCGTGCGCCTGGACCTGCACGGCTTCCCCCTGCCTCTGGGCTTCGACCGCGACATCGTCGGCGGCGTAGCCGGGAGCGGCCGCTATCGCGGCGACCGACGCAATCGCGACACAGGCAAGGCATCCCGGCTGCACGCGCCCTACGGTATCACATGGCGTTCGGCCAGCAGCCGTATCGCGTCGCGGTTCGACCATGAGAAGCAGCGCTGCGCGGCTTCCTTCCAGGGCAGCCAGGCAAACGCCACGTGCTCCTGCGGCGCGAGCGCCACTGGCGCGCGCTGCGCGAGCCGCAGCCCGAGCACGTGCTCCGTGTTGTAGCGCACGCCGGGCGCGAAGCGGTGCCGCCATTGCGTATAGATTTCGAAAGTATTCGCCGCGTTCCAGCGGCTGAGCACGCCGAGCGCGGCATCGATCCCGGTCTCCTCCAGCACTTCGCGCGCCGCCGCGGCTTCGAGCGTCTCTTCGGGCCAATCGAGCGAGCCGGTCACCGATTGCCAGAAGCCGGCGCGCTGCGCGCGCTCGAGGAGCAGGATCTCCAGCGCGGCGGTATGGACCACGACCAGGACCGAAACCGGCAGCTTGTGCATCAGCGCGGGCGAAAAAGCTCTGCGAGCGGCAGGTTTTGTGCCGGATCGGCGAAGACCGCGAAGAATGGGATGCCGCGCGCGGCCCACTGCTCCGCCACGGATCCAAGCACGTCGATGAGAATCCCGAGCTCGTCGCTGAGGCTGCCGTCCTCGAAAAGCAGCACGTGGACCGCTGCCGGGCGCCAGGAAAGATCGCCGAGGCAGTCTTCCAGCGCATCCCAGTTTCCGCCGAACCATTTCGGGAATGCCAGCGCTTCGGAGATGCTCCGCAGCAGGGCTTCCTTGTCGCTGCGGCCGTGGAGCGCGATGCGCGCGAGCGGCACGTCGTTTGCGCGCGTCACCTCGATCAGCGCGGCGCTATCCGTCGTGCGGTACACGCCCGAGCGGCTGGGGTCCTTCAGGCGCTGCAGGAGCTTGCTCACTCGCGGATCCTCCTGAACGTCCGGTAGTGGTCCTCGGTGTAGTAGTACTCGTTCTTGGCGCCTGCGATGAGCCGGCGCGCGCCGCGGCCGCGCAAGCCGAACGTCGGGACCGTGTACTCGCGATAGTAGCCGCGCCGGCGCGCCGGCAGGCGGCCTTCCCGGTTGCCGAAGATGCGGCCGTCCTGGGCGTAAGGGAACGGCCCGCCGGCCTTGATGAGCGCAAGGGTTCGCTGCGCCTGCGGCGGAAGCTCGCTCACCCCAACCTCGGCCGCCGAGGCGGCAAAAGCGACCGCCGCCAGGAACGCGGCGAGAAGCTTCACGACTGCAGCGGATTTCTCAGGCGAATGTGCAGCTCGCGCAGCTGCTTCTCCGGGACCGGCGTCGGGGCTCCCGTCAGCAGATCCTGGCCGCGCTGCGTTTTCGGGAAGGCGATGACGTCACGGATCGCCTCGGCGCCCGCCATGAGCGCGACCAGGCGGTCCAGGCCGAAGGCGATCCCGCCGTGGGGCGGCGCGCCGTACTTGAGGGCGTCGAGCAGGAAACTGAATTTTGCGCGGCTTTCTTCCGGAGAAATCTTGAGCGCGCGGAAAACCTGCTGCTGCACTTCCTCGCGGTGGATCCGTACCGAGCCGCCGCCAATCTCCCAGCCGTTCAGCACCACGTCGTACGCCTTGGCGTAGGCCTTTTCCGGAGCGGCGTCGATGAACTTCTCGTGCCCGTCCTTCGGACTGGTGAACGGATGGTGGCGCGCTTTCCACTGGCCGCTCGGCTCGTCGAGCTCGAACATCGGGAAGTCCACCACCCAAAGCGGCCGCCAGCCCGGCTCCGCCAGCCCGCGCTCGTGCGCGATCTTCTGGCGCAACGCGCCCATGGACTCGTTCACGACCGAAGCCTTGTCGGCGCCGAACATGAGCAGGTCGCCGTCCGCGGCCGCGCTGCGCTCCAGAATCGCGGCGATGGCGCGCGCGTGCAGATTCTTCACGATGGGCGATTGCAGCCCTTCGGCGCCCTTTGCGCGGTCGTTCACCTTGATCCAGGCAAGCCCTTTTGCACCGAGCCCCTTCACATATTCGCCGTAGGCGTCGATCTCGCCGCGCGTCAGCGCGCCGCCCCCGGGCACACGCAGCGCGCATACACGGCCGCCGGGACTGTTGGCGGGGCTGGAGAACACCTTGAAGTCGACGTCTTTCATGACGTCGGTGAGCTCGGTCAGCTTCAGCGGTACGCGCAGGTCGGGCTTGTCGAGGCCGTAATCGCGGATCGCGTCGTCGTAGCGCATCACCGGGAACGGATCGGGCAGTGCGACGCCGATCGCCTCGCGAAACACCGTGCGCACCAGGTCCTCCATCAGCGCGCGGATTTCCTCTTCGGCGAGGAACGAGGTCTCGATGTCGATCTGCGTGAACTCCGGCTGGCGATCGGCGCGCAGGTCCTCGTCGCGGAAGCACTTGACAATCTGGTAGTAGCGGTCGAAGCCGGCCACCATGAGCATCTGCTTGAAGAGCTGCGGCGACTGCGGCAGCGCGTAGAAATGCCCGTCGTGCAGCCGCGAAGGCACCAGGAATTCGCGCGCCCCCTCCGGCGTGGATTTGTAGAGGAAGGGCGTCTCGATATCGATGAACCCGTGCCCGTCCAGGAACCGGCGCACCGCCATGGCGGCACGATGGCGCAGCCGCAGGTTCTTCTGCATGGGCTCGCGGCGCAGATCCAGCACCCGGTTCTCGAGGCGCACGGTCTCCGAGAGGTTGTCGTCGTCCAGCTGGAACGGCGGCGTCGCGGACGGGTTCAGCACCTCGACCTCGTGCGCGAGCACTTCCACTTCGCCGGATTTCAGGTCCGGATTCACCGTGCCCGCCGGCCGCCGCCGCACGACCCCGGTGACCCGCAGCACGAACTCGTTGCGCACCCGGTCGGCCGTGGCAAACGCCTCGGCGCGGTCCGGGTCGCATACCACTTGCGCCAGGCCTTCGCGGTCGCGCAGGTCGATGAAGATGACCCCGCCGTGATCGCGCCGGCGGTGCGCCCATCCGCACAGCGTCACCTTGCCGCCGACGAGCGCGGCGTTGACCTCGCCACAGTAGTGCGTGCGCATGGGTTACTTGTGCTCGAGCGGGGGCACGACCCCCATGGAAATGATGTACTTCAGCGCCTGGTCCACCGTCATGTCGAGCTCGATGACATCCTTGCGGGCCACGATGACGAAATACCCGCCGGTGGGGTTGGGCGTGGTGGGCACGTAGACGCTGACGCAGTCCGGCGGCACATGCCTTACCACGTCGCCGCCGGGCACGCCGGTCATGAACGCGATGGTCCACGCGCCCTCGTGCGGCCATTGCACCAGGAGCGCCTTGCGGAACGCCTGGCCGCTCGAGGAAAAAAGCGTGTCCGAGATCTGCTTCACGCTCGAATAGATCGAGTTCACCACCGGAATGCGGTGCAGGACCTCGTGCCACAGCTCGACCAGCTGCGCGCCGAAGAAGTTGGTGGCGAAGATCCCGGTAAAGAGCACGATGAGAAGCGTCAGGATCGATCCCAGCCCGGGGATGTGCATGCCGATCCAGAAGTCCGGCCGCCAGTGCTCCGGCAGCAGCAGCAGCGACTGGTCCAGCATGTCGACGATCACCTTCAGTACCCAGATCGTGATGACGAGCGGGATCCAGATGAGCAGCCCGGTGATCAGATATTTCTTCACGGCAGGGAAAATAAAAAGGCCCGGCTCGCGCCGGGCCGCGTGATGAGTTGGGCTTGCGGACTCAGTCGGCGGTCACCGTCGAAGTCGACGCCGACTTCGACTCCGGCTTAGCGTCCGGCTTCGAGTCCGTCTTGGTCCCGGAGTCCGGCTTCGACTCGGTTTTCGAATCGGCCTTCTTTGCGTCCTTCCCGTCCGCGGGCTTGGAGCCCTTGTTGCGGAAATCCGTGGCGTACCAGCCGCTTCCCTTCAGCTGGAAGCCGGCGGCGCTGAGCAGCTTCTTGTAGGACGGCTTGCCGCAGCTCGGGCACACGGTGAGCGGCGGCTCGGAAACCTTCTGCAGGTGTTCTTCCTGGTGATTGCACTCCAGGCAGCGGTATTCGTAGATCGGCATCGTCTATCCCCGTGACAACGATTCTATCCGACCGGAAACCTTGGGGCTCGCCGGGCCGGAATCAATGGTCAGAACGGAATGTCGTCCTCCATGTCGTCGAACTTGCCCGCCGGCTTCTTGGCCGCGGGACGCGCCTCGCCGCGCGGCTCGGCCGCCTTCGCTTCGGCCGGCGCCTCGGCGCGCGGCTCGCCCGAACCCGCGCGCGAGCCGAGCATCTGCATGGTGTCGGCGACGATTTCCGTCGTATAGCGGTCCTGCCCTTCCTTGTCCTGCCACTTGCGCGTGCGCAGGCGCCCCTCCACGTAGACCTGGGAGCCCTTTTTCAGGTATTCACCCGCGATCTCCGCGAGCCGCCCGCGGAACATGACGCGGTGCCACTCGGTCTCTTCCTTCTTCTCGCCGCTCGCCTTGTCCTTCCATTGGTACGTCGTGGCGATCGATACATTCGTAATCGCGGCGCCGTCGGGCATGTAGCGCGTTTCCGGATCGCGGCCCAGGTTGCCGACCACGATCACCTTGTTCACCGATGCCATGTCACCCCTCCAGTCTTGAAAGCAGTCCCTGCGAACTCAAAACGTTGCATCCGCAACTCCGTTGACCGGGCGCGCCAGCGGGCGCATGCCGATCGCGATCGCGAGCCACAGCCCGCAGAGTACCGCGCAGGCGATGAAGACGCTGCCCGCGCCATGATGCCTTGCCATCCAGCCGCCGAAAAGGCCGCCGAAGAACACCCCCAGCGTCTGCGTGGTGTTGTACACGCCGATCGCGACCCCGCGGCCGTGCGCCGGGGCGATACGGGAGACCAGCGACGGCAGCATCGCCTCCAGGATGTTGAACGCAATGAAGAAGGCGAGCATGAGCCCGGCCAGCATGGCGACGCTTTCCTTCGCGAGGCCGAGGATCAACTCCACGGCGGCGAGCAGCGCCACCGCCCCAAGCAGGATCGGCTTCGCCTGGTTCCTGCGGTCCGCATAGAAGATCGCCGGCACCATCAGGACGAATGACCCCAGCACCACCGGCAGGTACAGCTTCCAGTGCTCGGCGAGCGGCAAGCCGGCCTGCACGATGAGGCTCGGCGTGACGACGAACATGGCGTACAGCACCACGTGCAGCACGAAGATGCCGGCGTTCAGCCGCAGCAGCTCAGCGTCGAGAAGGCGCGGCTGCGGCGCGTCGCCCGGCCTGGCGAGCGGCGGTCCCGGCGGGTTCGGCACCATGTACTTCACGACGCCGATTGCCGCGAGCGAGAGCAATCCCGTCAGCGCGAATACGCCATCCATGCCGACCGCCCGATACAGGGTGGGCGCGCCGACCAGCGAGACCGCGAACATGAGGCCGATGGTGGCGCCGATCATCGCCATGATCTTGGTGCGGTGCTGCTCCCTGGTCAGGTCGGCGGCGAGCGCCATGGCCACGGAATTGATGGCACCCGCCCCCTGCAGCGTGCGCGCGGCAATCGCCGTCCAGATGTCGTGGGCCGCGATGCCGAGGAAGCTGCCCGCAGCGAAGACGACGAGGCCGACGTAGATGGCCGGCTTGCGGCCCCACCGGTCCGACGCCATGCCGAAGGGAATCTGCAGCACGCCCTGCGACAATCCGTAGGCGCCGAGCGCGAGGCCGACGAGGGTCAGGTTGTCTCCGCCTTCGAGATTCGCGGCGTGGATCGCGAATACCGGCAGGATGAAAAAAAGCCCGAGCATGCGCAGGCCGTACACGCTGGCGAGGCTCGCGCCGGCGCGCAGCTCGACGCGGCTCATCTTCTCATCCATGGAGTTGTGCACTGTAAAGCGGGTGGAGTCGGGGAAGCGAAGCGCGCTATAGTAGCAAGTTTCGCTTTTCTCCTTCAGCTTTTCGGTCTCGATGGATTTCATCCGCATCCGCGGTGCGCGCACTCACAACCTGAAGAACCTCAGCGTCGACCTGCCGCGCAACCGGCTCGTCGTCATCACGGGACTCTCGGGCTCGGGGAAGAGCTCGCTCGCGTTCGACACGCTTTACGCGGAGGGGCAGCGCCGCTATGTCGAGAGCCTGTCGGCGTACGCGCGGCAGTTCCTTCAGCTCATGGAAAAGCCGGACGTCGACCTGATCGACGGCCTTTCACCCGCGATCGCGATCGAGCAGAAAGCGACGAGCCACAATCCGCGATCGACGGTCGGCACCGTCACGGAAATACACGATTACCTGCGGCTTCTGTACGCACGGATCGGCGATCCTCACTGTCCGGAGCACGGGATCGCACTCACCGCGCAAAGCGTCTCGCAGATGGTCGATCACGTGCTGACGCTGCCCGAGGACACGCGCCTCATGGTGCTCGCGCCGCTCATCGTGGGACGCAAGGGCGAGCAGGCGGACCTCTTCGAGGAGTTGCGCGCGCAGGGTTTCGTGCGCATTCGCATCGACGGCAAGGTATATGAGCTCGAGGAGTTGCCGAAGCTCAACCGCAACGTGAAACACACGATCGAGGTCGTCGTGGACCGCCTCAGGGTGCGCGCCGATGCCAAACAGCGTCTCGCCGAATCGTTCGAGACGGCGCTGCGACACGCGG
>DATAHF010000194.1:0-5841 GCA_036263315.1 Burkholderiales bacterium
CTCTCGGGCGGCATGGTGAAGCGCGTCTCGCTCGCGCGCTCGCTCGCGCTTTCGCCCGACCTCCTCATCCTCGACGAGCCGACCGCGGGGCTCGATCCCGATCGCTCCGAGAAGTTCGTGCGCCTCATCAAGGCGCTGCGCGCGGAGCACCGCTTCGCCGTGCTCATGGTGACGCACGACCTCGACACGCTGAACGACCTCTCGACCCGCGTCGCCGTGCTCGCCGACCAGCATATAATCGCCTGCGGGGGCCTGGACGAGATCCGCGAGCTGCCGCACCGCTTCGTCCAGAACTTTTTCGGGGGAGATCGCGGACGCCGGGCATTCGAGACCGGCTGACGCTCTATGGAAAATCGCGCTTACGCGCTGCTGACCGGCGTGTTCCTCATCGGCATCGTCGCCGCGATCATCGTCTGGGCGCAATGGCTCGGCGGCGACCGCCACGAGCGCCTGCCCTACCGCGTCGTCGCGACGCAGCCCGTCAGCGGCCTGAATCCACAGGCTTCGGTGCGCTACCGCGGCATCAACGTGGGCCGCGTCACCGCCATCGCCCTCGACCCGAAGGATCGCCGCCGCATCCTGGTCGACATCGAGGTCGACAAGGAGATTCCGATCACGCGCGGGACCTATGCGCAGCTCGGCATGGAAGGCATCACCGGCGTCGCCTATGTGCACCTCCTGGACGACGGCAAGGACGAGGCGCCGCTCGCCGCCGCGCCGGACAATGCCGCGCAGAGCGTGGGCGAGATCGCCATGCGGCCTTCGTTCATGGACACCATCTCCGACAGCGCGGAAGACCTGGCGCGCGACACCCGCGTGCTCGTGGCGAGCCTGAACAAGCTTCTCGACGAGGACAACCGCGCTTCCATTAAGAAGACCCTCGCTTCGCTCGAGCGCGTGTCGCGCAACCTCGATGTCACGACCGAGCGCGTCGCGCGCTGGGTGGACGACGACAACCGCAAGCTCGCGCGCCAGTCGCTCGAGCGCCTGAATGACGCTGCAGCCACGATGCCGGAGCTCGCGCGCGAGGCGCAGCGCCTTGCCCAGGAGACGCGCGCTCTCGTCGCGCAGGTCGGCCGGCTTTCGACCGAGGCGCAGGGCACCACCGCTTCGCTGCGCGAGGGCACCTTGCCGCAGATGAATTCGCTCGCCGAGTCGGTGGAGCGGGGCGCGCAGCGCGTCGGTCGGCTCGCCACCGAGCTCAACCAGAAGCCCGACAGCCTGCTCTGGGGGCGCGCGGCGCCGCTGCCCGGGCCGGGGGAGCCCGGATTCAAGTGAGAGCTCTCCTCGTCGCCGGGCTACTCGCCGTGCTCGCCGGCTGCGCATCGCGCGAGGCGCCGGTGCATACCTACGACCTCGGCGTGGACGCGCCGCGGGCCCAGCTTCCCGCGCTGCGCGCAGTGAGCGTGCGCGCGCCGATGCCGTACGACAGCGTCGAGATGTTCTATCGCCTTGCCTGGCGCGATGCGGGCGAGATCGCGCCGTTCGCGAGCAGCCGCTGGGCGGCGCCGCCGGCGGAGCTCCTGCGGCGCCAGATCGTGCGCGCGCTTCCGGGAACCGCGGCCGCCGCGTGCGCTCTGGAGGTCGAGCTGCAGGATTTCAGCCAGCGCTTTTCCGCGCCGGATGCGAGCGAGGCGCGCATCGAGCTGCGCGCTGCGCTGGTCACGCCCGAGCGACGCATCGCGGCGCAAAGCTTTCGCATCGCCGAAGCCGGCGCCGGCGCGAGCGCGGCCTCGGGGAGCAGCGCTTTCGCGCGCGCCGCGGAGCGCGCCGTGGACGAGCTCGCCGGCTGGATCGCCAGGCAGCCGGCTTGCGCCGCTCCTTAAGCCCACGCAACCCAGGCTGCGGGCCTTTTTCTTGCCAGAAATGCCCGGAATGGGCGGCCGCACCATCTCGGTAGACGAGGAAGGCAACGTAACGTCGGTCAGCAGCGACGCAAGCGGCCGCGAGGACGTGCGCTCGCGCCTGAGGTGGTTCGCCTGGCTCCTCGACAGCTCGATCCCGGTGCCCGGCACGCGGCTCACCATCGGGATCGACGCGCTGATCGGCTTGTTTCCGTTCCTCGGCGACCTGCTCGGCGTCGCGCTTTCCAGCTACATCATCAACGAGGCGGCGCGCCTGGGCGCGCCGCGCGCCGTGCTGCTGCGCATGGCTTTCAACGTCGGCGTGGAAGGCATCGTGGGCATGATCCCGCTTGCGGGCGATGTCTTCGACGCCGCCTGGAAGGCGAACCAGAAGAACGTGCGCCTGCTCGATGCGTGGATGGACCGGCCGCGGGCGGCCGAGCGCTCGAGCCGGCTGTTCGGCATCGTCCTGGTCGCGGGGATCGCGATCTTTCTCATCCTGCTCGTCGCCGCGGCCTTTTCATTGGCGCGCTGGCTGGCCGGCTTTTTGTAGGAGCTGACATGGAACAACAACCCCGCTGGGCCGAGATGTGCGCCCGTATCCTGCAGCAATGCGTCGCCCTCCAGGGCGGCCGCAGGGAGCTCACCGCCTATCTCGGCGTGACCCCGCAAGAGATCGATTCGTGGCTCGCCGCCAAGTCCGGCCCGCCGCGCACGGTGTTCGAGCGCGCGATGGAGATCATCCTGAAGGAGCACGATCGGCGCGCGGAGCAGGAGGCGCTCAACCCGCCGCCGCGGCGCCGGCGCAGCGACCAGGCGCAGTCCCGGCGCTAGAGCGCTTCTGGCATGATGGCGTCATGCCAGCGCCGACCGCCGACCGTCCCGGATCCGAGACCATCGCCCGCGGGGTGCACCACCTCGCGCTTTGCACCGACGACATGAAGATGACCGTCGACTTCTACGTCGACGTGCTCGGCTTTCCGCTGGTGCACGCGATGAAGGTGCCGCCCGGGCTGGGCACCGGCCCGCGCAACCGCGGCAACCCGCCGTACGAGCAGATCCGGCATTACTTCTTCGACATGGGCAACGACAGCCTGCTCGCTTTCTTCGAGATCCCGAAGGACAAGGAGCCGCGCCACAACCGCAACGCCATCGGCGCGATGCAGCACTGCGCTTTCGTGGTGACGCCGCCGCGCTTCGAGGACATCCAGAAGCGGCTGAAGGGCGCGGGCGTGGAGTTCATCGGCCCGATCCCGCAGCTGCCGGGCCTCATGGGCCTCTACTTCATGGACCCGAACGGCATCCGGCTGGAATTCGCCTGCCAGCCCGCCGACGGCGACAAGCAAGCGGTGATCGCGTGCGTCCAGCAGACGCGCGCCGAGGCGAGCGCAGAGCTGCGCACGCTTCCCGGCGCCACGCCGGAGTGGATCGCGAAGCGCGTCGCCGCGCTTGCCGGCTAGCTACTTCTTCTTGCGCTTGTGGCTGTTGCGGCCGCCTTTGCGGCTCGCCGACTTGCCGGCGTTCGCGATGCGCGCGGCGCGGCCCTTCGACATGCCCTTGCGCTTGAGCGCCTTGTACTTCCGCTTGTTCTTGACCGATTTTCCTGCCATGGCAACCTCCTCGGAGGTCAATGAGGGGACGGGTAGCGCGCCAGCGGACGGCTGAAGAGCGGCACGGCGGCGGCGCGGCGCAGCTCGCGCCACGCGAAGAAATCGAGCACCGACCACTCCGCCGACGCGACGCCGAGCGCGAGCAGCAGCCAGCCCGCCAGGCCGCGGTCCACCGGAGCGAGCGCGCTCGGGTACGACGACCATTCGAAGAGCATCGGCGCGAGCAGGGCGATCACGATGCCGAGGTTGAGCGTCAGCAGCACGTGGAGCACGCGCTCGTTTTGCGGCAGCACGCGGATGCGGTTCTCGACCGCCTCGTCGAGCGCGGTGATCAGCACTTCGAGCAGGAGCAGCGCCGTGAGCACGAGCGCTGCCGCGCCATGCCACTCGAAGCAGCCCACGCCCGCCATGAGCACCGCGTACACTGCTTCGCGCATGCTGTGCAGCCCGATCTCGCCGCGGGCTTCGGGGCGCGTGGGCAGCCGCTCCACCAGCTCGTGGTTGAAGAGCGTATCGACTGCTCCCAGCGCGCCTTGCGCGAGGAGCGCGATCGGAAGCCAGCTTTGCGCGCTCACGCGCGCGTAGAAGCAAACCGCATGCGCCTGTAGTCAAACGACTACAGCAATTGGGCAGAGACTCCTACATGGAAGGCAACGGGGGCCGGGTTACCATCGGCCCCGCTTGAAGGACAAGATCACGCTTCGGCAGGAGCCGCGCCGCGTGCTGGTGATCGAGGACGACCTCGACACGGCGCAATCGCTCGCCTTCCTGCTGCGCGACTTCGGCCACGAGGTGCATTACGCCATCAACGTGAACGCGGCGCTCAGCATCGCGAGCCGCTTCTTGCCCGAAGTGGTGCTCGTCGACCTCGGCCTGCCCGACGGCGAGGGCGCCGACGTGGCGAAGCGGCTGCGCCGCCATCCGCAGATGAAATCCATCCGGATCGTGGCCATTACCGGGCGCGGCCTCGAGCATCGCGACGAAGCGCTGCGCGCAGGGTGCGACGATTTCGTGCGCAAGCCCGTCGAGCCGGACGTCCTGGAAGCGGCGCTCCGGCACTGACCGGCCTAGCCGGTATAGCCGTGCAGCTTTGCATCGCTGATGCAGGCGCTGTAGGTGTCGAATTCCCGGTCGGACTGCACCGCGAGCCTGCCGTCCTGCGTGTAAGCGCCCCAGCGCCAGAGGATGGTGCCGCCCGCCGTGGTTGCTACCGGGACGAACTCCCAGCGCAGCGGCAGGTTGACGTTCTCGTTCGGCGCCATGGCAGTTTCGCTGCGCGAAGCAGGCGCCGTGCCGCGCGCAGGATTCGGCTACAGCGCGCTAGAGCTCCGGAACGCGGGGACGCGCTTCCGCCGCGTGCGCGCTGTAGACCTCGATCAGGCGTTCCACCAGGTCCATGCGCTGCGCCACCAGCCGGCTGAGGCTCAGCGTATTGGCGCCCTCCCAGGCGCCGGTGGCGTACGCCACGCGCGCCGGGTGCCGCTCCGGAAGCTCGGACAGGATGCGCGCGATCTCCGCGTGCTCCGAATCGTCCCGGTAGTCGGCGGGATGGCGTTTCTGGGGCGGCAGCGGGTGCAAAGCGGCCATGCGGTCCTCCTCGCGAATGCGACCGCCTACCTATAGCCCTTTGCCGCCCGCGGCGCGGTGAAATAGTTCCGCGTTCGGCGGCGAGCCGGACTCGGGGATAGAAAGAGGGGTTTCCTAGGGGGAGAGGCCCGACCGGAACGTCGACCCCGGCGCGCTATCGATGCGCACTCGGCGATCGAGCATTCCGTCGTGCTGGATCCAGTATAGCCAATTCGGAGAGCCGCGTGCGCGCGAGATTGCGGTCGATCTTGCCCGCGCCGTTCAGCGGGAGGTCCTTCTCGCCGATGATGTGCACGAAGCGCGGATGCGCGTATTTCGGGCCGTTCTCGAGGCACCAGGTCTTGAGCGCTTCTTCCTCGGCGTGCGCGCCGCGCTTGAGCACCACGAGCGCGGCGGGAACAAAGCCCTTCACCGCGTGGGGAACGGGCGCGACCACCGCGTTCGCCACCGCGGGATGGCGGAAGAGCAGGTCTTCGACTTCCTTCGGATAGATGTTCTCGCCGCCGCACGAGAACATGTCGTCGACACGGCTCTTGAAATAATAGAAGCCGTCCCCGTCGCGCCGGAACACGTCGCCGGTGCGCAGCCATCCGTGCACGAGCTTGTCGCGCGTGACCTCCGGGCGCTTGTGGTAGCCCAGGCAGTTGTAGGGCGATTTCAGCCAAAGCTCGCCCTCGTCGTCGCGGTCCTCGCCTCCCGGCCCGACCAGGCGCAGCTGGTACTCGGGCGCCTGCACGCCCGGCGAGCCGCGCGGCACGCGGCGGCCGTCGAGCGGCTCGCGAAACGGACTGCCGCCCTCG
>DATAHF010000195.1:0-6978 GCA_036263315.1 Burkholderiales bacterium
ACCAGCGCGCGCAATAGGCGATGCCGACCGAGAACGAGCCGCCGGCGAGACCCACGAACAGCCCCAGCACGAGGAAATGCCAGTACCGGGTCGCTTCGCCGATGAGCCAGATCGGCACCACCGTGGAGAGCATCAGCAGGAAGAAGACGATCCGCCCGCCGAAGCGGTCGGTCCACATTCCGAGCGGCAGCCGGATGAGGGACCCGGTAAGCACCGGCATCGCCGCGAGCAGGCCGAACTCGGTTTCGTTCAGCCCGAGCTGTTTCTTGATCGGGATTCCGATCACGGCAAACATCATCCACACGGCAAAGCAGACCGTGAAGGAAACGGTGCTTGCGGCTACGACGGAGATCCCCTTGGAGCGCGCGCTCGTCATCGCTTCCGAATCTACGGGAGGGCGAACGTGCCGATTTGATTCAAATCAAGCCGCGTCTTTCCCCGATCGGTAGCGCGGTCATTCCGTCGTGCTGAACAGACCGCCGCCTAGATCGACTCGGGCACCATCTCGATCGCGCCGCAGGGGCATTCGGCGGCGCACAGGCCGCAGCCCTTGCAGTAGTCGTAGTTGAACTCGAAGCCCTTGCCCGGCCCGAGCTTGATCACCGCGTTGTCGGGGCACACGCCGTAGCAGTTGTCGCACTCGAAGCAGTTGCCGCACGACAGGCAGCGGCGCGCCTCGAAGAGCGCGCTCTTTTCGTCGAGCCCGCGCAGCACCTCGTCGAAGGTCGACTGGCGGCGGACCAGGTCCAGCACCGGGCGCACGGTCTTGGGCGCGTCGGAGTAATACCAGGGGTTCAGCTTGTCGAAGCTGGCGGGCGCGTTGACGCGGCTTTTTGCAAACGTCTTGCCATTGAGCCAGGCGTCGATGTGGCGCGCGGCCTTCTTGCCGTGCCCGACGCCCACGGTCACCGTGCGCTCGGAAGGCACCATGTCGCCGCCGGCGAAGATGCCGGCGTGCCCGGTCATCATGTTCGGGCCGACCTTCACGACGCCGTCGGCGATCTCCAGCCCAGGGACGCCGTTCAGCAGGCTGAGGTCCACGTCCTGCCCGAGCGCAAGCACTACGGAATCGGCTTCCAGCGTCTCCAGCTCGCCGGTGGGCTGCGGAAAGCCCTTGTCGTCGAGCACCATTTTCTCGACCGTGATCGACGAGCCCTCGGCTTGCCGGATGGTGGACAGCCATTTCACCATCACGCCCTCCTGCAGCGCTTCCTCGAGCTCGGAATCGTGCGCCGGCATTTTCTCGCGCGTGCGGCGGTACACGATGATGGCCTCGGAGGCGCCCAGGCGCTTCGCCGTGCGCGCCACGTCGAGCGCGGTATTGCCGCCGCCGTAGACGATCACCCTGCGCCCGAGCTGCGGCCGCTCGGCGCCCTCCATCGAGCGCAGCAGCGATACGGCGTCCAGGATGCGCGCCGACGCGCCCGCGGGAATGTAGGCGCGCTTGCCGATGTGCGCGCCCACCGCGAGGAACACCGCGTCGAACGCCCCCGCCTTCTTCGCTTCCAGGACGTTCTCGACCTTGGCGTTCAGGCGCAGCACCACGCCCAGGTCGAGGATCCGCTTGATCTCGAAATCGAGCACGTCGCGCGGCAGGCGGTACTTCGGAATGCCGAAGCGCATCATGCCGCCCGCGAACGGGCCGGCTTCGCGAATCTCGACCTGGTGGCCGAGCCTCGCGAGGTGGTACGCGGCCGAAAGCCCGGAGGGACCGGCGCCGACGACCAGGATGCGTTTGCCGCTCGGTTTTTTGGGCTTGTCAAAACCCCAGCCACGGCGGATCGCCTCGTCGCCGAGGAATCGCTCGATGGAGTTGATGCCCACCGCGTCGTCCAGCTTGCCGCGGTTGCACGCGCCCTCGCACGGGTGGTAGCAGACGCGGCCCATGACGGCGGGCAGCGGGTTTTCCTCGGTGAGGAGGCGCCACGCGCCCTCGTAGTCGCCCGCTTCCGCGCGCGAGAGCCATCCCTGGATGTCCTCGCCGGCAGGGCAGCCCGCGTTGCACGGCGGCAGCCGGTCGACGTATTGCGGCCGCAGCGTGCGCCAGGTGCCGGTATGGTTGGCGAGGCTCGAGCCGCGGTCGAGCGTAATGGCGAAAGGCTTGCGCATCATCCGGGCCGGTCGAGCAGGCCGAAGCGCTCGATGTTGCGATCGGCGATGTCCTGGAGCGCCGCGATCACGTCGGCGCGCCGCTTCGGCGCAAAGAGGTGCGCAAAGCGCCGCTGCGGCTCGAGGTACTCCTCCACCGGCGCCTTGCGCCGGATATGCGAGACGCTGGTGACTTCGCCGTGCTCCGCCTCGAACACGGGGAAGAGCCCGGTCTCCTTGGCGAGCCGCGCGATGCGGATGGAGGCGTCGGCGGCATGGCCCCAGCCGAGCGGGCACGAGACCAGCACATGGATGTAGCGCGCGCCGTGCAGCTGCATCGCGTGCCGCACCTTGTGCTCAAGGTCGTGGAGGTCGGCGATGGTGGCGGTGGCGACGTACGGAATGCCGTGCGCCATGGCGATCGCCGGGACGTTCTTGCCTTCGTTGAAGGGATTGCCGCCGGAGGTGGTGGCGGTGCGAGCCGCGGGCGGCGTGGCCGACGAGCGCTGCACGCCGGTGTTCATGTACGCCTCGTTGTCGTAGCAGATGTAGAGCACGTCGTCGTTGCGCTCGAACATGCCCGAGAGGCAGCCGAAGCCGATGTCGGTGGTGCCGCCGTCGCCGCCCTGCGCGACTACGCGCACGTCGGCCTTGCCTTTCGCCTTCAGCGCCGCGGCGATTCCCGTGGCCACGGCGGCCGCGTTGCCGAACAGGGAATGGATCCACGGCAGCTGCCAGGACGTTTCCGGGTACGGCGTGGAAAACACCTCGAGGCAGCCGGTGGCGTTGGCCGCGATCAGCCGGTTATTGGTGGCCTGCATCGCCGCATCGATGGCATAGCGCGCGCCGAGCGCCTCGCCGCAGCCCTGGCAGGCGCGGTGGCCGGAGTTGAGCGCATTGCTGCGCCGCTCGCTCGATTGCACGGCGCGCACCTCCGGCGGCAGCAGGCGGTTGCCTACGGTGAAGGTCCCGGTCTGGTAGTACTTAACGGGCTGGAATGCCATGCATTTCCCTCAGGACGTTTTCCGCCAGCGGGCCGCTGCGCCGGGTCTCGCTCTCGCGGTGCAGGACCTTCTCCACCACCGCGGCGTCGAGGTCGAGGAAGGTGGTGAGGCCGAGGTCGTCGTTCATCGCATCGATGAACACGCGCTCGAGCGACGCCTTGGTGATCGGCCGGCCGCCCAGGCCGGCGATGACGTCGTAGACCGGCACTGCGCGCCCCGTGAGCGTCGTGCGCACGTTGGTCGACACGATGCCGCCCACGCCGACGGCGAGGCTCTTCTCCAGCACGACCACGCGCTTCGCGGCCGAGAGCATCGCGCTCACCGCGGCAAGCGGCCACGGGCGGAAGCAGGTGATGCCGAGCACGCCGATCTTCGCGCCGCGGCTGCGCATCTCGTCCACCGTGTCCTTCACCGTGCCGAGCACGGAGCCGAGCGCCACCACGACCGTCTCGGCATCGTCGATCGCATAGGCATGCACCAGCCCGCCGCTGCTGCGCCCGAAGGCGCGGCGGAATTGCGCCGCCCACGCCGGGATGAGATCGAGCGCCTGCATCTGCTTCGCGTGGGCGAGATAGCGCACTTCGGTGAACGCTTCCGGCCCGACCATGGCGCCGATGGACACCGGCTCGGCCGGGTCGAGCACCTGGCGCGGCTCGAAAGGCGGCAGGTAATGATCCACCTGCTCCTGCGTCGGCATGTCCACGCGCTCGTAGGCGTGCGTCAGGATGAAGCCGTCCATGCACACCATGACCGGGAGCGAGAGCTCCTCGGCGAGGCGGAACGCCTGGATGTGGAGATCCAGCGCCTCCTGGTTGGTCTCGGCGAAGAGCTGGATCCAGCCGCAGTCGCGCTGCGACATGGCGTCGGTGTGGTCGTTCCAGATGTTGATCGGCGCGCCGATGGCGCGGTTCGCCACCGTCATCACGATCGGCAGGCCGAGGCCGGAGGCGTTGAACAGCGCCTCGGCCATGAAGAGCAGGCCTTGCGAGGCGGTGGCGGTATACGCGCGCGCGCCGGCCGCCGACGCGCCGATCGCGACCGACATGGCCGCGAACTCAGACTCGACGTTGATGAACTGGCAGGCGCCGAGCGCGCCGCTCGCCACGATGCGGCCGAGGCCCTCGACGATATGGGTCTGGGGCGAGATCGGGTAGGCGCAGATCACCTCGGGGCGGCACAGCGCCACCGCCTCCGCGACGGCCACCGAGCCTTCAATCTGCTTCAGCACAGGCGAGCCTTTCGAAGGCTTCGTTGGCGGCGGCCACGTTCGCTTTGCCGACGCTGCCGGGAAATTTTTCCATGATGGCGTGCGCGACAGCTTCCATCGACAGCCTGCCGGTGAAGGAGGCGAACGCGCCCAGCAGCACCGCGTTCGGCAACGGGCGCCCGATGTGCTTCAGCGCGAGCTCGGTGGCGGGCACCGTGGCGATGCGCTCGGTGGTCTTCAGCAGGTCGTTCAGGCCGAGCTCGGCGAGCGTCTTGCCGGTGTTGATGAGGACGAACCCCTGCGGCGCGAGCCCGGCGAAGACGTCGACGTGGTGCAGCAGCGTCGGGTCCTGGATGATGAGCGCGTCTGGCCGCATGATCGGCTCGCGCACCCGGATCTCGCGCTCGTCCATGCGGCAATAGGCGACGACCGGCGCGCCGGTGCGCTCCGAGCCGAAGCTCGGGAACGCCTGCGCGTGTCGGCCTTCGCGGAAGGCGGCGATGGAGAGCATCTCCGCCGCGGTGACCGCCCCCTGGCCGCCGCGCCCGTGGATCCGCACCTGGAACATCGCTACGCTTCCAGCGCGATCCGGCGCCGCAGCTCGCGGTAGCGGTCCTGCGGCTTCGCTCCGAAGACCGGGTCCTGTCCCGCCGGAGCGACATCGCGCACCGCGGCCCAGTCTTCCGTGGTCAGGGTCTTGGCGGCGCGCGTCACGATGTCCTCTTCCTCCTTCGCGATGTGGTTGCCGTAGTAGACGAGATAGGTGGCCGCCGCGACCTCGACGTCGCTTCTGCGCATCAGCGCGCCCTCCAGAGCCTCGTCGAGGTATTCGCGCAGCATCTCGCCCGAGCGCTTGATGACGCGGTGCTCCTGCTTGAGGCGCGCGATCTCGAGCTCGAGGTCGGGACACTTGCGCGCGAGGCGGGTAAAGGCCTCGTCTTCGCGCGGGTGGTGGTACTGGTCGGCGTAGTCCTGCAGGTAGGACAGGACGTCCAGCATCAGCTCGTAGTTGGGGCGGGCGCCGGTATGGAACACATCGAGCTCGCGCTTGAGCAGCGCCAGCAGCCGGCCGAAGTAGACGTGCTCCTCGTGCCACGCGACGATGGGATCGATCATGCGTCCAGCCTAAGCATTGCGGCGCGTGCCGGTTTGACGTGCGTCAAGCCGCCTTCTCACATCATCCCGAGAAACCTCGGCAGCCACAGGGATAGCTGCGGGATGTAGGTGACCATGACGAGGAACACGAGCATCGTGAGGAGCCAGGGCCAGACCGCGATGGTGAGCTCGGTGATTCCCATCTTGGTGATGCCGCTCGCGACATAGAGGTTCAGGCCCACCGGCGGGTGGCACATGCCGACTTCCATGTTGACGGTGATGAGGATGCCGAAGTGCACCGGGTCGATGCCGAGCTTGGTCGCCACCGGAAAGAGGATCGGCGCCGTGATGAGGACGATCGAGGACGGCTCCATGACGTTGCCGGCGAGGAGCAGCAGCAGGTTCACCATGAGGAGGAAGCCGATCGCGCCGAACCCTTGGCCGATCATCCAGTCGGCCATCTGCTGCGGGATCTGCTCCGAGGTGAGGAGGTAGGAGAAGAGCACCGCGTTGGTGATGATGTAGAGCAGCATCGCGCTCATGTTGGCCGAGTCGAGCAGCACCTTCGGCACCTGCTTCAGCACCAGGTCCTTGTAGACGAACACCGCCACGAAGAACGCGTACACCGCGCTCATGGCGGCGGCCTCGGTGGGAGTGAATACGCCGCTGTAGATGCCGCCCAGCACCACGATCACGAGGAGCAGCCCCCACACGCTTTCCCAGAAGCTCTTCCACACCGCGAGCGCTTCGTGGCGCGCCTCGAGGCCCGCGCCGCGGACGAGATCGGCTTTCCTGGCGAGCGGCCACAGGGCGGCGAGCCACAGCGCGAACAGGCCGCCGGCGAGCGCCGCGCCGCCCGCCGCGCCACCCGCGGGCAGGAAGACCTGGATGACGGCGTAGGCGATGAGCGGCGGCGTGATCGCGAAGCCCAGCGTGAACACCCAGCGCAGCACGAACGCGTTGCTCGTGAGCATGCGCGCGAGCACCAGCCACGCGATGCCGATCAGCACGACGAGAATTCCGGTGCCTGCCTGCCCCACCTGCGCCATGGCAAGCCACGCAAGGGCAATCGGCCCGGCGATGAAGAAGAGGCTCGCCGACAGGCCCGCGAGCGTGGCGATGGAGGCCTGCGTGCCGCTGCGCCCGGGGACGAGCTGCATGCGCGGATAGTTGTTCTTCCGGGCGCGATACCAGGTGACGAGCCCGAGCATGAAGGCGAGCATCAGACCCGGGACCACGCCCGCCATGAAGAGCGTGCCGACCGAGGTATTGGTGGCGACCGAGTACATCACCATCACGATCGACGGCGGGATCAGGATGCCGAGCGCGCCCGAGGTGGTGATGACGCCCGCGCCAAATCGCTTGGGAAAGCCCTGTTGAACCATTGCGGGCATGATGATCGCGCCGATGGCAACGACTGTTGCCGGAGACGACCCTGAGATTGCTGCGAACAGCGCGCAGGCCATGACGCCCGCGAGTCCGAGGCCGCCGTGCCAGTGACCGATCATCGCGGTGGCGAACTTGATCATCCGCCGCGCGACGCCGCCATGGGTGAGAAAGTTGCCTGCGAGAATGAAGAACGGG